>JBDTXA010000004.1:0-65832 GCA_040006415.1 Rhodanobacter sp.
CAGAATAACGAGAACACCATCCCCACCGTGTTGACCACCTCGCAGAAGCTATCTAACGGCGTGGATGCGCGCGGTGTACGCAATATTGTGCTGATGCGCCCGGTCGGCTCCATGATCGAGTTCAAGCAGATTATCGGCCGTGGCAAGCGCCTGCTCGACGGCAAGGACTACTTCACCATCTTTGATTTCGTGAAAGCCCATGCGCACTTCAAGGATCCGGAGTGGGATGGCGAGTCCGAGGGGACCGATCCCTGCGGCCGATGTGGCCAGCATCCTTGCCAATGTCAAAAGACGCCGCCGCTGTGTGTGGTTTGCGGAGAGCGCCCATGTCAGTGTGAGCCCGAACCCTGCGAGCAATGCGGGCAGCGGCCGTGCGTATGCAAGAAAAAGGTCAGGATCAAGTTGGCCGACGGCGAGGAGCGCTCGTTCCAGAGCATGTCGGTGACAAGCTATCTGGGCCCCGATGGCCAGCCTACGTCAGCCGCACAATTCGTAGAGAGCCTGTTTGGCAGCTTGCCGGACTTCTTCAGGGATGAGGACGAGCTGCGTGCGATCTGGAGTGATCCAGTCACCCGCAAGACTCTTTTGCAGGGGCTCGCGGAAAGAGGATTTGGTCGTGAGCAACTCAGTGAGATGCAAAAGATCATCGAGGCGGAGAAGAGCGACCTGTTTGATGTTCTTGCGTACATCGCCTACACCCGTGCTCCGCTGACCGGCAGCGAACGCGTCGTGCTGGCAAAGCAAGGCATCAATACGCGCTACCGAAGCAACCAGTGGCTGGCGTTCCTTGATTTCGTGCTGGGCCACTACGTCGAGGAAGGTGTCGATGAACTGGACCTCGACAAGCTCATTCCGTTACTGCGTCTCAAATACCACGCCATTGCTGATGCAGCGGCCGATCTGGGTACGCCTGAGCAGATCCGCAACGTCTTTGTCGGGTTTCAAAAGTACCTTTACTGCGAAGCAGGCGCACCCGCCTAAGCGACCATCGGCAGCCCGCGGGGCTCTTGGGCGTTGCGGACTTCGACCTCGGCCCAGTGGCCGTTTTTGAAGAGCTCGCACTGAATGACATTTTCGGTATTTTCGGCAAGGAATTTGAAGCGCTCGGCGTTGGTAAAGTGCGATGGCATCGCTCAATTCCAAATGGAGGACGCCGGTTCAATTCCCATGAAGTCAATTATTTATCAGGCAGCTTTTAGGCAGCCGAGGGCTTGAAACCCAATCGAATAGCCAACGGGTGCAGGTTCGACTCCCGCCACCCACCATTTACAGCTCCACGCAGAAGCAACGAAGGCCGGCCATATAGCCGGCCTTTTTTGTGGGCAGGCCTGACCTCGTCATGATGGGTCTCTGCGGGTCGCATTTTCCATCGCGACCAATCTCTTGTGCTGCGACCGGCTGCTGTCATCGTCGGCGCAGGAAAGCCAATGAAGGACATCATCATGACCGTACTCACCGAACGTTTCAGTCGTGCAGTGGACTATGCGCGCGTCGCGCACGCCGCGCAGACACGCAAAGGGTCAGACATCCCGTACATCTACCACCTGCTGGGCGTGGCCAGTCTGGTCATCGAGTTTGGTGGCAGTGAGGACCAGGCGATAGCCGGCTTGCTGCACGACTCCGTCGAGGATTGCGGCATTGAGCATGAAGGCTTGATCCGCGCCCAGTTCGGCGATGCCGTGGCAAATATGGTCGCCGATTGCACCGATGGTACTGCCCAAAGCAAGGCCAAACATACTCACAGTGAGGCCAAACGGCGCGATTGGCTTGTCCGAAAGCACGCGTATATCGCCCATTTAGAGACCGCCAGCGACCAGACTCTGCTCGTCAGCGCATGTGACAAGCTGCACAACGCTCGCGCCATCGTGCAGGACCTTGAAGACCCCGAAACAGGCACGCGTGTGTTCGACCGCTTCACTGGTGGTCGTGACGGTACGCTTGGCTACTACGAATCGCTGGCCCGGATTTTCTCGGCGCGCGGCGTCAAGGTCGCGAAGGTTCTCGATGGAACGGTGGACTGGATGCACGAGCTGGCGGGAGTTAGCGAGCGCCGTGGGCTGGTTCCGGCCTGAGCCGCCTTGGCTGATCCATACAAGCAGCGTACCGAGTTTCGCAAATCCGGATTTGATCGGATGACTCAAGACAGTTATAGACAAGGAAATTTCAGAACGATGGAAATAGACCTAATCCAAAAATACGCTCCCGTTCTGTGTGGATCGACACCTCCGGTGGTGCGCGACCCGCACCTATTGATGGATGCGAGCGGTGATGTGAAGGTCTACTACTCGCCGTTTGAGTACGTTAATCCGAGTGCCAGGATCGTCCTGGTCGGTATCACGCCTGGGCCTACGCAGATGGTGAATGCCAACAATGAGGCGAGGCGCGCGCTGCAGGCCGGCAAATCCAAATCGGAAGCCATCCAGGCCGCCAAAAACGTTGGCGCATTCAGTGGCGAACCGCTGCGGGGCAACCTGATCAATCAGCTCAATCACTGGGGCGTCCACGAGTGGCTCGGCCTAAGCGATTCGGCAGATCTGTTCTCCACGTCACGCCACTTGGTGCAGACCACATCTCTCTTGCGGTATCCGGTGTTCGTAAAAGACGGCGATTACCGTGGCAGCCCGGACATGACCAAGCATCCGCTGCTGCGGAAATACCTCTTGGAAAACTTTGTGGCAGAGGTTGAGGAACTGAAGGAAGCCATATTCGTCAGCCTCGGGCCGCAGGTTCAGAAGGTGCTGGATCGCCTGTTTCAGGAGCGTGCGCTGAACCCCAAACGGATCATCGGAGGGATGCTGCATCCATCCGGCAATTGTACTTATCGAATCAAGTACCTCATAGGTGACAGAAGCGCGCCAATTCCGCACGCCACGAATCCGGTGCCTTACGACAAGGGGCGGCGAGCGTTTCGAGATAGGTTTGTCAGCGTCTGACCGAAGGTCGGGTGAAGCTATGTGCACGCAGTTCCAGTTCCGCAGATGGAAATCGAATTGACGCCAGGTCTGCAGCACTTGGCTTGCCCCGACACCTGGTAAGAACCGATACGATTGTCGGTAGAGAAGATCGACTTGTCGGGGATTTTTGTAGGCGCCGTTGTCTGATCAGGCGCTGCGGTTGTGCGAGCGCATGGTTCGCTGCTTCTCGATCATCCAGTCGCGCTGCTTGGAGGTATCGCGCTTGTCATGCTCCTGTTTGCCGCGCGCCAGGCCGACCTCGACCTTCACCTTGTTTCCTTTCCAGTACATCGCGGTAGGCACCAGCGTGTAGCCTTTTCGTTCGACTGCACCGACGAGTTGATCGATTTCCTTGCGGTGCAGCAGAAGTTTCCTCGAGCGTCGGTCGTCGGCGATGACATGGGTCGACGCGCTGATCAGGGGCGGGATCGATGCGCCGATCAGGAACACTTCATCATTCTTGACGATGGCGTAGCTGTCGCCGAAGTTGATCCGACCGGCGCGCAGTGCCTTCAGTTCCCAGCCCTGCAGTGCCACGCCAGCCTCGAAACGCTCGTCGATGTGGTATTCGAAACGAGAGCGCTTGTTGAGCGCAATGGTGCCCCCGCCTTTCTTGTCTTTGTCCTTCGTATTCGACATGTCCGTTAAACTCGGGCGAGTCGCCCTTTAGTCGGGCTGTCCCGGTGGGAACGGCCTTGTTGAAAAAGTGCAGCCATGGAGGGCTGCTTCTTGATTTTCGCATTCAAGGATGAATGCAAAAAGATCGAGGGTTGCCGTGATCGAAATACGTCGCAGCGCGCTGGTGAAATATTCACCGAGACAGATGTTTGAGCTGGTCAACGAGGTTGAAGCATACCCAACGCTTTTTCAATGGTGTATGGGCGCGGAGGTTTTGCAGCGTGAGGAATATGTGTTGGTGGCTCGTCTGGATCTCAAGTTTGCAGGGTTCCGCCAAAGCTTTACCACGCGCAACACCGTGGATCCGCCGCAGCGTCTGAAAATGGATCTCGTTGACGGGCCGTTTCGCAGTCTTGAGGGCGTGTGGGATTTCATGGCACTGGGCGATGAGGGCTGCAAGATCTCCTTTGCCCTTGATTTCGACTACGCCGGAAAGCTGGGCGGTGCTGCCATGAAGCTTGGTTTTCAGGGCTTGGCCGGGCGCATGGTCGACGACTTTTGTAGGGAAGCGGAGCGCGTCTATGGCTGAGCGTATGATCCGTGCGCAGGTCGTCTACGCAGAGGCCGGCCAGCAAACAAAGCTGGAAATTCTATTGGTAGAGGGAACTACGGTGCGCGATGCCATCAATGCATCAGGGATCGCTGCCATGATTCCGGAAGGTTCCATGGACGGCTGTCATTGGGGAATTTTTGCTCGCAAGGTGGCGCCTGATCACGTGGTGGTGCACGGAGACCGAATCGAGATCTATCGGCCTCTGACGATCGATCCGATGGACGCGAGACGTCGACGCGCCCGATGAGCAACTCGCGGACGCGTCAATGATTCTTCCGTATTCCAAATGATCTCAGCGCACCGGCTGATTGTCTGGCTTGTCCTGGCCAAACCCACCACCTTTTTCATCCGGTGATTTGCTCTTGTCACCTTCGGTTTCGTTGACTGGATAACCGGAGTTGTACTTCTTGGTCTCGTTGACCAGCTTTTGCGCATCCTGTGCGAAGAAATCGCCTTCGGTACGAACCAGCGTGTCGTTGTTGAAGGTCAGCTTCAGCGTGCGAACTTTCTTCTTGTTGCCGCGATGCGAGAACGTCGAGACATAGTCCCAGCGACTGCGGTCAAATGGCGTGCTGACCGATGGTGTGCCCATCAACACGAGAACTTGATGCTTGGTCATGCCGGGTTTCAGTTGGTCGACGGTTTTCTTGTCGAGCAGATTGCCTTGCTGGACGTCGGGTTGGTAGACGATGTGGCAGCCGGCGATGGTGAGCGCCAGCATGGAAAAAACCAGCAGGGTGATCAGCTTTTGCATGCAAGTTGCGTCCAGGTCGTAAAGGTGTTGGATGATACACTACAGGCTTGAAACGCCGCGTGCGGAGGTCGAAATATGGAACAGGAAACCAAGGAACTACGCAGGGTCGGGCTCAAGGTGACCCACCCGCGAATGCGCATTCTGCAGATCTTCGACGAACAGGGCGTGCAACATCTCACCGCCGAAGATGTGTACAAGAAGTTGCTCGCGCATCAGGAAGATATCGGTCTTGCCACGGTGTATCGGGTCCTGACCCAGTTCGAGGCAGCGGGAATCATCGTCAAGCACAATTTCGAAGGTGGCCAGGCGGTCTATGAGCTGGATCGCGGTAAGCACCATGACCACATGATTGATGTGGACAGCGGGAAAGTGATCGAGTTCGTCAGCGAGGACATCGAGCGCTTGCAGCGCGAAGTTGCCGCACGTCATGGATACGTGATCGAGGATCACAGTCTGGTGTTGTACGTGCGCCCCAAGCAGCGGCCGCGCAAGGGCTAGTTTGGTGACGAACCTGCACCCGCGTCTGGAATCGCGCGACGGAAGCTGGCCGATCGTCTGCAGCTAGCTGAATACCAGGCATAAAAAAGCCGCAAGGTGGACTCCTGTCCGCCTGACGGCTGCTCCGCTATCTACCGGTAGCAAACGCGAATGAACCCGTCTGCTCAACTCTGCGCCAGATAGCGGCGAAACGGCATCCTTGCCGTTTTTTCAGAGCCTCCGTCCCCACGGAGACCCTGATCCACCATTTCACAATGGTGGCTCCCCCACATCGATGGAACTGATCGTAACGAAGTTTTTACGTTTCCGGTATCGGAAAAATTCCTAGTTCGACGGATGCCGATCCTGATGGCTGTTGTTCCCCCGCAACAAAATCCGCAAATGAACACCGCTATGATCGGGACGGAGTCGAAATTGGCCGCCGAGCGAGGTCACCCGGTCACGCATGCCCTGGAGACCTCGGCCACCGCGGGGCAGGCGGCTAGGTAGTCCGGTGCCGTCATCGCGCAGATCAAGCACGGCCAGTGCCATCCCGTGGCGTTGGCCGATACGTAGCCGGAGTCTGAACTCGCTCGCTTGGGCGTGCTTCACGGCATTGGTAGCACTTTCCTGAACCAGCCGGTAGATCGCGGTGCGGGTGTCGTCGTCAAGTAGCCGGGGATCGCCGTGGAGTTCGGTGTGGTACGCCATGCCTGCGGTGTCCAGCAGATCGCGGATAGGGCCTTCGTCGAGCGCGCGAAGCAGTCCGAACTCATCCAGGACGGCCGGGCGCAGGTCATCCAGCAGGCGGTGCAGTGCCCGCCGCATGTGGGCGAGGATGTTATTGATCGATTCACTTATGTCTTCCATGCCAGCCTGACGCAAGCGAGCCTGAGCCAACTTTACGTGGGTCTGGATAGCCGTGATGTTCTGGCCGAGCTCATCATGCAGCTCGGCAGCGAGATGCCGACGCTGGTTCTCGTCGGCTTGCAGATTGCCGCGAGCGGCGTCACGCAGCTGGTGTGCAAGTTGATCGAGTCGCCGATTTACTGCGCCCAAATAAATATTCTGTTCGGTGACGCGTGCACTGCTGTGACGCAGGGCATCGGTGGCCGATCCAAGCATGAGCGCCCCGGTGCCGGCGACGGCAAGAAAGAGATACGCGGAGGCTCCGGACGGTGGGTGACCGAGATGCCGGTCGACCAGGGTCATGCCTAGGCTGGTAACCAGCATGGCAAGACTGGCGCCACGCCAGCCATGGCGGAAGGCGAAGAAGAGCACCGGCGCCAGTGAAAGCACGCGGGCGAACTGGGGTTGTGGCGCCGCCTGTTCCGACAGCACCAGCAGGATGGTCATCGAAGGCAGCATCACCAGCAAGCCATCCATCATCAGGCTGGCCAGAGCTTTGTACTGCAGCCGGGTCCGCAGCAGCATGATCATCAGCGGCACGATCAGCAGGATGCCCAGATAGTGACTGAGCAATTGCTCGCCGAGCACGCGGATCATCAGGTCGGATGAGCTGGGCAACTTGGTCAGGACAAGCAGCGTAGCGTCCATCGCCGTGGTTGCCGTAACGACAAGTACGACGGTCAGCAACAGTCGGGTGACTTCCTGGGGAGTCTGCAAACTGACATGCACGGTAAAGCGGCGAAGCAGCCACAGTACCGCTGCCATCACCAGCGGCGCGGGCAATTCGTCAATCGCAAATGCCGCCCAACCCAGCGGCTGTCCTTGAGCGATGCCGATGCTGGCGGTTGCCGCCAGCTCCGCGCCCAGCAGCCAGCCCCAATAACGTACGGGAGTTAGCAACAGCGCACCAAAGCGCAGGCCATAGGGCAGCATCCAGAATGGCTGCACCGTAGGCCAAAGCAAGAGCCACAGCAGCAAATAGCCGGCGCCGAGAAGCGGGCCGGAGTCGGGCAGTCGGTGGGATCCCTGGCGCATGCGAGGATGTTACAGGGCAGATCAGGCCAAATGCGGACGCTGCCTGTTTATGCAAACGGCCCCAACGACCAAGTCAATGTGTAAAGTAGGTGTTATGTACAGCATAGTTCTGGTCGATGACCATGCCATCGTTCGCGAAGGATTCAAACGGCTGATCGAGATGGAGCCGGATCTTGAAGTCGTGGACGAATGCCGCAGCGCCGACGATGCGGTGGAGGCGGTGGCGCGATGGCGGCCCGATCTGGTGGCACTGGACCTGTCGCTACCCGATGGCAGCGGCCTACCGTTGATCGAGCATCTGTTGAGCGTGTCCGGGGAGACGCGGATCGTGGTACTGAGCATGCACGACGGCGAACCCTACGTATCGGAGGCCCTGCGTCGTGGTGCCAGCGGCTATGTGACCAAGGGAATTGCACCGGAAGAACTGGTTGCGGGCTTGCGCGCCGTGATGCATGGCGAGTGCTTTCTGAGCTCCGATCTGGTTCAGCGTCGGGCCGAGCGCCCGAGCGCCGCACTCGATCCGATCAATCGGTTGACTGCGCGCGAGCGCGAAGTGTTTCTTTTACTTGCCGGTGGGCTGACGCCAAAACAGGTGGCGGGCGAGCTGAGCATTGGCCAGAAAACCGTGTACATCCACCGTGCCAGCCTGATGGGCAAGCTCGGTGCAGGGTCGGAACTTGATCTTTATCGGCTGGCGACAGAGCGAGGATTGCTGCCGCCAGTGAATTGAGTTCGAGGACTCGACTACGGTCGCGGTCAGGCGGTCTGTGCCCGCTCGAGCATCTGTTTGGCGTGTGCCCGAGTTTCGCGAGTGATTTCCAAGCCGCCAAGCATGCGAGCCAGCTCGTCACGGCGGCCGCCGGCGTCCAGCGTGTCGATCTGTGTATGGGTCGAATCGCCATCGCTGTGTTTGCTCACGAGCAGGTGCGCGTGGCCCTGCGCAGCAACTTGAGGCAGGTGGGTCACGCATAGCACTTGGCGCTGGCCGCCGAGAGACCGGAGTTTCTGCCCGACCACCTCGGCGACAGCGCCACCAATGCCCGTATCGACCTCGTCAAAGATCATGCTGCCGACGGTGTCCTTGCCCAAGGTGGCGACTTCAATGGCCAGGCTGATGCGCGCCAGCTCGCCGCCCGAGGCGACCTTGCGCAGGGCTCGCGGTGGTTGGCCAGGGTTCGCGCTGACCAGCAGCTCGCATCGTTCCGCACCTTGCGGGTCCGGATCGTCACTCGTCACCGCCTCCAGCTCGACGCGCAGTACACCACCGGACATGCCCAGTTCGGACATCAGCAAGCTGACTTCCTCACCGAGTTTGGCGGCGGCCTGGGTGCGAGCCTGGCTCAGCTGTCTGGCCGCCTCGGCATACGTGTTCTGCATCGCCAGGCGCTGGGCGTCGAGTTTTTCCAGTGTCTCGCCAGCACCTTCCAGCTCGGCCAATTCAACTTGCAATTCGGCCAGCTTGTCGGCCAGTTCCTCCATCGGCAAGCGATGCCTGCGCGAAAGGTCATGCAAGTGCGACAAATGCTTGTCGACTTCATCGAAGCGATCAGGATCCAGATCGATATCCTGCGCATATCGGCCCAGCCCGTCAGCCGCTTCGCCGAGGTGGATGCTGGCGTTGTCGAGCAGCTCCAGCAGGGGCGTCAGCCTTTCGTCCAGGGCAGCGAGCTTGCCCAGTTCGGTATGCGCGCGGGCCAGCGTGCGACGCAAGGCAAATTCGCTGTCGCCGTCCAGCAGCTCAACCACGCTGGCGCTGCCCTCGACCAGGCGGCCGGTATTGGCGAGACGCCTGTGGCTCGCTTCCAGTTCGCGGAGATCCGCTGCAGGCAGCGCCCACTTTTCAAGATTCCCGATTTCGTGTCGCAGTAGTTCGATGCGTCCGGCGCGGTCCTCGCCACCGGCAAGTTTGCGCATGTGCGCCACCATTTCCCGCCATTGCAGGGCACTGTCGCGGACCTGCCTCAACAACTCTTCGTGGCCTGCATAAGCGTCCAGCAGGGCGAGCTGATGAGGGCGCGAAAGCAGGGCCTGATGCTCGTGCTGGCCGTGAATCTCCACCAGCAAAGAGGCAATTTCGCCGAGCTGGCGAGCATTGGCAGGACGGCCATTGATCCATGCCTTGGAACTGCCCTCAGTGCGCAGGACACGGCGCAACTGGCAGCCGCCATCCTCATCGAGCTCCTCCCGTTGCAGCCACTCGCGTGCTTCAGGGAGTTCGCTCAAGTCAAATTCGGCAGCCAGCTCGGCACGGTTACTGCCAGCGCGTACCATGCCGCTGTCGGCGCGGGCACCGGCGAGCAGCATCAGCGCATCAACCAGCAGCGATTTTCCGGCACCGGTCTCACCGCTGACCACGGTTAGGCCCGGACCAAACGTGATCTCGGCGGCTTCGACGACGGCAAAATGGCGAACGTAAAGCGAAATGAGCATGGGCAGACAAACAGTGAGATGGTGGGATTGTAGCGGTACCGCCGCTGTGTCAAACAGGGACTTCACTTGCAAGCAGCGCGAGTAGACCTTATTTCATTCCAGTCTCAAGGAATGCTACAGCGCATGATCAACCCGCATAGCCCCGACCTCGATGCACGCGCCCGACGCCTGCTGCGTGCGCTGATTGCCCAGTACCTCGTGGATGGCGAACCGGTGGGTTCTCGCACGCTGGCTCGTTCGTCAGGACTCAAGGTCAGTCCGGCCACCATTCGCAATATCATGGCCGATCTCGAAGATGCCGGTCTGGTCGTCTCGCCACATACGTCGGCAGGCAGGGTGCCGACGCCGCGCGGTCTGCGGTTGTTCGTCGACAGTCTGATCGAGCTGCAGCCGCTGCGACATGCAGAGATGGTTCGGATGCAGCAAGAGCTGCCGCCGGGTCCGACCACAACGCTGGATCTGCTGGGGAATGTCTCGACCTTGCTATCGGCGATGACTCGTTTTGCCGGTGTGGTTACGGTGCCTCGGCAGGTCGATTTTCCACTACGCCATATCGATTTCGTCGCGCTGCCCGATGCCAAAGTGCTGGTGATCCTTGTATTTACCGATAATCAGGTGCAGAACCGCATCGTTCAGTTGGCCAAGCCGCTGAAAACCGGTGAACTTGAACAGGCGGCGAATTATCTCAACAGTCACTTCGCCGGTTTGCGCCTGGATGACATACGCATTCAGTTGCTGGTCGAATTGCAGGAGGCTGGCAGCGAGCTCAACCGGCTTCTGACCAGCACCATGGAGCTGGCCACGGCTTCATTTGCGCCGCAGGCGGGTGGCGATGATGTACTGGTGAGCGGCCAGACCAACCTGATGGCGTACTCCGAACTGTCCAACCTGGAGCGTCTGCGCGAGTTGTTCGATGCCTTCCAGCAGAAGAACGAGCTGTTGCAGCTGATGGAGGTTTGTTCGAAGGCACCAGGTGTGCGCCTTTTTATCGGTGAGGAATCGGGATTCACGGCGCTTGATGGCTGCAGCGTGGTGACCGCCAGTTATGGTGCACAGGGACGGGTGCTGGGCGCCGTGGGGGTGATCGGTCCCACCCGTATGGCTTACGAAAGAGTGATCCCGGTGGTACAGGCTACCGCCGGATTGCTCAGTGACGCCTTGAATCGCGCCGCGACGACCCTATAACCGCAGCGGGAAGCAGGATTTTCAATTTTCTGGAGGGTCAGCCTTGCGCTGATCTCCACCACGCTTGGAGTGATGCATGCAGAACAACGATCCGCAGTCGCCGGGTGAAATGCCGGAACCTCAACAGCCGGATGACTCTTCCATCTCCCAACTGGACGCATTGCAAGCGCGCGTGACCGAACTGGAGGCCAGCAATATCGAGTTGCGCGAGAAGGTTTTGCGCGAACATGCGGAGCTTGAGAATCAGCGCCGCCGGTTGCACCGTGATCTCGAGCAGGCTCGCCGCTTCGCCAATGAAAAGCTGTTGAACGAGTTGCTGCCTGTCTACGATGGTCTGGAAAACGGTTTGGCCGTCGAGGGAGGAGACCTGGCTTCCATGCGAGAAGGCATCAACCTCACACTGAAGTCGTTGCTGAAAGTTGCCGAGAATCACGGCATGGCGCAGATCAACCCGATTGGCGAGCCGCTCGATCCGGAACGCCACCACGCGGTGAGCATGGTCGATGCGCCGGATAAGGCGTCAGGCACGGTCGTCAGAGTGCTGCAGAAGGGCTATGTGCTGAACGATCGCCTGCTTCGGCCAGCACTTGTCGCTGTTGCCAAGGACTGACGGATTACAGCCAAAGCTGCCTGAATGGCGCTTTGACGGACACCGGTAAATCGCATTCCGGGGCGGTGCCAGCATTGAATCGCTGACACCGACCCCCATCTGAAAACCATCGCGGCCGTGGGGGCCGCACAAAAACATCGGAGCACTACATGGGCAAGATCATCGGTATCGACCTGGGCACGACCAATTCCTGCGTGTCCATCATGGACGGAAGCTCGGCCAAGGTCATTGAAAACTCGGAAGGTGACCGCACCACACCATCCATCGTCGCCTTCAACAAGGACGGCGAAGTTCTTGTCGGCGCCTCGGCCAAACGCCAGAGCGTCACCAATCCGAAAAACACCTTTTACGCGGTGAAGCGCCTGATCGGCCGCAAGTTCACTGACGCCGAAGTTCAGAAAGACATCAACATCGTGCCGTACGCCATCGTGGCGCATGAGAACGGCGACGCCTGGGTCCAGACGTCCGACGGCAAGAAGATGGCGCCGCAGGAGATTGCTGCCAAGGTGCTGATGAAGATGAAGAAGACCGCCGAGGATTATCTCGGTGAGACGATCACCGAGGCCGTGATCACGGTGCCGGCGTACTTCAACGACAGCCAGCGTCAGGCGACCAAGGACGCGGGCAAGATTGCCGGTCTCGACGTCAAGCGAATCATCAATGAGCCGACAGCGGCCGCGCTGGCCTACGGCATGGACAAAAACGGCGGCGACCGCAAGATCGCCGTGTACGACCTGGGTGGTGGCACGTTCGATGTGTCGATCATCGAGATCGCCGAAGTCGACGGCGAGAAGCAATTCGAAGTGCTGGCCACCAACGGTGACACCTTCCTCGGTGGTGAGGATTTCGACATGCGCGTCATCGATTACCTGGTTGATGAATTCAACAAGGAGCAGGGCGTGGACCTGCGCAAGGATCCGCTGGCGCTTCAGCGCCTCAAGGATGCTGCCGAGCGCGCCAAGATCGAGCTGTCCTCCAACCATCAGACCGATGTCAACCTGCCGTACGTCACTGCCGATGCGAGCGGGCCGAAGCATCTCAATATCAAGTTGACGCGCGCCAAGCTCGAGGCACTGGTGGAAGAGCTGGTCAAGCGCACCATCGAGCCGTGCCGTACGGCGTTGAATGACGCTGGTCTGCGCGTGTCCGATATCGACGACGTGATCCTGGTCGGTGGTCAGACCCGCATGCCCAAGGTGCAGCAGTCGGTAAAGGACTTCTTTGGCAAGGAGCCGCGCAAGGACGTCAACCCCGACGAGGCCGTGGCCGTGGGCGCCGCGATCCAGGGTGGCGTGCTGGGCGGTTCGGTCAAGGATGTGCTGCTGCTGGACGTGACGCCGCTGTCGCTCGGTATCGAGACGATGGGCGGTGTGATGACCAAGCTGATCGAGAAGAACACCACGGTGCCGACCAAGGCGGCGCAGACGTTCTCCACCGCAGACGACAACCAGACCGCCGTGACCGTGCATGTGCTGCAGGGTGAGCGCGAGCGCGCCAGTGCCAACAAGTCGCTGGGCAAATTCGACCTGCAGGGTATCGACGCGGCACCACGCGGCCAGCCTCAGGTAGAGGTCACCTTCGACATCGATGCCAACGGCATCCTGCATGTCTCAGCCAAGGACAAGAAGACCGGCAAGGAGCAGAAGATCGAGATCAAGGCCGGTTCGGGCCTGTCCGAGGAAGAGATCCAGCGGATGGTCTCTGATGCCGAGGCGAACAAGGAAGAGGACAAGAAGTTCCATGAGCTGGTGGCTACCCGTAACAAGGCTGACCAGTTGGTGCATTCCACCCGCACCGCCTTGAAAGAACACGGCGGCAAGATTCCGTCCGAGCAACTCAGCAGCATCGAGGGTGCGCTCGCCGACCTGGAGAAGGTAAAGGACGGGGAAGACAAGGCGGCGATCGATTCGAAGGTTGCACAACTCGAGCAGCTGGCACAGGCGCTGAACGCGGCCGCGCAGAGCGGTGGCGCAGCGGATGATGGCGCGCAGGCGGCTCCGGGTGGCTCGGCCCAGCCGGACGATGTGGTTGATGCCGAATTCACCGAAGTCAAAGACGACAAATAATAATCGTCGTCGATATCGGCACGCCGATCGATCAGCCCGCGCCCGGAAATCTCCCGGCGCGGGCTATTTGTTTAATGAAAGGCTGGCCCCGAAGGGTGCCCGCCTGTATATGACAAGCCGTATGGATGCATGAATGAGCAAGCGTGATTATTACGAAGTGCTGGGCGTCGAGCGCAGCGTCACCGAGGCCGCGCTGAAGAAGTCGTTCCGCCGACTGGCGATGAAATTTCATCCCGACCGCTGTCCGGATGATCCGGCCGCGCAGGACAAGTTCAAGGAGGCCAAGGAGGCCTACGAAGTGCTGTCCGATGGACAGAAGCGAGCCATGTATGACCAACACGGCCATGCCGCGTTCGAGAACGGCATGGGTGGACGCGGCGGCGCCGGTTTTGGTGACGTCGGCGACGTCTTTGGCGACATCTTCGGGGATATTTTCGGCAGGAGCGGCGGTGGACGCGGGCGTGCTCGGCGCGGAGCCGATCTGCGCTACATCATCGAACTCGATCTGGAAGAAGCTGTGTTCGGCATCCATCGTCAGATTGAGGTGCCAAGTCAGGTGAACTGCCATCATTGCAACGGCAGCGGATCGGAAGACGGCAAGGTCAGCAAGTGTGGTACTTGCCATGGCCATGGCCAGGTCCGCATGCAAAATGGCATTTTTTCGATCCAGCAGGCGTGTCCGCATTGTGGTGGGACAGGTCAGGCGATCGAGAAGCCGTGCAGAAAGTGCCACGGTGAAGGCCGCATCGAGGAAACCCGCACGTTGTCGGTGCAGATTCCCGAGGGCGTGGACAACGGTGATCGCATCCGCCTGAGCGGGCAGGGCGAAGCGGGCCCGGCGGGCGCGGCTGCAGGCGACCTTTACGTGGAAGTGCAGGTACGCGAACACGCCATCTTTCATCGAGAAGGCAGCGACCTGCATTGTGAGTTGCCAATCCGCTTTTCGCAGGCGGCTCTGGGTGCTGAATTGCCAGTGCCGACGCTGGAAGGCGAGGTGCCGATTTCGATCCCGCAGGAGACTCAGACCGGGACCCAGTTCCGGCTGCGTGGCCGCGGGGTCAAGTCAGTACGCAGCAGTCGCCATGGTGACCTGATCTGTCGGGTGGTCGTGGAAACCCCCATACGTCTGACCAAGCAGCAGCGCGAATTGTTCGAATCGCTCGAGGCCACCTTTGGCGGAACCGATGCCGAGAAGCACACGCCTCGAGCCAAGGGCTGGGTGGACGGCGTCAAGCAATTCTGGTCGAAAGTCACCGCATGACCGCTACGCGTACTTAAGTCTGAGTTGTCCTGTTCACCTGCATGGAATCGCTGATGACCCAACCAGTTCGCCTCGCCATCAATGGTGCGTCCGGCCGCATGGGCACGGGTTTGCTGCAATTGCTGGAGCGCGACGAACGCTTCGTCCTGGTTCATGCGGTGGTGGCACCTGGCTCGCCGCAGGAGGGCTTGCCCGTATTCCCCGGCACTTCAGAGGCGTTGAAGTACGCCAGCGATTGGCATCTGGCGCCGGCACTGGATGTCGTCATTGATTTCAGCGGCCCGGCGGCATTGGGTGCGGCGCTCGAGCATTGCCTTGCCCAGCATGTGGCGATGGTCAGCGGAACGACCGGTGTCGATGTTGAGCTGACCGGGCGGCTGGATGCGGCCGGTGAGCGCATTGCCTTGCTGCGCGCCGGAAATTTCAGTCTGGGTGCCGCGGTGTTGACGCGGTTGTTGCGCCAGGCCGCTGTCGCACTGGCGGCTTGGGACCTGGAGATTGTCGAAGCACATCATGGTGGCAAGCAGGATGCCCCCTCGGGCACTGCGCTGGCTTTGGGCCGCGCCGCCGCAGAGGCTCGTCAGACGACGCTGGAGGCTGCGGCCGTCTACAGTCGTGAAGGACAGACGGGGCCGCGAGCCGAGGGAAGTATCGGCTTTGCCGTCATTCGTGGGGGCGATATCGTCGGCGAGCACACCGCGATGTTGATCGGCCAAGGTGAGCGGCTGGAGTTGAGCCATCGCGCCACTGATCGGCGGATTTTCGCACGAGGCGCTTTGCAGGCTGCGTACTGGCTTGCTGGACGTTCGCCCGGTCAATGGCAGCTTGAAGACGTGATCGCGGTGGCGTTATAGGGAGTTGATTCTGCGAGGGTTGCTTCCGCCCGAACGGGCTGACATCAAGCTTGTGTGTATCTGTTCCTGCGGCTACGCTTCCCTACTTGTCATTGGGGAGTAGCCAGCCTCGTACCCAGAGGCGTTCGTATCAACAAACTTGGTAGCCGTTGTTTTCGGCGCCATGGTGCGAACAGCAGACGTCACCGCAGAGGTGGCAACCTGCCCGGCGAGACCTTTGGCCATCGACATGCTCACCTTGACCGGGCGGGCGGTGCCGATGTGCCATTGGTTCATCATCCGCTCGCCCGGCCAGTGAAGTTCCCATGTTCATAACGCTTTGCCTCTTTGCAGGCTCCGCCGGTGCGATCTATTTCGCCTGCGAGTACTTCGTCAACGGTGTCGAATGGTTCGGTCAGAAGCTCAAGCTCGGAGCGACAGCGACCGGCACGGTGCTGGCTGCCTTCGGTACGGCACTGCCGGAAAGCGCGGTAACGTTTGTTGCGGTGATGTTCGGAAAGACCGCCGAGGCACGCGACATCGGTGTGGGCGCAGCGATGGGCGGACCCTTGGTGCTGGCGACGATTGCCTATTCGGTGGTTGGCGTTGCGCTGTGGTGCAATCGCCATCGCTTGCGACGTAAGGACAGGTTCATCCGGGTCGACCACCGGCGACTGGCACGCGATCAGCTGTGGTTTCTGGCAATTTTCGTGGTCAAGGTCGGTCTCGGGCTGGTGGTGTTCGCATTCAAGCCCTTGCTCGGCATCGCGTTCCTGATCGCCTACGGGCTGTATGTCTGGCGTGAGATACGCAGCGACGACGCGGCGCCGGCGGAGGAAATTCTGGAGCCGCTGAAGCTCCGACCGCGCGAGGGGGAACCAGGCATGCGCTGGGTGGTGGTCCAGACAACCGCGGCGCTGCTGGTGATTGCTGCTGCGTCGCGTGTCTTCGTCAGCCAGCTCGAAGTTATCGGGGTGATGCTATCGCTGCCGCCTCACTTGGTGGCGCTGGTGCTAAGCCCGGTGGCGACCGAGTTGCCGGAGACGGTCAATGCGCTGATCTGGGTCCGCCAAGGCAAAGAGCGGCTCGCCTTGGCCAATATCTCCGGGTCAATGATGATCCAGGCCACCATCCCCAGTTCAATGGCGATCTTCGCCACGCCATGGCTGTTCGACACGCCGCTGATCGTGGCAGGCGTGCTGACGGCGTTGGCGATCATCTACCTGTGGTGGTTGTTCCGACGCGGCCGGGTCGATGCCCGCTGGCTGCTGCCTGTTGCCCTTCTATACGGCGTTTTCTCGGCTTTCTCTGCGTGGCACCTTGCTGGGCAATGAAGCTTTCACACGCCTCAATCCGGATGAGAGGCGCTGCGATCGCGACCCGCCCCGAGTTTTGTATCCAGACGGCCAAACAATCGCTTGAAGGCGCGCGAGAACTTGCCCCGCTTGGTCTTGCGCAGCTTTTCTTCCTCACTGGTCAGCCAGGCAACCTGGATGACCTTGCGCTCGCCCTCGTAAGGCAGATGGCCGTGGAAGGAGTTCTCGCAGCGCTTGAATACGGCGATTTCCCCATACAGCGGGGTCAGTTCCGGCGCCACCATGTTGTCGATGTCGTCGATGCTGTGGAGAAATCTCAGGCACCCGTCGCTGGTATCGGGCCACTGGGCGTTGAGATAGATCAGTGCGGTCGCAATCTTGGATTTGCTGTCGGTGTGAATGGTCCCGTGCCGCTTGTTCAACAGACGGCACAAGGTCACCAGCGTGGGGTAACGACCGAGGTTCGCGATACCAAGCCGGTCGCCCACGGCACTGGCGAATCCCGGTGAGGTCAGGTCGTTGATCAACATGTTGATGGTCGGGCCACAATCGCCAGGATCATAGGGAAAAAATCCAGCGCTGGCGTAGGGTGGAAAATCCCGATCGAGATCACCGCGAGCATCATCCGGCAATTGGCCGTGGGCCACCATGAACGGGAAGGGCGTTTGAAGCACCGTGGTATCCGGGCGATCGAGTCTGGCGGGATCGAGCAGTACGGCGGCACTCATGGGGCGGTCAACTCCGGTAAAAAGTGGCCTAGTGTAACGCCGCTACCACGGCGGCGAACGATTCCCCCGCGCACGGTTCAGGCTATATGTGGTGGACAGAAAGCGCGCTGCCGCCTATCATTTCTACCCGCCAAGACCCTTTCCCTACCAAGTTCCACAAGCCAGCACCAACGTGGCTTGCGGACTTTGCTGCATCTAAAAGGCGGTTATCGTATGTCTGTCCCCGCTCTGCTTGCCCTCGAAGACGGCAGCGTTTTTCACGGATACGCTGCTGGCGCGACGGGCGAGACCGTTGGCGAAGTTGTCTTTAATACCGCGATGACGGGATATCAGGAGATCCTCACTGATCCGTCTTACGCGCGCCAGCTGATTACGCTGACCTATCCACACATTGGCAATACCGGTGTCAATGCCGAAGATGTCGAATCTGCCACCGTCCACGCAGCCGGGCTTATTGTTCGAGATGTGCCGCGCCGCGCCAGCAGCTGGCGAAGTACCGGTAGCCTGCCTGATTATCTCAAGCACCATGGCACGGTGGCGATCGCGGGCATCGATACGCGGCGTCTCACCCGCATCCTGCGCGACAAGGGCTCACTGGCGGGCTGTATCGTCGCCGGCGACCAGATCGACGCCGAAGATGCATTGACCAAGGCGCGGGTCTTCCCCGGCTTGAACGGGATGGACCTGGCCAAGTCGGTAAGTACCACCAAGTCGTATGTGTGGAAAGAGGGCGTGTACGACCTCGATCGCACCGCTTTCAATCAGCCCGCCACGCGCTTCAAGGTGGTCGCTTACGACTTTGGTACCAAGCTCAATATTTTGAGGCTGCTTGCCGAGCAGGGCTGCGAAGTTACCGTGGTGCCGGCACAAACGCCGGCCAGTGAGGTGCTGGCGATGCAACCCGATGGCGTATTCCTGTCCAACGGGCCCGGCGATCCGGCTGCTTGCGATTACGCGATTGCCGCAACCCGGGAGCTGCTGGAAGCCAGGATTCCGCTGTTCGGTATTTGCCTGGGTCACCAGTTGATGGGGCTCGCGCTGGGCAGCAAGACACTGAAGATGAAATTCGGGCATCACGGCGCCAATCATCCGGTGAAGGATCTCGATGATGGCCGGGTGCTGATCACCTCACAGAATCACGGTTATGCGGTCGATCCAGCCACGCTGCCGGGGAACACACGGGTGACCCATACGTCCTTATTCGACGGTTCGCTGCAGGGTTTCGCGCTGACCGACCGTCCCGCCTTCTGCTTCCAGGGTCATCCCGAGGCGAGCCCGGGACCACACGACATCGGCTATTTGTTCAACCGTTTCGCCACCCTGATGCAGGAGGCACGCACGCATGCCCAAGCGCACTGATATCAAGAGCATCCTCGTCATTGGCGCGGGCCCGATCGTGATCGGTCAGGCGTGCGAGTTCGACTACTCCGGTGCCCAGGCTTGCAAGGCGCTGAAGGAGGAGGGCTACCGGGTGATCCTGGTGAACTCCAATCCCGCCACGATCATGACCGATCCGGAAACCGCCCATGCGGTTTATATCGAGCCGATCAACTGGCAGACCGTGGAGCGCATCATCGCCAAGGAGCGGCCTGATGCCGTGCTGCCTACGATGGGTGGGCAGACGGGACTGAACTGCGCGCTCGAGCTCGCCGACAACGGCGTGCTGGAGAAGTACAACGTCGAACTGATCGGCGCCAAGCGCGAAGCCATCCGCATGGCCGAAGACCGCGAACTGTTTCGTATCGCGATGGCTGAGATCGGCTTGGACTGTCCGAAAGCGGAGATTGCGCGCACGTACGAGCAGGCGTTGGAAACGCAGGCCAAGGTCGGCTATCCGACGGTGATCCGACCCAGCTTTACGCTGGGTGGCTCCGGTGGCGGCATCGCCTACAACCGCGAGGAATTCGAGGCCATCGTCAAGCATGGTTTGGAACTTTCGCCGGTCAACGAGGTGCTGGTCGAGGAGTCCGTGCTGGGCTGGAAGGAGTTCGAGATGGAAGTGGTCCGCGATACCGCGGACAACTGCATCATCGTCTGTTCAATCGAGAACCTGGATCCGATGGGCGTGCATACCGGTGACTCGATTACCGTAGCGCCGGCGCAGACCCTCACCGACAAGGAATACCAGCGCCTGCGCGATGCCTCCATCGCCGTGCTGCGAAAGATCGGCGTGGACACCGGCGGCTCCAATGTGCAGTTCGGCATCAACGCCGAGGACGGCCGTGTCGTCGTGATCGAGATGAATCCCCGGGTGTCTCGTTCGTCTGCATTGGCGTCCAAGGCGACTGGCTTTCCGATCGCCAAGATTGCCGCCAAGCTCGCCGTCGGCTACACCCTGGACGAATTGAAGAACGACATTACCGGTGGCCTCACCCCGGCGTCCTTCGAGCCCTCGATCGACTACGTGGTGACCAAGATTCCACGGTTTGCGTTTGAGAAGTTTCCGACGGCCGACGCTCGCCTGACCACCCAGATGAAATCGGTGGGCGAGGTGATGGCGATCGGTCGCACGTTCCAGGAGTCGCTGCAAAAGGCCTTGCGCGGTCTGGAAATCGGCAACACCGGTCTCAATCCGACGGGCCTGGACATCACCACCGCCGATGGATTGGCCACGCTCAAGCGGGAACTGCGCGAACCACGCCCTGATCGCGTCTTCCATCTGGCGGATGCGTTCCGCGCCGGCTTGTCGCTGGAAGAAGTATTCAAATTGAGTCGGGTCGATCCATGGTTTCTCGCGGCATTCGAGGACATCGTGCTGACCGAGGCAGAGATCGTTGCGCAGGGCATTACGGCCTTGAACGAGCCGCGCATGCGCGAGCTGAAGCGACTCGGTTTTGCCGATGCGCGCATGGCCGAGCTGCTCAATACGGACGAAGCGTCAGTGCGCCATCTGCGTCACACACTCAATGTGCGCCCGGTTTACAAGCGGGTGGATTCCTGCGCAGCGGAGTTCGCTACCAGCACCGCGTACATGTATTCAACTTACGAGGAAGAATGCGAGGCTGCGCCGACGGATCGCGACAAGATCATGGTGCTCGGCGGTGGCCCAAACCGGATCGGTCAGGGTATCGAGTTCGACTATTGCTGCGTGCACGCTTCCCTGGCGCTGCGTGAGGATGGCTATGAAACCATCATGGTCAACTGCAACCCGGAAACGGTGTCGACCGATTACGACACGTCCGATCGGTTGTATTTCGAGCCGTTGACGCTGGAGGACGTGCTTGAAATTGTCCACATCGAGAAACCCAAGGGCGTCATCGTCCAGTACGGCGGACAGACACCGCTGAAGCTGGCGCGAGCGCTTGAAGCCGCCGGCGTACCGATCATCGGCACCAGTCCGGACAGCATCGATCTCGCGGAGGATCGTGAACGTTTCCAGCAGATGATCGAGAAGATCGGTCTGAAACAGCCGCCAAACCGCACGGCTCGAAATGCCGATGAGGCGCTGGCGCTGGCGCGCGAGATCGGTTATCCGCTGGTGGTGCGGCCGAGCTACGTGCTGGGCGGTCGCGCCATGGAAGTGGTGCATGATGACGACGATCTCTCGCGTTATATCCGCGATGCGGTGAAGGTATCGAACGACTCCCCGGTCCTGCTCGACCGTTTCCTCGATCACGCCGTGGAGGTCGATGTCGACGTGATCGCCGATGCTGAAGGCAATGTATTTATCGGTGGCATCATGGAACACATCGAGGAGGCCGGCGTCCATTCCGGTGACTCGTCGTGCTCGTTGCCTTGCTACTCGCTTACTGCGCCCATCCAGGACGAGATGCGGCGTCAGGTAACGGCCATGGCGCGCGAGCTGAAGGTCATCGGCCTGATGAACACCCAGTTCGCCATTCAGGGCGACACGGTCTATATCCTCGAAGTGAACCCGCGGGCTTCGCGGACTGTTCCGTTTGTCTCGAAAGCGACCGGCGTGCCGCTGGCCAAGATTGCTGCGCGCGTGATGGCGGGGCGTTCACTTGCCAGTCTGGGTGCGACCAAGGAAGTGATTCCCGCTTATTACTCGGTGAAGGAGTCGATTTTCCCGTTCCTGAAGTTCCAGAACGTGGACCCGATTCTTGGTCCCGAGATGCGCTCGACCGGTGAAGTGATGGGTGTGGGCCGCAGTTTCGGCGCCGCTTTTGCCCGCGGCCACGAGGCCGCTGGTATCCGCCAGCCGTCCGTTGGCAAGGTATTTCTGTCGGTCCGTGACGGCGACAAGGATCGGTTGTTGCCGGTAGCCAGGGAAGTCATCGCGCGAGGATTCAATCTTGTCGCGACCTCAGGTACCGCGAGCTACCTGGCCGAGCATGGCGTGGTCTGCGAGCGAGTGAACAAGGTACTGGAGGGACGTCCGCATATCGTCGATCTGATCAAGAACGGCGAGATCGTCTATATCGTCAATACCACCGAAGGCAAGCAGGCCATCGCCGATTCGTTTTCGATTCGTCGCGAGGCGTTGCAGCATCGTGTTACCTATTCCACCACCGTGGCCGGCGCGCGGGCACTGGTGCATTCGCTGGATTTCAGGGGCGATGGCGAAGTGCACAGCCTGCAGGAACTGCACAAGGAGTTGATCGCATGAGTCGTCCACCCATTACCAAGACCGGATCCGAGCGTCTGCGCGGCGAACTGGAAAAGCTCAAGTTCGTCGATCGGCCGCGCATCATCGCCGCCATTGCCGAAGCGCGAGCGCATGGCGATCTGAAGGAGAATGCCGAGTATCACGCGGCCCGTGAGCAGCAGAGCTTCGCGGAAGGCCGCATCGGCCAATTGGAGAGCCTGCTCTCGAATGCCGAAGTGATCGACGTGACCAAGCTGAATCCTGGCGATCGTGTGGTGTTTGGTGCCACCGTCGAGCTGGAAGACGAAGACGCGGGCACGTCGGTGACGTATCAGATCGTTGGAGATCTGGAGGCCGACATCAAGCGACACATGATTGCCGTTTCTTCACCGATCGCCCGTGCCCTGATTGGAAGGAGCGCGGGTGACAGCATCGAGTTCACGGCACCCAACGGCGTCAAGCACTACGAAGTGATCAGCATCCGTTACGGATGAATGACTCGGGCTCGCTCCAGAAGGGATCGAGCCGATCCTCCACCGCAGCGATAAGGAGCCCCGGTGGGTCGCAGATCTCAGCGATGCACGAACATGAAAAAGGCCGCTTTCGCGGCCTTTTTCCTACCCATCAGCAACGTAAACTCAGCGCTGGCGAGCTTTGAAACGGGGATTGCTCTTGCAGATCACGAAAACCTTGCCGCGACGACGGACAATCTTGCAATCGCGATGCCGCGCCTTGGCGGACTTCAAAGAGTTAAGCACCTTCACGGCCAGCTCCTGCCACTAAACGAAAATGTAAGCGTGCAAGTATAGCGACTGCGGGAAGTCATCACAAGCTGGACGCAATGGCCGTTTCAGCTACCGTCACAAGAAACTGCTGCAGGGCAGGGGATGGGTCGTTGGCGCGGCAGGCTACGGCCAGAAGCAGGTAGGCATCGGAATCTTCCAATGCCACGTAACTTACGCCGGGCAGCCGAACCGCGCGCATGCTGGCAGGAACCAGAGCAAGGCCCAATCCGGCAGCGACCAGGGCAAGGAGGCCATTGATTTGCTGGGCATGTTGCACGACGGAAGGCTGAAATCCCGCTTGCGTGGCAAGTTTTTCCAGTCGATCAAAAATGGTCGCGGCCAGCTCCCGCGGTTGCGAGACAAAAGAATCGGCGGCGACTTCCACCAACCGAATGCTGGTTCGGTGAGCCAATGGATGGCCAGAGGGCAGGGCAAGCAAAAGCGGCTCCCGATCCACGACGCTGAGTCGTAGTTCGCGCATATCCTGTACGTGCGTCGGTTCGCTGCGGACGAAACCCAGGTCGATTTCGCCCGATAGCAGCGCCGCGAATTGCGGCTCCGTATACATCTCGCTCAGTTTGAGCCGCACGTTCGGAGCAATCTGCCCGAAACGCAACAGCGCCTGTGGCAACGCCGGATGGAAAGATACCGATACGGTATAGGCGAGATGCAATTGGCCACTGTATCCGGCTGCGGAGGCGACGACCTGGCTGCGTGCCTCTTCTGCCTTCGCCAGAATCTGGCGTGCCTGCTCCAAAAACACACGACCCGGCTCGGTGAGAGCAACATGCCGCTTGGTTCGCTCCAGCAGCCGAACTCCCAGATCCTGTTCCAGTGAGCGAATCTGCTGGGACAGGGGCGGCTGTGAGAGATGCAGGCGCAGCGCGGCTCGCGTGAAGCTGAGCTCCTCTGCAACGGCGACGAAGTAGCGTAGCTGGCGCAAGTCGAACATATATATGTTTTTCGAATTAGTTGTGGCGTAAATATATATTAGATACTTTAACGCATCGATCATAAAATCTGGCTCGTCCCGTCACTTTCCTCCCCCCCCTAGTGGCGGCGACCTCGCTCCGCAGCGACGCTAAACACGATGTCTGGTTCAACTCCCCTCCGAGCCCACATTGATGCGTCTTCCTGCGGGGCGTTTTATTTGAAAACAACAACGCCGTGGCCTTCAATGCCGCGGCGTTGTTGTTTTCGCCCGCATGAGCGGATTCAGATCTCGGTGGCCAGGCGAGTTCCCTGCGCGATCGCGCGCTTCGCATCGAGTTCGGCGGCAATGTCTGCTCCGCCAATGACGTGAACGTTCAGGCCGGCACTGAGCAGATCATCTGCAAGTTGCCGATTGGGCTCTTGACCGGCGCAGATCACCACGTTGTCGACCGGCAGGATCTGTGTGGCACCGTCGACGGTGATGTGCAGGCCTTTATCGTCAAAGCGCTCGTAGTTGACTGATCCGAGCATGGTGACTTGCTTGGTCTTCAGCGTCGCCCGGTGGACCCATCCGGTGGTCTTGTTGAGGCGGCGGCCAAGCCGTCCCTCGCTGCGCTGGAGCAGCCAGACTTGACGTGCGGGCGCGTCGGGGCGGGGCGGCTGCAACCCGCTGCGATGGGAAAGTTGCATGTCCACGCCCCATTCCCGGGTCCAGCGAAGCACATCCGTGGTCGGGGATGGCGCGTCTTCCACCAGGTATTCAGCCACGTCGAAGCCAATACCGCCAGCGCCGATGATCGCTACGCGGGATCCCACCGGTTTGCGCTCCGCCAGCACATCAATGTAACTGAGCACGCGGAGATCATCGCTACCCGGGAAGCTCACCTCGCGAGGTGTGATGCCGGTGGCAATCACGATGTCGTCGTAACCGCCACTGGCAAGTGTCTCGAGGTCGGCGCGTTGCCCCAGTTGCACATCGACACCGCTAGCGCGCAATTGATTGCGAAAGTAGCGCAGTGTCTCGTGGAACTCTTCCTTGCCCGGAATCTTTTTGGCGTAATTGAACTGGCCCCCAATTTCGCTGGCCTGATCCATCAGCGTCACGCTGTGGCCGCGCTCGCCAAGGGTGCTGGCACACGCCATGCCCGCCGGACCTGCGCCAACTACGGCTACCCGCTTGCGTGCGGTGGCCGGGGCGATGACGAGTTCGGTTTCGTGGCAGGCGCGTGGATTGACCAGACAGCTGGCACGCCGGTTTTGAAAGACGTGATCGAGGCAGGCCTGATTGCAGGCGATGCAGGTATTGATCCGCTCGCTGCGTCCGCTTTTAGCTTTGTTCACCCAGTCCGGGTCGGCAAGTAACGGCCGCGCCATGGACACCATGTCGGCCTCGCCGTCGGCGAGGATGCGTTCGGCGACATCAGGCATGTTGATGCGATTGGTGGCAACCAGCGGAATGGCCACCTCACCCTTGAGCTTTTGTGTGACCCATGCAAAGCCGCCACGAGGCACGCTGGTGACGATGGTCGGTATTCGTGCCTCATGCCAGCCGATGCCGGTGTTGATAATGCTCGCGCCAGCGGCCTCGATGGCTTTGGCCAGGGTCACGATCTCATCCCATTGCTGGCCACCAGGCACGAGATCCAGCATCGACAAGCGGTAGATGATGATGAAATCAGGGCCGACCGCATCGCGGGTGCGGCGCACGATTTCAATCGCAAAACGCATGCGTCGGGCGGCATCGCCACCCCAAGCGTCCTGCCGCTGATTGGTGCGTTCGGCGATGAATTCATTGATCAGATAGCCCTCCGATCCCATCACCTCGACGCCGTCATAACCGGCGTCCTGCGCTAGCTGCGCGCAGTGCACGAAGTCGCTGATGGTGCGTTCGACGCCACGTGAGGACAGCGCGCGAGGAGTGAATGGCGTAATCGGTGATTTGATTTTCGATGGCGCCACCGACAACGGGTGATAGCCATAGCGGCCTGCATGCAGGATCTGCATGCATATCTTTCCGTTTTCGGCGTGAACCGCACGGGTCAGCTTTCGATGGCGCGGCTTGTGCCAGGGCATCGTGAGCCGGCCGCCAAGAGGCTTGAGCCATCCCTGAATGCTGGGCGAAATGCCGCCGGTCACCATCAGGCCGACGCCACCGCGTGCGCGCTCGGCGAAATACGCAGCAAGTTTGTCAAAGTCGCTGGCCTTGTCTTCCAGGCCGGTGTGCATTGATCCCATCAGGATGCGATTGGGCAGGGTCACATGACCCAGATCGAGCGGAGTAAACAGATTCGGGTAATTCATGCGACCACTTGCACTCAAACGATCGTATGAATGTGCCGCTGTTGGGGTAGGAAATGCAAGCGCGCCGTCGCTGGATTCAACAAATCAAGACAGCAGTTGATTCACCAAGGCAATGTAGCGCTGCATGGCTTCGTCCTCTCCAACCCCGTTCAATTGCATCCATGCTTCGTGCTTGGCGGTTCCGACAAAGTCGAAGAATCCTGGCTGGGTCCGCCGCAAGTCCCCTTCCGAACCTTGCTTGTACAAGGCATACAGCTTCAGCAGTGTGTCGTTGTCGGGACGATCACCCAGTTGCTGGATGTCCTGGGCGGCTTGCTCGAACCTGTGGCGGAGATCAGTCATAAGGCAGTTCGGGCTCGACTTGCATGCTAGGGAGTTCGGCTAGATAGCACGCGTCCCCCATGGGGTCAACGCGTTAAACTCCCGCCCTCGCCATCACGACAGGACTCGCCATGACGCATGCCCACACCATTCCGGTGCTCACGATTGACGGGCCTTCCGGGTCGGGCAAGGGCACCATCAGCGCCCTCGTAGCCAAGCGGCTGGGCTGGCGCCTGCTGGACTCTGGCGCCCTCTATCGCGCCGTGGGCTATGCCGCAGGCACGGCCGGACTGGACCTTTCCGATGTCGATGCAGTGACCCGCTGTGCCGAGGCAACAAAGATCCGGTTTCGGGCGGTCGAGGACGGTGGCGAGACGAGGGTGATCGTCAATGGGCATGACGCTACCGACGAATTGCGTACCGAAACGGCGGGCGCCGCCGCGTCGGCGATCGCTTCGATGCCGTCGGTGCGTGAGGCGTTGGTGGCTCTGCAACTGGGCTTTCGCAAGTCACCAGGTCTGGTCGCAGATGGCCGAGATATGGGTACGGTCATCTTCCCCGACGCATCGTTCAAGGTTTTCCTCACCGCCAGCGCCGCCGAAAGGGCGAAAAGGCGCTATAAGCAGTTGAAGGCAAAGGGACTCAGCGTTACACTGGGCGGCCTTCAGCGTGAAATTGAAGCGCGTGACCACCGAGATGCATCGCGGTCAGTCGCTCCGCTCAGGCCTGCCGATGACGCTTTGCTGGTGGACACCACCGGCATCGCGATCGAAGAGGTGGTCGCTAAAGTTTTTGCCGTCGTGCAGCCCTGATCGGGTTGGATGATGGTTTTTGAGCTCCTGCCTCGGCAGGGGATTTTGGCCAACGGTGACTACTGGTCGGTTCCTCGGAACCTCCTGAAACACCCTCAACCGGTGGATCGTGAAGTTCGTGCGCAACCCTAAAGACAAGCGCAACGGACAACGATCTTTTCCCACTATGGAATCAACATGACTGAAAGTTTTGCCGAACTGTTTGAACAGAGCCAACAGGCTATCTCCAAGCTGAAGCCCGGCGCCATCGTCACCGGCATCGTTGTGGAAATCCGCAATGACGTCGTCGTGATCAACGCCGGCCTGAAGAGCGAAGGCATCGTCCCGATCGAGCAGTTCAAGGACGAGCAGGGCGTGATGGAAGTGCAGGTTGGCGACGAGGTGAAGGTAGCCCTCGAAGCTTTGGAAGACGGGTTCGGCGAAACCAAGCTGTCGCGCGAGAAGGCCAAGCGCTCGATGGTGTGGGACGACCTGGAGCAGGCGTTCGACAAGGAAGAGACCATCGTCGGCATGATTTCCGGCAAGGTCAAGGGTGGTTTCACCGTCGACATCAAGGACGTCCGCGCATTCCTGCCGGGCTCGCTGGTCGACGTGCGTCCGGTGCGCGACCCGTCGTACCTCGAGGGCAAGGAACTCGAGTTCAAGATCATCAAGCTCGATCGCAAGCGCAACAACGTGGTGGTCAGCCGCCGCGCCGTTGTCGAGACCGAGTTCTCCGAGGAGCGCGAGCAGCTGCTCGAGCGCCTGACCGAGGGTGCCGTCGTCAAGGGTGTGGTCAAGAACCTCACCGATTACGGCGCATTCGTGGACCTGGGCGGCATCGACGGCCTGCTGCACATCACCGACATGGCGTGGAAGCGTGTGCGTCATCCGTCCGAAGTGGTCAACGTCGGCGACGAGCTGGACGTGCGCGTGCTGAAGTACGACAAGGAGCGCAACCGCGTTTCGCTGGGCCTGAAGCAGCTGGGCGACGACCCGTGGGTCGCCATTGCCCGCCGTTATCCGGTCGGCAGCCGCCTGTTCGGCAAGGTCTCCAACGTCACCGATTACGGCTGCTTCGTCGAGATCGAGCCGGGCGTGGAAGGCCTGGTGCACGTGTCCGAGATGGACTGGACCAACAAGAACGTCAACCCGGCCAAGGTGGTTCAGGTCGGTGATGAAACCGAAGTCACCGTGCTGGACGTGGACGAGGAGCGTCGCCGCATCTCGCTGGGTATCAAGCAGACCCGCTCGAACCCGTGGGAAGCCTTCGCAGCGATGCACAAGAAGGGCGACAAGGTTTCCGGCCAGATCAAGTCGATCACCGATTTCGGTGTGTTCATCGGCCTGGATGGCGGCATCGATGGCTTGGTCCATCTGTCCGACATCTCCTGGCAGGTGACCGGCGAAGAGCTGGTTCGCGACTTCAAGAAGGGCGAAGAGATCGAGGCTGTGGTGCTGGCCGTTGATCCGGAACGTGAGCGCATCTCGCTGGGTATCAAGCAGATGGAGCAGGACCCGTTCGGTCAGTTCATGGCGGCTAACCCGCGTGGCACGATCGTCAACGGTACCGTCAAGGAAGTCGACGCCAAGGGTGCAGTGATTGACCTGGGTGAAGGCGTTGAGGGTTACCTGCGTGCAAACGACATCGCCAAGGAGCGGATCGAGGATGCGACGCTGCATCTGAAGGTCGGCGACGCGGTCGAAGCCAAGTTCACCGGCATGGATCGCAAGGGTCGCCAGCTGGCACTCTCGATCCGCGCTAAGGATGAGGAAGATGCTCCGGATGCGGCCGCGGACTATTCGTCGGCAGCCAGTGGCACCACCAAGCTTGGCGCGCTACTGAAAGAGCAGCTCAACAAGGCCGACTGATCTAGAGCAACACCTGATGTGGGGCGGCAATTCGCCGCCCCACTGTTTTACGTCACGGACATTGGGGTCCCATGACCAAATCCGAATTGATCGAAGCGCTGGCGAGGCGCCAGACTCATCTTGCGTTTGCGGACGTCGAGATGGCAGTCAAGAGCGTGATCGAGCAGATGAGCCACGCGTTGGCTCATGGTGAGCGCATCGAGGTGCGGGGGTTTGGCAGCTTTGCGCTGCATTACCGTCCACCGCGCATGGGTCGCAATCCCAAGACGGGAGAAGCGGTGGCGTTGCCAGGCAAGCATGTTCCGCATTTCAAGCCAGGCAAGGAATTGCGCGAGCGCGTGAATCTCGATCTGGAGCAGCAGACGGTCGCTTGACCCGAGGCTGGATCGTTGGACGAAGGCAGGCGACGCGAGTCGTTCCTGCCTTTTCTTTGTGTCGATGTCGAGAAGTTTCAAGGCAGACATGAATCGTCTGCGCGCCAATAGGCGCTGGCGCCTGTGCCTGCTCTGACCAATCGGGTAAAGTCCCTGCATGCGACTACTCGTTATCATCTTTCTCGTGATTTTCATCGCCGCCGGCGTCGTGCTGGGCGCGCTCAATGCCGATCTGATCAGTTACGATCTCGCCTTCATCCAGGTGCAATTGCCCAAGGGTGCGGCCCTGCTCGGAGCGGTCGTCATCGGTTGGTTGCTGGGAGGAGTCACGGCATGGCTCGGCGTCAGCTCGCGTCACCATCGTCGACGTCGTGAACAATTGCGTACCGAAAAGAAGCTCTCGGCCAAGCCATGAATCCTCTGTATTTGCTGGTGCTGCTGGTGCCAGTGGCATTCGCTCTTGGCTGGCGGGCCTCGCGTTATATGGGAGCCCGCCGTTCCGGTGCCGAAGTCAGTGAACTGTCCTCGGACTATTTTCGCGGCCTGAACTACCTCCTCAATGAGGAGCAGGACAAGGCGATCGAGGTTTTTCTCAAGCTGGCCGAGTACAACCGCGATACGGTGGAGACGCACCTCGCCTTGGGCAATCTATTCCGACGCCGGGGTGAAGTGGATCGGGCGATCCGCCTGCATCAACACCTGGTTTCGAGGCCTGGTTTATCCGAGGCGACGAAGACCGTGGCGTTGTTGGAGTTGGGGGAGGATTACATGCGGGCAGGGTTGCTGGATCGCGCCGAAGCGCTGTTTTGCGATCTCGTCGCCATGAATGCGCACGCGCCTTCCGCCCTGCGTCACCTGGTCGGCATTTACCAGCACGAGCGGGATTGGCATGACGCGATTGTTCATGCCCGGCGGCTGGAGGTGATGACCGGCGAGGACGAAACGCCGATGATTGCCCAATTTTATTGCGAACTGGCGGATCGTTCACGTCAGCATGGTGCACGTGCCGAGGCCCGCGAATATCTGGCCCAGGCATTCGAGTGTCAACCCAATTGTGTGCGGGCATTCATGCTCACCGGCGGCCTGCACTCCGAAGATGGGCATCACGAAGAAGCCGTCGTGGCCTACGAGGAAGCGATCCGGGCCGACATGGCATTCACGCCGCAAATTCTGCCTCCCTTGCTCAATAGCTACGCACGGTCTCAGCAGATGGATCGCGCCGAGAAATTTCTGCGTGAGTTACTCGAACGCTATCATGGGGTTTCGCCTGTTTTGGCTTTGACCCACCTCTACAGGCAGCGTGACGGGGAACGTGTAGCTATCGAATTTCTGACCGCACAGCTTCGCCAACGTCCCTCGGTTCGTGGCCTGATGGCTCTTATTGATGCCACCATGGACAAGATCGACGGTGAAGCCAGGGAAAATTTCCTGATTCTCCGGGACCTCACCCGGAAGTTGCTTGAGGGGCAGGCAATGTATCGTTGCTCACGCTGCGGATTCGGGGCGAAGGCGCATCACTGGCAGTGCCCCAGTTGCAAGAGCTGGGGCACGATCCGGCCTATTCACGGCGTCGCCAGCGAGTAAGCCATGATTCAAACGACCATCGGATGGTTACTGGGCAGTTTTCTAATCACGGTTCTTGTGGTGCGCGGTGCGATCGGCTACGCCCATCGCCGCGGCATGCTCGATCGTCCCGGACATCGCCGGTCGCATGTCACGGCCACGCCACGTGGAGGCGGGATCGGCATTGTCGTTGCAGTGCTGGTTTGCCTGCCCGGCGTGCTGCGGCAAGGATATTCCATGAGCCTTGTTGCCAGCCTGGTGGCAGCAATTGTCCTGGTGGCAGGTGCCGGCTGGTGGGACGACCATCGTTCGCTGCCGGTCCTTCCAAGGCTGGGGGCGCAGTTGCTGGCGGTCACGCTGTTCTCGATGGGGCTTCTGGGCGCCGACCTTACCTGGTGGTGGTTGCCACCCTTGGTGCTCGCCGGCACATGGAGCATCAATTTGCACAATTTCATGGACGGTATTGACGGACTGCTAGCGCTTCAGGTGATTTTTGTGACGGCAGGCATGGCGGTGATGGCATTGGCTGCCCGGCAGCCAGCGCTCAGCGCGGCTGCAGCCATCATCTGCGTAGCGGCTTTTGGTTTTTGGTGCTACAACCGTTCGCCTGCGCGAATCTTCATGGGCGATGTGGGTAGCGGGACCGTCGGTTTTCTGATCTACGCGTTGAGCGCTCTGCTCTGGCGGGTGGATCATGCCCTCCTGTGGCCGGTCTTGATCCTGTCGTCTTCATTCGTCGCTGACGCAACCTTGACGCTACTTGCACGGCTATGGCACGGGCGCCGCTGGTACACTGCTCATCGCGAACACCTGTATCAGTGGGAAGTGCGTTGCGGGAGGTCGCATGCTTGGGTGAGTGGGGGATACTTGTGCTGGAATCTGCTGTTTGTCCTGCCGCTGTCCTGGTTTGCCTGGAGTCATCTGCGCCTCGCGCTCCCCACTACTATAGGTGTCTATCTGGGTGCGGTGGCGGTGTGGCTCTTGCTCAAACGCCATTGCCTTCGACACCCGCTGCGCAAGGCAAACCATGCTGCTTCGTAAATTTGTAGGTTTCATCCATCCTCGCATCGCTGTCGTGCTTCACGACCTCGTGGTGGCGGCACTTGCCTGGTGGATTGCCAAGATGCTGCGCTACGCGCTGAAACCTGACGAAATCGTCAGTTTCCAGATGTGGGAGTTTCCGGTCGTCTTGATGGTGCAGGGGTTGATCTTCCGCTGGACGGGTCTGTACAAGAGCGTCTGGCGCTTTGCCAGCTTGCCGGATCTGTGGAATATCGTTCGTGCGGTCGCGGCAGGCGCGGTTGCCATTTATGTGGCGTTGTTTCTTTACGACCGGCTGGATGGGGTTCCGCGCTCGGTATTGCTTCTCTATCCCGGCATTCTGGCGGTACTGCTGGGTGCGCCCCGATTAGCCTATCGATACTGGAAGGACAGTCGCAACGACCTGCTGCACAATCAGTCGGTAAAGCGGGTGCTGATCGTGGGTGCGGACAGAGCCGGCGAAATACTCTCGCGCGACCTTCATCGCGACAACCGCTACGTTGTGGTCGGGTTCGTGGACGACAAGCCGAGTCTGCGCGGTGCCAGCATCAACGGAAGCCCGGTTTTGGGACGGTTCGATCAATTGCCGGATGTGGCCCGGGAAGCTTCCGTCAACATGTTGCTGATCGCCTTGCCAGGAGCTTCAACCACCGAAATGCGACGCGTGGTCGCGTTGTGCGATGCGACCGATCTGCCGTACCGCACCGTCCCCCGGCTGGAAGACGTTGTAGCTGGCAGGGCGCATTTCAACGAGATCAAGGAAGTCGCCATCGAGGACCTACTCGGCCGGGATACGGTTGAACTTGATTGGACGGCTATCCGGGAGACTCTCAGCGCACGAAGGGTTCTGGTCACCGGCGGCGGCGGCTCGATAGGCTCGGAGCTGTGCCGACAGGTGGCGCGACTTGGTGCGCACTCCCTCATCGTGGTGGAGCAAAGTGAGTACAACCTCTATCGAATTACACAGGAGCTGCGCGCTGATTTCCCCGAGCTGATCCTCGAAGGGATTCTCGCCAATTGCGGGGATGTTGCAGCCATGCGAAAAGCGTTCGAGGAAGCCCAGCCGCAGGTCGTGTTTCACGCTGCCGCGTACAAGCATGTGCCCATGCTGCAAGGGCAGCTGCGCAGTGCCTTCAACAATAATGTGCTGGGGACCCGGATCGTTGCAGATGCTGCGCGAAACTTCGGGGTTGAGTGCTTCGTGCTCATATCGACCGACAAGGCGGTCAACCCGACCAGCGTGATGGGCGCCTGCAAACGGATCGCCGAGATCTACTGCCAGAACCTCAATGCCCATGCCGATACCCGCTTCATGACGGTACGTTTCGGCAATGTGCTCGATTCCGCCGGCTCGGTGGTGCCGCTGTTTCGTCGGCAGATTCGCGAGGGTGGTCCGGTAACCGTGACGCATCCGGAAATATCACGCTATTTCATGACGATCCCGGAAGCCTGTCAGCTTATCTTGCAGACGGCCAGTATTGGTCAGGGTGGCGAGATTTTTGCCCTCGACATGGGCGAGCCAGTGAAAATCCGCGATCTTGCCGAGCAGATGATTCGTCTCGCTGGCAAGAAGCCTGGTAGTGAAATTCCGATCGTTTACACGGGTTTGCGTTCCGGCGAAAAGCTGTTTGAGGAATTGTTCCATCCGCTTGAAAACTACCGTGCCACTGCACACGCCAAGATATTCCTCGCGCAGCATCGCGAGGTTTCGTGGGAGTTGTTGCTGGCGTTGCTTAACAAGTCCGTCGACGCTGTCGCGGATTTCAATGAAGAAGAACTTCGTCGCTGCGTTTCCAATCTTTTGCCCTCTTTTCGCTGGAGTGAAGCGGCACAGCCGGACAACGTGGTCTCGATTCGCCGCATCAACCCGGAGGTTAGTGAGTGAGCAAGCCTTTAAGAAAAGTCGTCTTTCCTGTTGCAGGACTCGGCACCCGTTTTCTGCCGGCAACCAAGGTGGTTGCCAAGGAAATGCTCCCGGTTCTGGACAAGCCGCTTATCCAGTACGCCGTCGATGAAGCGGTCGATGCGGGCGCGGATACCCTGGTTTTTGTCACCAATCGATACAAGCATTCAATAGCCGACTATTTTGACAAGGCCTATGAACTCGAGGCCAAGCTTCAGGAAAAGGGAAGGGCAGAATTACTGGCGCTGGTGCAAGGGACTCTGCCACGACATGTGCGTGCCGTCTTTGTCACTCAGCCGGAGGCGCTTGGACTGGGTCATGCGGTGCTGTGTGCAAGGCCCGTTATCGGCGATGAGCCTTTCGGCATCGTGCTCCCGGACGACTTGATCTGGAATGGCAACTCCGGCAAAGGCGCGCTCAGCCAGATGGTCGAGCTGGCAAGCTCGCAAGACGCTGCCGTGATCGCGGTCGAGGAAGTGCCGCACGATCAAACGGACAAATACGGCATCGTCGATGCCACGCCGATCGATGAGCGCAGCGCGTTGATTCGCTACGTGGTGGAAAAACCCAAGCCGGCCGACGCGCCGTCCAATCTGGCCGTTGTTGGGCGCTACGTTCTGCCGGGGCGAATCTTCCAGTTACTGGAGCAGACCGCTCCCGGTGCCGGCGGTGAGATCCAGCTTACCGATGCCATCGAGGCCTTGCTGAAGGAGCAAGGCAAAGTGCTCGCTTACCGCTTTGAGGGTACGCGGTTCGATTGCGGCAACAAGGCGGGACTTGTACGCGCCACAATGCACATGGCCATGCAGGATCCAGTGCTTGCGCCCACGGTGCGCGATTTTATCAAGAACCTCTGAGCTGGTGATGCGTTGCCATGGGCCTTTGCAACGTGACTGGAAGGCAGGGTCCGCGCATCTCACTACATGAATTCACCCCTGCCCACGTCTTATTACCAGGCTACCGCGGCTCTAACCGACGGGTACCCGATGTTGCAGGGGACGTCGCATGCAAGCGTGGCGATCATCGGAGCTGGCTTTGCCGGCTTGAACACGGCGATGGGTTTGGCCGAACGCGGTTTCAGCGACGTCGTTCTGCTCGAACGCGAGCAAGTGGGTTTTGGTGCCTCCGGACGCAACGGAGGCTTTGTATTTGCCGGTTACTCCCTGGGTGAGCAGGCCATGCTCGACCAGCTTGGAGTGGGTCGCGCCAGGAAGCTGTTCGGACTGACAACGCAAGCCGTGCGATGCATTCGCCAGCGTATCAAGGACTATGACATTGCTTGCGACGCAGTCGACGAGGGGGTGATCTGGGCCAACTGGTTCCGTGATCCCGCGGTACTGCGCCGACGTCAGGAATTGCTTTCCCGGACTTACGACGTTCATTGGCAATGGCTCGCGCAAGCGGAACTGCGCGAGTGCATTCGCAGCGAGCGATATCACGACGCGTTGTATGAACGCGATGCACTCCACATACACCCGTTGAACTATGCACTCGGTCTGGCCGCCGCAGCTTCAGAAAAGGGTGTGCGAATACACGAGAACAGCGGGGTACTCCGTCTCGAACGTGCAGGGCTCCAATGGCGCTTGAGTAGTGCCCAAGGCCAATTGCTGGCCGATCAGGTCGTGCTCGCTTGCGGTGGCTATCTTGCAGGCCTGCAGAAGTCCATCGATCGCGCAATCCTCCCGATTGCCACCTATGTCATGGTGACCGAACCTCTGGGCGAGCGCCTGGACTCTTGCTTGCATACGCGTGCGGCTATCTATGATAGTCGCTTTGCCTTTGACTACTACCGAGCGCTGCCGGACAAGCGCCTGTTGTGGGGCGGGCGCATCTCGGTGCGCAACCGTTCACCGCAGGCCGTGAAGCACATGCTGACAAAGGACTTGCTACGCGTGTTTCCGCAGCTGGATCATGTGAAAATTGACTATGCCTGGTCCGGACTGATGAGCTATGCACGTCATCAGATGCCGCAGATTGGCGGCGACAATGGGCTTTGGTGGGCGCAGGCATTCGGTGGGCACGGTCTCGCTCCCACCTGCGCGGCCGGCGAGTTGCTGGCTGCGGCCATTGCCGAGGGTGACGACGGCTGGAAACAATTCTCTCAATACGGTCTGGGGAGCACGCACCGACCATTTGGTTATCTGGGTGCGCAGACTGCCTACTGGTGGCAACAAGGCCAAGATTGGGTGAAGGCGAGGATGGAAGGATGAGCGAGAAAAATTCACCTGAAATCAGCTGGAGCGAGTTCGAGAAGGTGTTGATCGTCGCGGGCACGGTGACACGCGTGGAACCTTTCCCCGAAGCACGCAGACCTGCGTGGAAGGTATGGGTGGATTTCGGCCGCTATGGCGAACGCAAGACCAGTGCGCAGATTGCCGATCTCTACAAGGCCGATCAGCTGTTGGGACGGCAGGTTGTCGGTGTGATCAATTTTCCGGAAAAGCAGATCGGTCCGTTTCGATCACAGTTCCTGCTGACCGGCTTTCCCACCAATGATGGCGTCGTGCTCACGGCTGTCGAGCGTGCGGTGCCCAATGGAACACGACTGGCCTGAGCAGCGTATCCGCTTCAACGATCCAGCCAGACTTCCAGGCCTTGGGCATTGAGTTCGATATCCATGTGCAACACCTCGTCCACCTTTTCGCGACCTTTCGCCCAGCCGTGAGCCTCGGCACGACCGGCGTAGAGTTCGGTCAGCGCCTCGACGATGACGGCATGGCGATCCGGCTTGTCTTTGGCTTCCTGCGCGAGTGCCACCATGGCATCGATTTGCGCATGAAGGTCGAGCGCCAGTTTGTCGACGTGTTGGACGCGATTGAAGTGGGTGAGATACATCGCCGTCGGCTTCAGTGTCAGCAGGCGCTCGATGGAGGCATGCAACGCCTCCGGATCGAACTGCACCGGCGACGTGGTGGGTACGATGAACGGTCCGTTTTCGTTGTCGAATTCGCGATAGGACAGGCCGAAAACATCACCGGTGAAGCACACGTTCGCGCGGGCGTCGTACACGCTCAAGTGGTGTTTGGCATGTCCGGGTGTATCGATGCAGCGCAGTGGACGACCAGCCAAGTCGATCACGTGACCGTCGATTGCCTCGGTCACGCGTTCGGCAGGAATAGGCCTCAGCCGGCCGTACTCGCGTTCCATCACCGCCTCACCGTAAACCGCGCTGGCGCCGGCCCATAATTTTGACGGATCAATCATGTGACGTGCGCCACGAGGATGCACGGCAAGCCTTGCGTTCGGCAGTCTGGCGATCAGCTCACCGGCGCCGCCAGCGTGGTCAAGATGCACGTGAGTGAGAATCAGCCAGTCGACGTCCGTCGGGGCAAGACCGGTAATGTCCAGTGCTGCCAACATTCTCGGCACTGAGTGATTGGTGCCACAGTCGATGAACGCACCTCGTCCATTCTCGACAACCAGGTAGGCGGCGTCGAACTGCGGCCGCACGAAGCCGGTGTCAATGGTGTGGATGCCGTGGGTGGATTGCATGTCGGTATTCCTGCTGTTCAATCGGATCAGCCTACCAAAACACTGTCAGGTGATCATTTGGTGCAGCTGCAGCCAGAGCGCCCGGTCAAATCTGAGTTAGGCTAGCGAGGTATTCAAGCCTGGCAGGGGGCTGCTATGTTCAAATTTGGTTGGCTTTGTACTTTTTGGCTGGCCTCATGGTGCGCGGGCCCGGTTTTCGCGGCCCAGCTGGTGGTCCAGGTAGCAGATGCCCAAGGGCATCCGGTCAGTGACGCGGTGATCACGCTGGCTTCCGAAAGTACCCCGACCGAAAGCTCGCCATCGCCTCCCTCCCGAACCTATTACATCGATCAGAAGAATGAGACCTTCATTCCGTACGTGCAGGTGTTTCGACCGGGCGACAAGGTGATTTTCCGCAACAGCGACACGACTCGTCATCAGGTCTATTCCTTCTCGAAGATCAGGAAGTTCGAGTTCGTGCTTCGCCCAGGCCAAAGCTCGCCAGCGATGGAGCTGGACAGCACGGGAATTGCAGCCGTGGGATGCAATATCCATGACGACATGGTCACCTATCTGTTTGTATCGCCATCGGCCGATAACGCCATTTCCGACCGCGAGGGTACCGCAAGGTTCGACCACCTTCGGCCTGGCCGCTACACGGCGAAAATCTGGCATCCCCAATTGCATCCGGGACGAGTGGAACCGTCTCGTGTGGTGAACATTGCAGGTTCTTCCGACAGTCGCGTGCTGTCCTTTACCCTTTCGTTGATACCGAATCCTCGTGACTCGACGGATCACGATCATCCCCTCTACTGATTCCGGGTCATGCCATTCATGGGCTTCCGCCTCCGCCTCGCGCTGTTTTTCGTGGCTACCCTGGTACTGGTCCAACTGCTGACAGCAGGCCTTGTCTATGAGGTAACCCGCCGGGCGATGGTCACCGAGGGTGAGCGTCAGCTGACCGCCAATGCGGCGGCTTTCGTTGCGCAGATGGATGACATTTCGGCGCGCGTGGCCAGCAACGTCGAAGTGTTGTCGCTTGACTACGCCCTGCGGTCCGCTATTGCCGAGGGGGATAATGGAACCGTGCTATCGGTGCTGCGCAATCATGGACGCCGTGTCGGTGCTTCACGCATGCTGCTGATCGATTCAGATGGCCGGGTTGAGGTCGATACTGATGACGCTGGCACGCCGATGACGACGTTTCCGTTTCCCGACCTGATCGACCGCGCTTACGACCAGCGTACGGCTGCCATCGTGGCGATCGACGGCAAGGCATCGTGGATGGTGGTGGTGCCGATCTACGCACCGCAACCGGTAGGTCTGGTGGTAGTGAACGTGCCGGTGGATGACGCACTGCTAACGCACATGCAGACGCTATCGGCGTTGCCGCGAAACGTCGAATTGGCAGCCGAGCTGGTGCCTGGGCACTGGACGCGGTTGGCCAGTGGCTCGCGTCATGCAGGGTTGGTCGAAAGCATCGCGGCAGTTCGACATGGCTTGCCCTGGAAACCTTTACTGACGCGTGTCAAGGGCAGGGAATACATGGTCCTGGCCCAGCGCCTGAAGCAACCTAAGGATAGCGCGCCGGTGGTGGCCATCCTGGGCTATTCGCTCGATGACGCCCTGCGTCCTTTCCGTTCCGTGGTGATCGCATGGGCCACGCTGCTGGCCTTGGGGTTGGGTGTGGGTTTGCTCGGTGCCTGGTTGACTGCGCGCAGCGTCTCGCGTCCTCTCGAAGCGCTCGCCTCGGCGGTTCGACGCATTGAGGCTGGCGACTATCACGTCTCACCGATCACCATCCGTCACGATGAAATCGGCCAACTGGCCATCGCCTTCAAAAACATGATCGAGTCAGTACGCCAGCGGGAAGCGCGGATCCGGCATCAGGCAATGCACGACAGCGTTACCGATCTGCCCAACCGCCTCGCCGCAGAAGCCACTTTGGATGAGGCGATTGCCGTTGAAGGTACGACTGCAGGTGCACTGTTGATGATTGGTCTCACGCGGGTGCCGGAGATCACCAAGACCATGGGCCACGCTATCTGCGATAGGTTGATGCGCGACAGCAGTCAGCGCATTCAGCGCGTGGCCTCGGGCACCTACCTCGCGCGAACCAGCGATGCCCAGTTCATGCTCTGGGCACCTGTTTGCGATCAGCCCGAAGCTGTTGCGCTCGCCCTGCGCGTTCTCGACACACTTAACGAGTCCTACCAGGAAACCGATCTCAATATCGATCGGCTGCCGTCGGTAGGTATTGCCATCACCCGGCCAGGTCTTTCCAGGGCAAGCACCTTGCTGCGTCATGCTGAAGTCGCGCAATTCACGGCCAGCGGGTCCTCCAGTGCACTCAGTTTTTACGACGCGGCGACCGATCCACATCGACCAGACCAGCTGTCGCTGATGGGAGATCTGCGTCTTGCGCTCGACACCGATGCACTGGCGTTGCACTACCAGCCAAAGCTCAACCTCGCCAGCGGCGTGATTGACGGGGCTGAAGCGCTGTTGCGCTGGGATCATCCGCAACGTGGCTCGGTGCCGCCGGAAGCCTTCATTGGCATGGCCGAGGACAGCGGCAACATTCAGCGTGTTACTCGCTGGGTGCTCGCCAGCGCGGTGGCACAGGCCCGGCAATGGAATGAGCTCGGCACCCCGCTGCGCGTGGCGGTAAATCTGTCGGCACATGATCTGGATGACCTGGAGTTACCGGAGAAGATTTCGAGGCTGCTGGCGATTCACCGGCTTCCGGCCAGTTGCCTTGTGCTGGAGGTCACCGAGCGTGCCGTGATTGGCGAGCCGGATACCGCCATACGCGTGCTGATGGCGCTTGCCGAACAGGGTTTCGCCATTGCCATCGACGATTTCGGCGTGGGTCAATCCACTTTTGCGTACCTGCGACATTTGCCGGTTACCGAGATCAAAATCGACCAGACCTTCGTCAAGCAACTGGCCACTGATGCGAATGACCAGATCATCGTCCAATCCATCGTAGATCTCGGTCATCGACTTGGCTATCGGGTTACCGCCGAAGGTGTCGAGGATCAGGGCGCGCTTGATTACCTCACAAGCATCGGTTGCGATCATGCCCAGGGTTATTTCATTTCACGGGCGCTGCCTGCAGCAGATCTTTCGCGATTCATCGCCGCCACTGGTGACAGTGCGGTGTGATCTGCCGTCACGGCTCAGCGGGCGCGGCGAAAGGTCAGGTTGATGCGTTGCGCGCCGAGCTTGTCATGCTCAGCAGTCTTCAGTGGCAACACGCCGTGGAAACGCAGCCGGGCCGGTCCGCCCCACACCACCACGTCACCATGCGTCAGTGGTACACGAACAGGGCGATCTGAACGGTTGTTCCCGCCAAACTGGAATACCGCGGGAATCCCCAGCGATACCGAGACGATCGGCTGGTTGAGATCGCGCTCGTCGCGGTCCTGGTGGAGGCTCAGTCGGGTGCCCGCCGCATAGCGATTGATCAAGCAGGCATCCGGATCAAAGCCGTTGTAGCCCGCGTGCGAGGCGGCCATCGCTGCCAGACGCCGGAACGGGTTCGGCATTGCCGGCCAGGGCTTGCCGCTTTCGGGATCGATCGGGTCATAGCGATAGCCACGACGATCGCTGACCCAGCCCAACGACCCGGCGTTGGTCATCGCGACCGACATGCGGAAGCCGCCGGGGGTGATCAGATGGCGAAACCCCGCGTTCGCCACGACTCTGTCGAGTGCCTGCAGCAACGCTGTTTCGTCCGTCAGCGCGAAGCCTCGCAAGACAACGGCACCCTCGCACAGAGGTTCGTCCCGGCGTTCGGGAGGCAGGGCATGGCTGAAAAGGTCAGCCGTGGTCATGTCGCGTCGTGAAAAATGATGCCGAGGGTGTGTCGGCGGCCGCGATATACGCGGCTCACGCCGTGACGAAGCGTGACCCGATAGCTGCCACGTATGCCTTTTACCGGTCGTTGGTGCACGGCGAAGATCACCGCATCGCCTTGGCGAAGAGGTACCACGTGTGGGCGCGACTGCATCCGTGGACGTTGTTCCGTCAGCACGAATTCGCCGCCGCAAAAATCCCGCTCCGGTTCAGATAGAAGGATGGCCACCTGCAGCGGAAAGACATGTTCGCCGTAGAGATCCTGGTGCAGGCAATTGTAGTCATCCACACCGTATTGCAGCAGCAGTGGCGTAGGGCGCGACTGACCCGCGTCGTGGCAGCGGCGAAGGAACGCCGCATGCGTGTCCGGATAGACGACATCGATACTCATGGCGCCGTTCCAGCGGTTGGCCAGCGCTGCCAGCCTCGGATAGATCGACGTGCGCAGCGAAGCCACCATCGGCGGCAATGGATAGCGGAAATATTGATATTCGCCACGACCAAATCCATGCCGGCCCATCACCACGCGGCTTCGAAAGAGCGTGTCATCGTCGTAGATATCCGCCAGGTACCGGCATTCAGCGGGCGACAGTAGCGCCTTCAGCAGGGTGCAACCTTGCGCATCGAGCTCCGCCACCGCATTGGCCCAGTCGGCCCTTTCCAGTCGCGTTGCGATGTCTTTGTGCGCCCCGATCGTGGTCTGTATGGCGTTCACGCTTCCGCCTCACGCTGCAGCAGCGCGCGCTTGCGTTCCACCCCCCAGCGGTAGCCGGACAGACCACCATCGTTGCGCACCACACGGTGGCAGGGGATCGCCACTGCCAGTGTGTTGGCAGCGCACGCCTGGGCCACGGCGCGAGCGGCTTTCGGCAAACCGATACGCCGGGCAACTTCGCTGTAGCTGACCGTCGCGCCCGGTGGAATCTGGCGCAACGCCTGCCATACCCGTTGCTGAAACGCGGTGCCACGGACGTCCAGCGGCAGATCGAGCCCCGTCGACGGCGCTTCGACAAAGCCGATGACCTGCGCGATCAACTGTTCGTAGTCGTGATCACCACCGATCAGGTTGGCTTTCGGAAAACGGTCCTGCAGGTCACGTGCAAGCGCATCGGCGTCATCGCCGAGCAGGATGGCGCAGACGCCACGTTTGCTCTGCGCCACCAGGATCGCGCCCAGCGAGCATTGCGCAATGGCGAAGTGGATATCGCTATTGGCGCCGCCAAGGCGGTAACTGGACGGCGTCATGCCCAGCAATTGATCGGCACTCTCGTAGAAACGACTGCTGGCGTTGTAGCCGGCATCGAAGATGGCGTCCGTGACATTGCCGCCGCGACTCAAACCATCGCGGACGCGGCTGGCACGATGCTGGTCGGCATACTGTTTTGGCGTCACGCCGGTAGCTGCCTTGAACACGCGGTGGAAGTGAAACGGACTGAGTCTGGCGACGCTCGCCAGTTGCTCCAGCAACGGGGCTGTCTCGGCTTGCTCGATCGCGCGACAGGCAGCGGTCACCTTCACTGCATGTTGCTCGAGCAGGGACGGCTGATCGGGCTTGCAGCGTTTGCATGGTCGAAAACCGGCCCGTTCCGCGTCGGTCACGCTGGCGTGAAATTGCACGTTTTCCGGACGCGGCGACCGCGCCGCGCAGCCTGGACGGCAGTACACGCCGGTTGTGCGAACGGAGTAGAAAAAGGTGCCGTCGGCGTGCGCATCGTGCGCCCGCACGGCGGCCCAGCGCGGGTCGCGCAGCGTGGTTGCGGCAAGCAGGGCGTTTTGTTCGGAGACTTTCATGGCTGTTCCTTGCGAGAGTTTATCGCGTGGCAGCCATTCTGATGTTGGGTCGCCGTGCCCGCACTCCGGCTCTTGCGCTCAAATTCGAGCGCTTGGCCAATGGAGTCCGTTTCACCACTGAAGGACGATCTTGCCAATGTGTTCGCCGCTCTCCATCATCTTGTGCGCGCCGGCAGCATCGGTTGCGGCAAACACCTGATGAATCACCGGTCTCACCTTGCCGGAGGCCAGCAGCGGCCAGACCTTTTCGTGCAGTTCGCGCGCAATCGCACCTTTGAAGGCGATGGATCTGGCGCGAAGCGTCGATCCAGTCAGGGTCAGGCGTCGGCGCATGATCTTGCCCGCGTCGATTTCCGCCTTGCCGCCGCCGAGCGTGGCGATGAAGACCAGCCGACCACCCTCGGCCAGCAGTTCCATCTCTCGAGGAATGTAATCGCCGGCAACCATGTCCAGGATCACATCCGCGCCGCGGTCACGGGTGGCATTCTTCACCGCTTGGACAAAGTCTTCGTCGTGATAATTGATTGCGCGCTCGGCGCCGAGCTCTTCGCAGGCAGCGCATTTTTCTGCGTTGCCGGCCGTCGCAAACACCCGGTGGCCGAACGCATGTGCCAGCTGGATGGCGGTCACGCCGATGCCGCTGGAGCCACCCTGTACCAGCAGCGTTTCACGCTCACCACCTTCGCCGCGGCCGAGCAGTCCGCGATCGAATACATTGCTCCACACGGTAAAGTAATTTTCCGGTAGCACCGCGGCCTCGAGCATCGACAGCCCGGTCGGTACCGGCAGGCACTGTGCCAGCGGAGCCACGGCATATTCCGCATAACCGCCGCCGGCGAGCAGTGCACATACGGCATCGCCGGCCTTGAGGCCGAACGGGTTGTCACCGCCAAAGTCACCGCTTTCCAATGTTCCCGCCACCTCCAGACCTGGGAGGTCGGAGGCACCCGGCGGCGGCGCGTAATTGCCCTGCCGCTGGAACACGTCGGGTCGATTGATACCGGCGGCGTCCACCTTGATCAGCACTTCGCCAGCGCCGGGTTGCGGCACCGGACGTCGGGCCAGCTGCAGTACGTCGGCGGTTCCGGGGTGGGTGATCTCAATGGCCTGCATGGTGGGCATAAAAGTACCTTTGACTAGATGGGATCGTGACTCAAGCGGCCGTCAGCACGAGTTCGGCATCGTTGATCGCCGTGATCTTCAGCCTCTTGTACAGCTAAGAGCCTTTCCGCGACAGCACCAAATTGGGTCCGATTGAGCGCGTTGCAATGCGCATACCGGAACCGGATTGCTGTAAAAAACATTACGGGACGAATGGCACTTACTTAAGCGCAAAAGTCCAATTTCCGTCATTCCTGCGACAGCAGGAATCCAGTGACTTTAGGAGGTCGGAGGCACTGGATCCCCGCGTTAGCGAGGATGACGAGCTTAAGTAAGTCCCATTCCACTCCGGGACGCTTTGCGCGAAGACAGCCATCCGTCAGGACAGCAGCTCTCACTGTGCCACGGCGGGCGTTACCCGCCACACGGCGTTACCCACATCATCGGCCACCAGCAAAGCGCCTTTGCTATCGAGCGTGACACCCACCGGCCGGCCCTGCGCATGACCATCGCGATCGAGAAAGCCGGTAAGCACGTCTTCGGCGGGGCCTGAGGGTCGGCCGTCCGCGAACGGCACGAAGATCACCTTGTAGCCACTGCGCGGTCTGCGGTTCCACGAACCGTGTTGGCCGACGAAGGCACCGTTGGAGAAACGCGCTGGCATCAGCTGACCGGTGGAGAAGCACAAGCCCAGCGAGGCCGTGTGAGGGCCAAGCGCGTAATCGGGAACGATCGCCCGGGCGACCATCGCCGGATCCTGCGGCTTGACCCGGACATCGAGGTGCTGGCCGTAATAGCTGTATGGCCAGCCATAGAAGCCGCCGTCCGCAACCGAGGTCATGTAGTCCGGTACCAGATCGCTGCCGATTTCGTCACGCTCGTTCACGGCCACCCACAACGCGCTGCTCCTGGGTTGCCAGGCCATCCCGTTGGGATTGCGCAGCCCGGTGGCGAAGGGGCGCACGTCGCCGCTGGCGATGTCGATCTGAAGAATTCTTGCGCGGCCCTTTTCCGCGGCCAGCCCGTTCTCGCCCACGTTGCTGTTGGAACCCACCGTGACATAAAGCTTGCTGCCATCCGGACTGGCGATCACGTTCTTGGTCCAGTGGTGATTGATCGTGCCGGCGGGCAGGTCAGTGACCTTGGTGCCGGTGGTATTGATGGCTGTTTCGCCCGTCTGGTAGGGGAAGCTCAGCAAGGCGTCGCTGTCGGCGACATAGAACGTGTTGCCAACCAGAGCCATGCCGAACGGTGAGTTGAGACCTTTCAGGAATACGGTTCGCTTGTCGGCGACACCATCCCCGGTGGTATCGCGCAGCAGGGTAATGCGGTTGGCACTCGGCACCGTGGCGCCGGCGCGGCTCATCACCTTGTCCCCGATCCAGCCCTTGATGCCCTTGCTGTCGTCCGGTCTGGTCGGCGCATTGGTCTCGGCTACCAGCACGTCGCCGTTCGGCAAGGTGTAGAGCCAGCGTGGGTGATCCAGGCCAGTTGCGTAGGCCGCGACGGACAGGCCTGCAGCGGCAATCGGTTTCGCACCGGTTGGCCAGCCGACCGCCTTGGCGATGTTCATGGTCGGCAGCAGGGTATGGTTCGGCGCCGGGAGCTGCGGGGTGGCGCCCATACCTTTCTGCACGGTGAGCGTCGCCGTTTCGCCGCAGCCGGCCAACAGCAGCGATGCGCTCAGCGCGAAAAGCATTGGAAGAGACGTATGGCGCATGCGGCGAGCTCCAGCGAATTCAGATTCCAGTGCACACTGCGAGAGCGCAAGAGCGCGTGAACACAGGCTCACAGGCGGCAGGCATCACCAGTCAGTCGGTTTGTAATCCTTCAGAAACTGGCCCCACACGTGCTCACCACTGTTGATGCCGCTGATGATCGGATCGACGATGCGCGCCGCACCGTCGACGATGTCCAGCGGCGGGTGGAAGCGTTCTTCGGCCACCTTGCGTGCCGCCAGCGCTGCCGGATCCTCGTCAGTCACCCAGCCGGTGTCGACGCTGTTCATATGGATGCCGTCGTTGTGATAATCGGTAGCCGAGGTACGCGTCATCATGTTCAACGCGGCCTTGGCCATGTTGGTATGCGGGTGACGGGTCGTCTTGAAATTGCGGTAGAACTGGCCCTCGACCGCCGACACGTTGACGATGTGCTTGTCGCGCTCGGGCGTGCGCAGCATCAACGGTTTCAATCGGGCGTTGATGAGGAACGGTGCGATCGCGTTGACCAGCTGCACTTCCAGCAATTCCACCGACGGCACCTCGGCCATCGTCAGGCGCCACGAGTTGCGTTCGCGCAGGTCGACCTGCTGCAGATCCTGGTCCAGGCGGCCGTCGGGGAACAGATGCTGCTGCGCCAGCAGTTCCTCCGGCAGCAACGGCAGCTGGGACAGCTCGGCGGCACGAGTCAGGCCCGACACGTTGGCGCCCGCACCGCCGACCATCGGTGCAGCACCTGAATCGGGAAGGATGTTGGTACCGCGCAAACCTTCATAGCGGCCGACCAACTTTCGCAGATGCTCGGGCATGTCATGCAGTGCGGCGGTCTCGCCCGCCATCATGTGTGCGTAGAAATCCGGCGGGCGCCGTACCGTCTGGCAGGCGTTGTTGATGATGAAGTCCAGCCGTGGCCGCGTGGCGAGCAGCTCCTGACAAAACGCCTCGACGCTGGGCGTGTGCCGCAGGTCAAGGCCATAGACCTGCAGGCGATCGCTCCAGTCAGAGAAATCGGGCTCCTCGGCATAGCGGGCCGCCGAATCGCGCGGGAAGCGAGTCGTGACGATCAGCTCCGCGCCTGCGCGCAACAGCTTCAGACCGGCCTGATAACCAATCTTCACCCGGCCGCCGGTCAGCAGCGCCACGCGCCCACGCAGGTCGACCAGTTCGGTGCGCTTGGCGTAATTGAACGCAGCGCAGTCAGGGCACAACTGGTCGTAAAAAAAATGGATGGTCGAGTACTTCTTCTTGCAGACGTAGCAATGCTGCGGCTCGATTGCTTCGCGCGGCTGGTCGGCATCGACATCCGGATGGATATCCTGTGCCACGAAGTTCTGCGGCACGAAGGTATTGGGCGTAGTGAAAACCGGTCTGCGGCGCAGGGCGCGGATACCGGTGTTGTTGAGCACGGAGTCCTCGGCCTGGATCCTGGCCGCGTGTTTTGCTTTCTCTGCTGCCTTCAGCTTGATCCGCCGTGCACCCGGATCCGGGTGATACAAGGTGGCTACCGCCTGTTGCAGGCGCCGGCGATCATCGGCGGGCAGCTGATCCAACAAGTGCCGATTGGCGGCTACTGACTCGAGCAGTTCCGCTGCGGCGCGCAGCTGTGCCAACAGTGCGTTATCCGCATCGTTCGACAAGGGCATGTTGGCAGTTGGGGTGGTCAATTCAGTCATCCATTATTGAAGGGAAAGGGCGCAGTGGTCTTTATCGACGCATCTGACGCGCCAATCAACCGCCTATTTTGCCCGTTTTTGAGTTACTTCGGGGATTGGCAGCCACATAACCGGTTTGTTGATGTCCCGCGCAACCGCGAGTAATGCCAGACGGCGCACATTTGTCGTAACGGCGGCGTGCGATGCTGATGTCGAGGTCACTTGGGGGCGCTTGTGGCACCGAGCGTCCCGCCCACGAAGGCGACGAGGCCCCTTGTGCAGAACCCCGCATTTGCAGTTGTGTCGGAGGCCTCGATGGCTCGTTCAAATCAATTTTCCGATCGTCTCGTTGACGCCATGCTTGGCGATCTGCCCTCGGCGCATCCAGCCCCTTCCAGCGGTCGGCAGCTTGCCGCTCCGCGCACGACATCCACTCCCAAGCCATTGAAAAAATGTACGCGCATCCGTTTTGTGTACTTCTCAGCCGCGAACGAAAGTGCCCCTCGCTCGCTTTACCACCAAAAACTGATCAGAGCCGAAATGTTGCTTGACCGGCTGCTGGCTGCGCATGCCGCCGGCCAGCGTGCGATGGCCCCCACGCTGGGCAATGCCGACGAAGCGAGGGCCAACGTTCGTCCGCCACGCGACCTCTTTCATCCGAATACGCTTGAGTACCGCCGCTGGTATGACGAAAGCGGTGCCCTGCGCAGGCGTCCGCTTACCCAGGAGTCGCTCGCGAACCTGCTGGTTACCGTAGATGGACTGTCGCGGGAAGAGGCGAAGAATCGAGCGGTTCATCGGTCGCACGCGCTGGCCGAGGCGGACCAGGCGTGGCTGATCGAGCGCAGGCGGGTAGCGCTGGAACAACGGCCACTCAACAAGTCCGAATGGTGCGCGCTGGTCTTGGCCATCGATGGTATCTACGAGGCGTCGCCCGGTTCGTCCCATGTTGAGCTGTCCAATCGCGAAATCACCTGTCGCGTCGCCGCCCTGCTTGGCGCGATGCTGGACGAATACGTCGCGCCGCCGTTCTGTGCGGACGTGCTGAATCGCGCCTTTGCCGAGCAGCATCTCGCCCATCTGCGTCGCACCATCGCCACGTGCCAATCGGCTCCCGTGCCGGGGGATTTGCTGATCGGTCCGGTAGCCTGGTTTGCAGCGAAGGCTGCGCGTATGCGAGCCGAACATCAGTTGGGTCTGGCGATGTCACATGGGTGCGCCCCGGAAATGCGCCTGTCGGGGCGTCCGGTGGTGACGGTGGTCGGTGGCCGACTGCGTACTTTCATGGATGGCTGGCGGCGGGGCCGCCTGAGTTCCAGTGTCGTCTATCCAACAACGGACACCGCTTTGGCAGGTTGAAGCGCTGCGGGCAGCGGTCTGTCGCGGCCAGTCAGTTCACGTCGCTGCGTACCTGAGCATGGCTGATCAAGGCAAAGATCAGGCTGCCGCCGACGATATTTCCGGCCAACGTAGGCAGCGCGAAGGCAAACACGTAATCATGGAAAGCGAGTTGACCCGCAAAAACCAGATAAAAGGTTTCCACCGAACCGACGATGATGTGGGTGAAACCTGAAATGGCGATCACATAGGTCGTCAGGATGATCACCAAAACTTTTGACCGCTCGGTAGCCGCCAGCATCCATACCATCATCGAAATCAGCCAGCCGGCAAGGATGCCCTTAGTGAACATCTGAAATGGCGAGTTATGCATCAACTCTTCCCCGAGAGCGAAGAAAGCCTTCTGGGTCGCGCTGTCGAATTGCTGCAGATGCAACAGCCCGTAGGCAAACAGAGCCACCCCGATCAGGTTGCCCAGCAGCACCACCGACCAGAGCCGCAACAGACAGCCGAGCTTGGCCAGACTCGGTTCGGTCATTGTCGGCAGCACGACGGTCATGGTGTTTTCCGTGAACAGCTGTTGCCTCGACAGGATCACCACCAGAAAACCGAAACAGTAGCCGAAGCCTTCGATCAGCGCTGCCGCCGGCATCCCCTCGGTGTAGCGATGCAGCACGCCCCGAGCGAGCATCGAAAAACCCATCGACAGTCCAGCTGCAAGCGATGACCAGCCAAGCGCAGCGACACTGCGCTTCAGCTCCACCTCGCCAGCGCGCCGGATGATTTCGTGCAGTACAGCGGCGCGCGGAGGACTCTTTTCCTCGACGTCATTTTTTTCGCCATGGGACAGCGCGAACCCGTCGCCTGCTTCGGACGACAGTTCGGTATCCGGATCGTCACCGGGCTTGCCCTTCGGTTTCTCGGCCATGGCAGACGTTCTCTGATCGTTCGGTGCGTAAATGCACCTGATCCTGGGGTCTGCGATGTGTGGGCGGCGTGGATTTCCGGTTCGTCGAGCGACTTGGCATTCACTCGAGGGACATCCGCCAGCCAACACACTGCATCGTTTGATCTTCGGGAGCATCAGTTCACGTGGGTAATGCAGACCAACGTCTAACAACACTTCGCAACTGGTGGCGACAGGCCATCTGCGTGGCGGGATTCTTGTGCGCCAGTGCCAGTGCCGCATCCTTCGGTCGCACCGCTCAGGCTGGCAGTGGAAGTCTAAAGATGGATGTGATCCGTGACCGGCTGACCCTGGAAGTAACCCGCTACCCGCAGGTCTACCTGCACGGCGAAATCGATGCCGGTGCACCGCGGCGGTTCCAGGCGCTGATGAACTCCGGACAGATTCCCGCCGGTTCGGACATCTATCTCAACGCGCCCGGCGGTGACATCAAGGCCGGCATGGCGCTGGGACGGATGTTTCGCGCGGGCGGGATGGCGACCCACCTGGGTACACCGCGGCAACCGAAACATGCCAGTGCCGCAGCGAAAACAGCGATCTGCCTGGATGCCTGCACCTACGCCTATTTCGGCGGCCTGTTTCGCTGGACTCCCAGCGGCAGCGATCGTATCGGACTCACGACGCTGCCAGTCGCTGGTGAGAAAGGTTCACCAGACGTGGCCGTATATATGAAAGCCATGGGAATCGCTCCGGGCGCATTGGCATCGGCCACGATGTCGTCGGACAGCAAACCGAGGTGGATGACAGCAGACCAGATGACCAGTGCTGGCCTGGCCAACAACGGCCAGCTTCCACCCACCGCCACCTACAACCTTTCCGCTTCGGCGCCAACGCTGGAAGTGCGTCAGGTCGACCGCAAGGGAACCCATCGCCTGGTTGTCCAGTGCCAGCCTGGCAAGACCACCGTGACTACCTACGACGAAGTCGGGCTGGAGCGGGCCCGTCAGGTGGTGGCTCGCGGCAAGCAGTCCTATTTTCAGCTCGATGGCCGCAAGTTTCTCGAGCAGGCAAGCAAAGGCGCCTCCGTCGACGAGAACGCACTGATGGTTCGTCGCGACTATCCGCCGGTCGATCTGGTCGACCTGATTTCGGCGTGGTCTTTCGGCGCCTGGGTCGGCGGCCGCAACGACGCTTTCCGCGATGGCTTCACGATGTCATTGCACCCTGTACACAAGCAGCTCAAGGTCTATTACTACGCGTGCTGGCGAGCTGCACCGTGGCCGGCGAGGCAGAAGAAACCGGGCTGAATTCGGCAATGATGATGACGTTTCAGGCCATGAGCGACTTGGGGGGGTATCCTGGCCAGGCGAGGTGAAATGCGGCATTGGGCCGGCAGGATCGAGTGGTCGACGCCTGAATCAATCCTCCCGGCTGCCGCTGCACCACTGGCTTTCGCAAAGTTTCCCGTCACCGTCACCGTCCATCTGTGTGCCGGGACACTGTTTGAGAAAGAAGGTTGCCTCAGCGCATGAAGTCATCTGGGAGCACCTCGTGCGGCCGTCGCAGCGGAATGTTCGCGTCGATGGGCCGGGCAGGGCGCGAATAGCTGTGCCGTTGGGGCGGAGCGCGGGTTGTTCTCGGCGACGTACCGCAAGTAGCCGTACCAGCCGATGGCAGCGGCTGCCGGCAAACCGCCGATCACCGCAAACGGACTCAGCGTTCGCGTTGCCTGGCGTACGCGATTTACATGACGCATCGTGGTCTTGCTACCGGAGCGCATCACGCGCCGTGCCCGCTTTTTCGATCGCGGTGAAGTTCAATTTCGAAGGAGATAATTTCACCGACGCGAGGGCGAACGCCGTCACGCGGAAAAGCGGAGATGTAAACGAAGAGTTACTCGATCCCTGCCGACAGCTCGATGAAGCCAAGACCCCGATCGAGGTTCCATTTCACCAGCGTGCCATGGGTTCGCACAGACGAGTTCCCTAAGTTCATAGCGATGCGTGCCATCTCCCTGGCCCGGCGGCTTTTCCGGTTTGCCATGATGCCTCGATTTTCCATACCGGGAATCAGTTGCCGATAGAAGGATGGTCATGGAAGAAATCGGCTGGGGCGTCTTGTTCGCACAAGATCACCACCCAAGCGCTTGTGGCTCGCCAACCGATCTCTTCGTCGGCGCGTCCTTCATCGTGCATACACGCTATTTTGCCAAGTCACCCGATAAACGGGTGTTTCCCGCCGGAGAACCTCATGGAACTTCAAGGTAGAAAAATTGCGATCCTCGTTTCACCGCGTGGCACCGAAGAGCCAGAATTCACCAAGCCCAGGCAAGTGATCGAGGACGCTGGGGGTGTCGTCACGGTGGTGAGTTTTGAATCCGGCATGGCGCGTGCCGCCAACAACGACCTCGATGAAGGTGGCTGCTATCCGATCGACCAGATCTTGGAAGACGTCACGGCCGATGACTTCGATGCGCTGGTGGTGCCAGGCGGTAGCGTAGGTGCGGACCGTCTGCGCGGCAACGACCAGGCCGTTTCGTTGGCACGTGCCTTCTTCGCACAGGAGAAGCTTGCCGCGTTGATCTGCCATGCGCCTTGGCTGCTGGTTGAAGCCGATGTGCTGGATGGACGCACATTGACCTCGTACGCGACCCTTAAATCGGATATCGAAAACGCCGGTGGTCGCTGGGTTGGCGAAGAAATTGTTGTTGATGGACTGATCACCAATCTCGACCCCAAGAATCTCCCCGCCTTCTGCGCCTAGCTCGTCGGAGAGTTCTGCGAGGGCAAACATGCGGTGCAGGCGAGGAGCGCCTGAGAATCGCGTAACCGACGAACTTGGTCCAGTACACGGCGCACCGCGCTGAAAAACATCGATCGACCGCACTGGATCATCCGACCCCGCCGCCTGAATCCAAAACATCTGCTGAGGCACTCATGAACTTCACCATCAACGGTCAGCCACATCAAGTCGATCCGGATATCCGCACCTCGGTGCTTGATCTCCTGCGCGAACACCTCGGTCTGACCGGCAGCAAGAAAGGCTGTGACCACGGTCAGTGTGGCGCTTGCACGGTGCTCATCAACGGTCGGCGAATCAATAGCTGCCTGACCCTCGCTGTGATGCATCAGGACGATGAGATCGTGACGGTGGAAGGGCTCGGCTCGATCGGCAACCTTCACCCCATGCAGGCGGCCTTCGTGGCGCACGACGGTTTCCAGTGCGGCTACTGCACGCCAGGTCAGATCTGTTCCGCCGTGGGCATGCTCGACGAAGCAGGAAGGGGCTGGCCCAGCCACGTGACGGCGGATCTGCGCCACGCCGAGCTGACGGATGCGGAGATCAGCGAGCGTATGAGCGGCAATATCTGCCGCTGTTCCGCCTATCCCAACATCGTCGACGCCATTCGCGAAGTGGCCGGAGAGGTCGAATGAAAACCTTTGCCTACGAGAAGGCGAGCAGCCCCGAGGCCGCGGTGGCGCACGCCGACGCAACCACGCGCTTCATCGCTGGCGGCACAAACCTCCTGGACTTGATGAAGCTGCAGGTGGAGACGCCGGAAAAGCTGATCGATATCAGCCGGCTTGACCTCGGTGACATCGAGGACATGGACGACGGGGGCCTGCGCATCGGTGCGCTGGTTCCCAACAGCGACCTCGCCGCTGACCAGCGGGTGATAGAGCACTACGAGCTTCTAAGCCGCGCCTTGCTGGCCGGCGCATCGGGGCAGTTGCGCAACAAGGCGACCACCGGCGGCAATCTTCTCCAGCGAACTCGCTGCTACTATTTCTATGACCCGGCCAGTCCGTGCAACAAGCGCGAGCCGGGCACCGGCTGCTCGGCGATCAACGGCTTCAACCGCATCCTCGCGGTGCTTGGTACCAGCGAGCACTGTATCGCCACGCATCCGGGCGACATGCCGGTAGCCATGCGCGCGCTCGACGCCACCATCGTCACGCTGACGCCGGCCGGTAGCCAGCGACGCATCTCCATCCATGACTTCTATCGACTTCCGGGCGACACACCGCATCTTGAAACTGTGCTGGAAGCGGGAGAGCTCATCACCTACGTCGAGTTGCCACCAGCGCCGGCCGGTGCGCGCCAGCTCTATCGCAAGGTGCGTGATCGCGCTTCCTACGCATTCGCCTTGGTGTCGGTGGCAGCCGTCGTTGTCGTCGATGACGGAAAGATCGCCAGCGCGTCACTGGCCTTCGGTGGTCTGGGTCCAATGCCGTGGCGTGATCCCGCGGTGGAGGCGGCACTGATTGGCCGCGAACCTTCGACCGCTATATTCGACGCGGCCGCCGACGCGCTTTTGAAAGATGCCACCGGCCAGGGCTCGAACGATTTCAAGATTTCCCTCGTCCGCCGCACCTTGATCGCCTGCCTGCGCGAGCTGACTGGAGAAGCGTGATGTCTGATTCAGCCAATAACGACAAACTCATGCTGACGATGGACAAGCCGCACCCATCGAGCTTGCTCGACACCGGCGTGCAAGGCGTCATCGGCAAGCCGCTGGCACGTGTGGATGGGCCGAAGAAAGTCACCGGCGCGGCCACCTATGCGGCGGAATACCAGTTCGACAATCTGGCCCACGGCGTGCTGGTTGGCAGCACGATCGGCAAGGGCAGAGTGGTGTCCATCGATGCCGACGCAGTCAGAGCCATACCGGGCGTCATCGATGTCATCACCGATTTCGAGCGCTTCATCCGCAATTCGCAGCAGGGCGGCAAGACCGATGCACCCGCGCAGGGGGTCAGGGACGTGGCCTATTTCGGGCAGATCATCGCCATCGTGATCGCGGAGTCGTTCGAGGTTGCCCGGGATGCTGCCCTGCGCCTGCCGGTGGCATACGAGCGCGAGGAAGGTGTTTTTGAATTTTCGATGCAGCTTGAGCGTGATTACGACCTGCCCCCCAACAACACGCCCGCACATGCCGAACAGGGCGATCTGGAAAACGCGATGCGTGAGGCGGCCGTCACGGTCGACTCGACCTACACCACGCCCAGCCAGAATTCCGCCGCGATGGAGCCCCACGCCTCGATCGCCACTTGGAAAGACGGCGCGCTTACACTCTATGGTTCTTACCAGATGCCCACCTCCGACGCCAAGCAGCTCGCGAAAGCTCTCGGTGTGGCCGCTGATACGGTCCGCATCATCTCGCGCTACGTTGGCGGCGGTTTCGGTTCCAAGCTTGGTATCGCCCCGGAGAGCGTGGCGGCGGCCATCGCGGCAAAGCGATTGGGTCGCCCCGTGAAAGCGGTGATGTCGCGGCCGCAAGTGTTCGAGGCGACCGTGCGTCGATCAAACACATCACAGCGCATGCGCTTGGCGGCGACGGCGGAGGGCAAGATCACCGGTATCGGACACGAAACGACGGCGTCCAATCTGGAAGGCGAAAACTTCTTCGAGCCGGCGGGTATCTCGACCCACTTTCTCTATGTCGGCGAGCATCGGTTGATCTCGCACGATCTGGTGCGCATGAACTGGGGCCTCTCAGGATCCATGCGCGCGCCGGGCGAGGCGGTCGGTCTGTTGGGGCTGGAGTGCGCCATGGATGAACTGGCTTACGCCCTGCAGATGGATCCCATCGCATTGCGGCGGCTCAACGAACCTGAGCGCGATCCGGAAAAGAACGTGCCGTTTTCCTCGCGCTCGCTGATGCAAACGCTGGACGAGGGTGCCAATCGATTCGGCTGGGACAAGCGGCATGCCAAGCCGGGAACCCAGCGCGAGGGTGAATGGCTGATCGGTATGGGTGTGGCGGCAGCCGCGCGCTCGAACTTGCTGATGGAGTCATCGGCCAAGGTTTCGATCCATCCCGACAGTAGCGTCACGGTCTCGTCCGCGATGACCGACATCGGGACCGGCAGCTACACCATCCTCACCCAGGTGGCGGCCGAGGTGCTGGGGGTACCAATGGAACAGGTGAAAATGGAACTGGGCGACACCAGCGATGTGCCCGCTGCCGGCTCCGGTGGATCGTGGGGCGCGGCGTCCTCGGGATCGGCGGTCTACCTTGCGTGCGAAAAACTTCGCGCCGAACTTGCCAAGGCCCTGGGCGTTGACGGCGATGCATTGACGTTGATGGACGGCATGGCCAGCGCGAATGGCGAAAGCAAGCCGATCGGCAAGCTGGTCGGTGACGGCATCGAGGCAGTCGGCACGATCAAGCCGGGCAAACAGGAGAAGGAATTCACTCAGGCATCGTACGGCGCGCATTTTGCCGAGGTTGCCGTTAACGCCGTGACCGGTGAAACCCGCGTGCGGCGCATGCTGGGCGTATTTGCCGCCGGACGCATTCTCAACGAGAAAACAGCGCGCTCGCAGTGCTTGGGTGGAATGACATTCGGCATCGGATCCGCGCTCACCGAAGACCTGATCCACGACACAAACACGGGCAAGGTGGTCAATCACGATCTGGCCGAATATCACGTCGCGGTCAATGCCGACGTGCCGCAGCTGGAAGTCATTTTTCTTCCCGAGCGCGATGTCCACGCCAATCCGATCCATGCCAAGGGTATCGGCGAACTGGGTGTTTGTGGCGCGGGCGCTGCCATTGCAAACGCGGTTTACAACGCAACCGGCATTCGTGTGCGGGACTTTCCCATGACGCTGGACAAGTTGCTGGATCAACTGCCGGTTATGTGAGGCTTTGCGTCATCAGCAGGGCGGGTCGGATCCGAGACAGGGACTTCTGACTTTAAGGCCTTTCCGTCTATCAACCACCATGCGCACGCTGCACTGACCAATGCCAGAGCTGAGGAGAGCCACATGACGCAGCGAAAACCAGCCACGAACGACATGTCGACGGCATAGGCGAGGGCTCTCACGTTCGTCTCTGAGCCGTCGGGGATGACGATGCCGGCCAGTTTCTGGCGCTGTGCGAGGACGGCGGCAGTGAGCTCGGGCGACAGATGAAGGCTAGCGATTTCACTGACCAGGCGGGCGTCGAACGCCGCGGTCAGCAGCACGCCGAACACGGCGATTGCGAGCAGGCCGCCTGTGCGGGAGATGGCGTTGTTGATGCCCGACGCGGTGCCCGCGCGGTCGGTGCCCACGCTATTCATGACCGTGGTCGTCAACGGCGCCACGGTGACCGACATACCAAGTCCCAGCGTGCAGATGGCTGGAAAGAAGCTGACCCAGTAGCTGGCCCCGATCGATGGCAGCGCGAACAGCGCAAAACCGGCGGCCGAGATGATCGGTCCCACCACCAGCGGTAGACGAGGCCCGAACAGGTCAACCAAATGACCAGCCCATCGCGACAGCAGAAACATGATGACAATGAAGGGCAGCAAGGCGGCACCGGCAGCGGTGGCGCCATAACCCTGCACCTGGATCAGGTTCAGGGGCAGGTAGAACAGGCTGCCGGACAGCGCGGCATAGAGCAGAAAAGTGAGCAGGCTGACGCCGGCGAACGTACGCTGCCGAAACCATGCCAGCGGCAACATTGGCGCCCTGCCGCGTGCCTCGACACGCAGGAATAGGCCCATTGATAAAATGCCAATGCCGGCGGCGACGAGAATCGGGGCGGATGTCCATCCGCGTGCGGGCGCCTCGATCAACGCAAAAACCGCGCCGGCCAGGCCCGCGGTGACCCATATGGCACCGCTAACGTCGACCGGGTCTTCATGCGACGAGCCCACGCTTTCGGGCACTTTCAGCGCGCACAACAGCAGTAGTGCCACGCCGAGCGGCAAGTTGATCAAAAACGCCCAGACCCACGAATAATGTTCGATCAGAAAGCCGCCAATGACCGGCCCGATGGCAGCGGCTATGCCGCTGAAAGCGGACCATGTGCCGATCGCGGCACCGCGCTCAGCCTGCGGATATGTCGCGCTGATCAACGCCAGACTGCCCGGCACCAGCAACGCTGCACCCACACCCTGCACCGCGCGGGCGCCGATCAGGAACTCGATGCCGGGCGAGAACGCGCAGGCGACCGACGCGAGCGTGAACAAGGCGGCCCCCAGCATGAAAACACGCCGGCGGCCGAAGCGGTCGCCCAGCGCGCCGCCGACCAGCAGCAATGCAGCGAGGAACAACGCGTACGACTCCATCACCCATTGTGCGTCGGCGCTGCCAGCATTCATTTGCCGCTGGATGGCGGGCAACGCCACGTTGACCACGGTGCCGTCGATGAACGCCAGGCTGGAGCCGATGATCGCCGCCACCAGCGTCCATCGTCTTGATGCCTTTGCACACGGCATGGCCGGTTCGGCGCCGAGGATGGCGCCGTAGTCGCACGGTGGTTTGCCGACAAGACTCACGCTCACTCCGTCATGGAATGTTGAACACGACCAATGTGACATCTGCTTTGCGCGAACGAAGAGCGCGCGCGTACAGGGTACGCCGGCGCGGCCGCGTCGTGCAGCACGGCAACTAGCTGGAAGTCCAGAGCGTGCATCATTCCCGGCGAAGTTGCCGAGAATGCTATCCATCCCAAGCGCGTCGGTTCGTCTCGGCGCAGGTCCGTGCTGACGCTTCTACCGCATCGCTGCACACCCGTTCAGGCATCGGTCAACGGAAGCCGGCGAGCAGTGCGGCAAATTCCAGCCCCGATCAATCCATCGTACCGGCCGCGTCTCGAGTTTGCTCGTCGGCTGGATCAGTGCTGCACGCGAGCCATGTGCACCAGCACGCCGGCGAGGCTCTTCAGATCCTGTGCGTTGTGTGCCGCGACCCGCCGCAAATTTCTTGCCGAGCCGCCGCGCAGATAGGTCAGCCACGCTGCTGGCGCTTCGGCCCCGGGCAGGTCGTCTTCGCGCACGACGCCCAGCAATTGTCGTTCCGCGGTGGCCAGGCGACAGTTTTCCCATTGACCTTTCCAGTGCCGGCGCACCGGATGCAGCAAGTCGATGTGGGCCAGGCCGGCGAGCGGATTGGGCAGGCGAGCGAGCCGATAGCGGGTGGTAAGCAACGGTGTGTCGTAGCACTTGCCGTTGTAGCTGACGAGAGTGGTGTCGTCACTGATCCAGCCCGCGAAGGTGCGCAGCATGGCGGTTTCGGCGGCCATGCGAGTGATGGTGAGTTGGCGGATGCGAAAGCGGCCATCGATCCAGTCGGCAGCGCCGATCATGAAGGCGCGGGTGCCGGTGCCGCCGGCGAGGCCGGTGGTTTCGGTATCGAAGTGCAGCAGGCGGTCGTGATGAACGGACGCCATCCGTGCGAAACCGGCGTCGATGATCGTTGGCGGTCGAAGCCAGTCGACGCAGGTTTCGGTGTAGCGCAGGCCCGGGGACAGTTCAATGCCGGGAACGTCACGATCGGTCGAGACGGGAGGAGCTGGCTCGCGTTTGAGATGTGCATGGCGTTTCAACAGCCGGCGCAGCTCGGGCGACAGCGGTGTGGCGGTTGGTGTGATCTTCTTCGACGGGGCGTCGTGCTGCGCAAGTTGAACGACCGGTCGGGAAGCGACGGTGGTGTGTCCCGCTTCTTCGCGCAGCTTGCGCATGCGATCCAGCAGGGCACTCAAAGCGCCACCAGCAGCGCGAGTACGCGCAGGGCCAGCGCTTTCGGCGTGGCGTTGTCCCGTTCATGAGCCGCGATGCGAAGCGCGCGCCTGTCGGCGGCACTTTCCTCTGTGGCCAATACCGGACCGACACAGGCAGGACAGCCGGCGCGGCAGTCGCAGCGCTCGATCAGGGTGATGGATTGCGCAATGAGGTCCTCACGGCGATGGAACAGCGGCTCACTTTGACCGATACCACCCGGGAAAGCGTCATAGAGATAAACCGTAGGCGTGAATGGTGCGTCCGGTGTCAGCGTGGTGGGCTGGCCGTCGCCGCCGCGCAGTCGGCCGCGGCCGCTGATATCGGCACTGACGAACCAGGCGCCGTCGCCGCTGCCGACGGATTTCTGCAGATCGCGCGCCTCAGCCATCACGGCCACCGTGGCAACGATATGCAGCGTGTACGCCGCACCGAGAAAGCCGTCAAGAGCCTGTTGACGGTCCTCGAAGGCCGACGCCAGCACCTGTTGCTCCAGTTGCCACCACACCGCCGTTGTATGCAACTCCTGGTCGGGCAAGTTGACGGGCCCGTAGCCAATATTCTCGTGCGAGTAGAAGCGAATCTTCTTGTAACCGGGTACACGACGTACCACGTGCACTTCTCCGTGATTGGCGCGACCGCAACCGGCATGCGAGCTGTCGAAACAGTCGAGAACCTTTAGTTTGGTGTAGTCGATGGCGTCGGTGTAATAGTCGGCCTGGGTGCGCGTGACATAGGCCTTGCGGCCTTCCCAATCGAGTCTTTCCACTTGATACGGCGTCGACTGGATCATGTGGATGGCGCCTTCGTACAGAGTGACCGGTACGGCGGAGAAATCCACCTCGGCAATGATGGTCTGGCGGCCGTTGGTGCGGTCCACCACCACAAAGTTGCCATCGGCCACTGAACGCAGCGAGACCGCGATGGCCGGATAGCTGTCGGCAATCCACTCCCACCGATCACCTTCGCGATGCAGCAGGCCATCCTCTCCGAGCACCTCAAGCCATGGCGTGGCCACTTCCGTGCCAAACATTTCGTCGCCGACGAAGGGTAGTTCAAAGGCAGCGCAGCGGATATGGTCGAGCAGGATCAGTGGTTGATCCGGATGGATGCGTGCGTGTTCCGGCGGTGCGCCCTGGAAAAATTCCGGATGACGGATAAGGTATTGGTCGAGCGGATCGGAGCTGGCGACCAGCACACCCAGCGCCGCCTGCTGACGCCGGCCCGCGCGCCCAAACCGTTGCCAGGTCGCAGCGACGGAGCCGGGATAACCGTTGAGAATCACCACGTCGAGGCTGCCGATGTCCACGCCAAGTTCCAGCGCCGAGGTGCTGACGATGCCGTCGATGCTGCCGGCACGCATCGCGCGTTCGGCCTCGCGGCGTTCCTTTGGCAGATAGCCGCCGCGGTAGGCACGGATACGCGGCGGTTTGCGTGGATCGTGGTCAAACACGTCCTTGAGGTACTTGGTGAGCACCTCGACCATGCTGCGGCTCTGCGCGAATACCAGCGTCTTCATGCCCGACTTGATTGCCAGTCGGGCAATGCGATTGCTCTGCGAACGCGCCGAGGCACGCAAGCCGAGATCGGGATTCACCACCGGCGGGTTCCACAGCAGCACGTGCTTGTCGCCCGTCGGCGCGCCGCTTTCAGAAATCGCCGTGACGGCGTCCTCGATCAGTGCCTCGGCGTGCTCCTGCGGATTACCAATCGTCGCCGAGCACAGGATGAACTGCGGCGTCACCCCGTAGAAGGCGCAAATACGCTTCAGCCGACGGATCACGTTGGCAACGTGCGAGCCAAACACGCCGCGGTACGTATGCACTTCGTCGATCACCACGTAGCGCAGGTTCTCGAAGAACTGTGCCCACTTGGTGTGATGCGGCAGAATCGCCTGATGCAGCATGTCCGGGTTGCTGACCACGATGTCGCCGTGCAGTCGGATCGCCTGACGCGCGTCGCCCGGCGTGTCGCCGTCGAAGGTGAAGGCTTTCACGCCCAGTTCGCCGGCGTTGTTGAGTTCCAGCAGTTCGGCCACCTGGTCCTGCGCCAGCGCCTTGGTCGGAAACAGGTACAGCGCCTTGGCATTGGACTGCATCGCCGCGGCGATGACCGGCAACGTGTAGCACAGCGACTTGCCCGAGGCGGTGGGGGTGACGATGGCTACGTGCGCACCGGACCGTGTGGCCTTCCACGCTTCGGCCTGGTGGCTGTAGAGCTGCTCGATGCCACGCAGCTTCAAAGCCTTCGCCAAGGCGGTTGGCAGATCTTCCGGTAATGGCGCAAACGAACCCTCTCGACCCGGAACCACGAAGGCGCCGGTGATCCGCGACGCGTAACGTCGGGACAGGCGCTGGGCCAGCGTGCGTCCGTCACCGGGCTCGCGCAGCACCAGTTCATCGGTTCGATCGTAGCGATCTGGCAAGGCGTTCATGGCGTAGCTCCCGTGCAGGTCGAGGAATTAGGCCGGTGTGCTGTCTCAGGGACTGAGACCTCGAGAAGCGCTGGGCAGCCGTGGCGCCTTGTGCCACCAAGACTGCGCTAGTCTTTGAGGCCCGATGGAGCCTCAAAGGAAAGCCCGGTGAACCTCACTACCGTCGAAGCGAAAGCTTTTGTTCCCGCGACTGATTTCGAGCGATCGAAACAGTTCTATTTGACGATCGGGTTCGACATTCCCTGGTCCGATGACGGCCTGGCCTACGTTCGTCATGGCGCATGCAGTTTTCTGTTGCAGGCTTCGGGAGAGCCGGAGTTCGTTGCTCATTTCCAGATGCATTTGCTGGTGGAGAACGCCGACGACTGGCGAGCCCATGTCGTCAGCTCGGAGGAGGGCGGGGCTGCCGAGGTGGGACCGCTGACCGATCAGCCGTGGGGAATGCGCGATTTCACCCTGGTCGACCCGAGCGGCGTCCTGTGGCGAGTGGCTCAGAACATCCTGCCCGGAAACGTCGAATAGGTCCGAATAACTGGCCTCGCCGACGCACTCTCGTTTTCACGCAGGGACATACTGATGCGAAAGACCCGACTCGAAGCCTTCAGCGATGGCGTGCTGGCGATCATCATCACCATCATGGTGCTGGAGATGAAGGTGCCCCACGGCGAATCACTGGCGGCACTGCTTCCGCTGGCCCCGGTCTTCCTGAGTTATGTACTGAGTTTTGTCTACGTCGGTATTTACTGGAACAACCATCATCACATGCTGCGCCTGGCAGACCGGGTGACCGGTTCGGTGATGTGGGCGAATCTCCATCTGCTGTTCTGGCTGTCACTGTTCCCCTTCGTCACCGGATGGATGGGTGAAAACCACTTCGCGCAGGGACCTTCAGCGCTGTACGGCGTGGTGCTGTTCATGGCGGCGCTGGCGTACTGGTTGCTGCAGCGGACGATCATTCGCGCTCAGGGAAGTCACTCCTCGCTGGCGCGCGCCATAGGCAGCGACTGGAAGGGCAAGATTTCACCTTTGATATATCCCGCAGGCATCGTTGCAGCGTTTCGCGCACCCTGGATCTCTCAGACGTTTTATGCATTGGCCGCGGTGCTATGGCTGGTACCGGATCGCAGAATCGAACGGGTGCTGAAAGATCGGACGGAATAAGCCAACGACTGGTTTTACAGGTTGCAAGCTTTTGCTGCCCACAGCGTTGTGGAAGATCAGTATTTGCAGGAAAGATGGCACCTGACTTCTCCATCTTTACATCAAGATTCCTCCGAATCTGCAAGTTGATCGTGTTGATCCGTGGAGACACATGCGTCGGTCTAACTTCCCGTTCACCGCAAGAGCAGCTTTTTGCAATGCCGCGAGTTTCGCTGACGGCGCACGCGGCGCATTCCATGATCCATGACCTTTGACCGGTTCATGACCTTTGGCCCTTCGGCGGATGCGCAGCTGACAGTAGCCTGCGCCCAGCCATAGAGTTTGCGATTTCGGTCGCACGCTCATATGGCTCAGGATGGAAACTGATGATGCTTTTTCCAGATGATCAGTCATTCGCATGGCGGCTAATGAAAACCATCCGACGTCCCCACGAGTGGGTTGCCAAATGATTTGGCGAGCCCATTTCCCCAAAAATTGCAATCCATGGAATCAGGAAAATCTCATGAACAAAAAAAGCTTGCTCTTGAATACTCATGCACGGCGCCGACGCGGCATCTCTCTCTTGAGCCTGACAATGGCAACGGCTCTCGGCGTTTTTGGTGCGGCAGGATCGTCAGCGGCCAACGCACAGGCTACAGCGGGGAGTATCTTCGGAAAGGCGCCGGCTGGTGAAACGGTGATGGCCAAGAGCACGACCAACGGCATGCAGCGTCACGTGAAAGTCGATTCGAAAGGTCGCTACATGTTGCGCGCCTTGCCCATTGGCATCTACAACGTCGTGCTGGAAAAAAATGGCCAGCCAGCCGTCAAACATCCAAACGTGCCGGTCGTCGTCGGTCGCGGTAGCAACGTCGACTTTGAATGCGTTCAGGACAAGTGTGCGGGCGAGTAAAGAGACTGGATTAAGTACAGTCAGCCGTGTCGATCGCAACCACCGACGGTTCGTTTGAAGAGTCGAATGCGCGAATGTTCTTGAACTGAGCTCGATCGCCATTCGCAGCAGTAAAGGCCAGGTGCTTGAAGGCGCCTGGCCTTTTTTCGGCTTCATGTGATCGTCAGCAAGGGCGTCAAAAAGGACGACGCCGCGCTGCTACGGCGCCCTTTGCTGGTATTGCGCGTTACAACGTCTACAACACGATGTGCTGGAGCGTCACCGCAATCAAGGCCGGTACCTTGTAGGAGCGCACCCTGTGCGCGATGCTTTTCAAAGCGGCCTCAAAGCAGAGCATCGCGCACAGGGTGCGCTTCTACAACGTGACGCCTGTCGTCAGGCGGTTTCGTTAAGGGGGCCCTGATCGATCACGAAGCCATAGCGCACGTCGCTCTTGCGCAATGCGCTAGGCCTCGTTGACGTTCTACCTCCAAATTGCTGTGATGCCGTGTCTTCGCAGAAATCGAGCCTTCCTTTCCTGGCGAGAGTACGTTCTTGCTGCCTGACGCAACGCCGGAAAGTACCGGCACGATCGGATCAGAGCGCCTCGAAGATACCTGCAGCACCCATGCCGGTGCCGATACACATCGTGACCATGCCGTACTTTTGCTTACGACGGCGCATGCCATGCACCAGGGTGGCGATACGCACGGCGCCGGTCGCACCAAGCGGATGGCCCAATGCGATAGCGCCGCCCAGTGGGTTGACCTTGCTGGGGTCGAGCTTAAGATCACCCATCACGGCCAACGCCTGCGCGGCGAAAGCTTCGTTGAGTTCGATCCAGTCGAGCTGATCCTGGGTGATGCCGGTCTGCTTGAGAGCCTTCGGGATGGCTTCTTTTGGACCGATACCCATCACGTCCGGCTTCACGCCGGCGACGGAGAAACCGACGAAGCGGGCCAGCGGGGTCAAGTTATATTCTTTGATCGCCTTTTCACTGGCCAGCATCACCGCGCCAGCGCCGTCGGACATCTGCGAGGAATTGCCGGCGGTAACGGTGCCGCCGAACTGGCCGTTGCGAAACACGGTGCGCAGCTTGGCCAGTACTTCCATGGTGGTACCGGCGCGCGGGCCTTCATCCATGTCGATGCTGCGGCTGTCGGTAATGATCCTGCGACTGCCGAGGTCGGGGTAATGATCGTCCAGTGCGAACGGGCTGATTTCGTCATTGAACTCACCGGCAGCCTGTGCGGCCAAGGCACGACGATGACTTTCGACAGCGAAGGCGTCCTGCTGCTCGCGACTGACCTTCCACTGCTTGGCCACGTTCTCGGCGGTGATGCCCATGCCGTAGGCGATGCCGATGTTCTCGTCGGTGAATATCGCGGGATTCATGGCGACCTTGTGGCCCATCATCGGCACCATGCTCATGCTTTCGGTACCACCGGCAAGCATCAGGTCGTCCTCGCCCAGGCGGATGCGATCGGCGGCCATCGCCACCGCTTGCAGGCCGGACGAACAGAAGCGGTTGATGGTGACACCGGGCACGGTGTCGGGCAGGCCGGCCAACAGCACGCCGATGCGCGCCACGTTCATGCCTTGCTCGGCCTCGGGCATGGCGCAACCGATGATGGCGTCTCCGATCCGGTGCGGGTCGATGCCGGGGCACTGCACCATTACGCTGCGGATGACGTGGGCTAGCATGTCGTCCGGGCGGGTATTGCGGAACACGCCGCGCGGCGCCTTGCCGACCGGGGTGCGGGTGGCGGCGACGATGTAGGCGTCTTGGATTTGCTTGGTCATGGTTCGGA
>JBDTXA010000005.1:0-64984 GCA_040006415.1 Rhodanobacter sp.
AGCCAAGGCCTAGCCAAGGCCTACCGCTCCCCTGGCTGCGATCTTTCCTGGCCGATGTTTCCGATCGAATGGTGCGCCGGGTACTCGTCTGGACGCCCCCGGTTGCGGACAAGTCGGACGAATGGCACCTCGCATGTCCGCGAGAACTAGCCCTCCGTGCTGCTCGTACGACAGCGGTTGCCGGACCCAACGGTTCAGGTGCGGAGGTTGCGGCGTACCGCCTCGTTGCAGCAAGCCCCAGAGATCTGCCAACAAGGGATCGCCCACGTTCGCCCGCCCGTGTAAGCGCAGCGCCGGCGGCGAATCGCGGCGCCGGCCGCCAATAAAGTCGGGGTCTGGCTGTTGACCGGCTACAGCCGGCCCCAATACTTCCGAATCGGGGATGGTGAGCATGGGGAGCCCCCTTCTGACCTTGAAAGACCTTCCAGGTCCCGATTGAGCTTAGAAAGGATGGTCGACGCGCTCTACGCTGCCTGGGCTCAGCAATTTGGTCGGTATCATCCCGGCCATGCGCTAGTTCAGGGATTGGCGACGGGTCTACCGTTCTCTCCCCGACTGTCCCGACTTAGCAGGCTATCGGGAGTCCCTCGCGGCTCTCGATCGGATGCTGACTTGGACACTTCCGACGAGCAACTATCCGGTCGTTCCATCGGGCGCTATACGAGCGGGTGGACGCCGCTACGCCCGCTCACTGGCAACAGCCTCATTTGCGTGATGCTGCTGATCCAAGCCGGGATGGCGTCGATCGCGGTGACTTCGAGCGCGCCTCGGCATGGTTGTTGTGGCAGGTGCAACCATTCCTTCAGAAGCGGAAAGCCGTGCTTCGTATGAAAGGCACCTTATCTTCAGTTCGGAGCATTTGCTGGAACCGCGGCATGCAACTCCCCTGTATGGCGCCTATCTGGCAGTCAGGCACTTGGCCGTCGGGGGAACCCTCCGACGCCGCCGGAAGTCGAACCGAGGATTGGCAGACCTGACGGCCACGACGCATACGCTGAAGATCAGCTCAAACACGCAGGAAACTCGGCGTTGATCTTGTGCTGCTGGACCCATTCCGGCAGCGTCTGCGGCCCGCAACTCATGTTGGCCGGTGATTCAGATGCTGCGACCGCACGCGTATTTCCAGTTCATACATCTGAGCCAGCACCTCAAGATTGATTGCCCCGAACAGAACTCGGCCAAGGCGAACGTTCGCGCTGCCGCCTCGAGTGCAGGCCGCCGCCTCAGTGACTCATCCAAGCGAGCGATAGTCTATCAAGCGCAGCGTTCGCTGGTTGCCTAGAACCCGCGCCTGCTCGGCTCGTCGGAGAGTCTTCCCCTCCGCTTGGTTGACATTACGCGTTTGACGTTTATAAGAGTAGCTTTCGGCGTCGAGGTAGTTCAAACGTAGATGATGAACCGACGGCGCATCCTGGCTTTGAATATTTAAATCCATGCATCAAGGTTGAGTGGCGAGCTCATGATTTTCGATTGCGAAAAGGTCACTTGGAGGGGGCCGTAATCGTTGAAGCCGTCGCCTTCTCGGCGGGCGTCCTTACTGATCTTCAGTTAAGTAACGACGAGCTCGGGGCTCGGCGTGACTGTGGCGGGTTATAACTACAGGCTGATTTTACTACGGAGGTCATTGATGTCGATTCCACGCCGCACGTCGCTGCCTTTCGCCGTAGCGCTGGCATTTGCTTCGCTGGCGGCTATCGCGCGACAGGACGATTCGCCCAGCACGGATTCCCTCGTTATTTCGCCGCCCCAAGCCACCGCCCTCGGACCGATAAATGTGCGCGGCAACGACTGGCGTCTCAGCGCCAAGGCGAAGGAGGTGCACCAGCTGCCTGAAGTGGATGGCACGAAGATCACGGTGACCAAGAAAGCCTCGGTGACCCATCTCGACCGTCAGCCGACGGTGGTCGACAACAATCTCGATCAACTCCTGGCTCGCTCGCCCGGTATCCAAGTGTCGCAGCAGCCAACGCCGACCCAGTTCAACCTGAGCTATCGCGGGCTGGGCAATCCGCAGGAATCGGAATACGCGATGGTCATGCAGGATGGCATTCCGCTGGCGAGCGACTGGATCGGCTTTCCGACCTTGTATGCCATGCCGCTGGCGCAGAGCCTGAGCGAGGTGGAGCTGATTCGCGGCGGTTCCAGCCTTCTGTACGGACCCGAGCCGGCGCCGGTAGTGAATCTGGTATCGAAACGTCCGAAACCAGGTACGCCCCTCTCGGTCAGCAGCAGCCAGGTCATTGGTAATCACGGCCTCTACTCCACCTACAACATGCTTGAAGGCAGCAGCGGCGCTTGGACCTTTCGCGCCGATGCCGCCTACGTGCGCAGCGACGGCACCCGGCCCAACGCCCAGTCGCAGATGCGCCAGAGCGATCTGTACGTCGAATATCGTCCCAGCGACAAACAACTGTGGTGGGTCGACTTGCACGCCATCGACGCTACTTCCGGCGACCCCGGCCGGCTCAGCTATCCGCAGTGGCAGGCCGCCCCGCGCACCACCACCACGCCGTACAACCGCGATTGGGTCAATCGCGACCAGGTCGTGCTGGGACAGCGAAGCTCGTTCGGTGACGGCTGGCTGTTCGAGGGCAAGGCGTGGTTCGCGTATCAGGATCTGGCCAGCCGCTCGGCCGGCAGCGCGTTGCCGCCGCAGCCGGCGCCGACCAGCGCCACGTTGCAGGACGAACAGTTTCGCACCGCCGGGCTGGATTTGCGCCTGCGCAAGAAGTGGGGCCGTGGGAATGCCTTCACGATCGGCACCACGCTGTTCCACGGTGACGATCCGTTCCGGCAGTGGTCCAGCCCGGATCTTTACGTTGATCGCTACGACCGCAGTGGCACCCCGCGTCTGCGCCAGTCGCGTCAGTCGCAGTACGCATCGGTGTTTGCCGAAAACGTGTTCCGCCTGCCGCACGAGATCCACATCGTGCCGTCGGTGCGCTTCGAGCGTGAGCGCGTGGCGGTGGACGAAACCGTGCGTCCGCCGTTCCTCACCCGGCCGCTTATCCACGAGGCCGACACTCGCTACGTTCCGCTGTTCGGCATTGGCATCGGCAACGACTTCGGCCAGAACCACGCCAACGAGACCTACTTCAACGTATCGCAGGGCTGGCGTCCGCTGCGCTACTTCGACATGGCCTCGCCCTTCGCCAACGTTGTGCCGGGCAACGCGCCGGACCCCTCGAAATCCTTGTCGTACGAGCTGGGCGTGCACGGCGTGCCTGTGACCGGGCTGTACTACGACGCCAGCGTGTTTTGGATCGACTTTCGCAACCGCATCGAGGCGCAGCACATTAATGCCACAGACGTGCTTGAGGTGAACTCCGGCGACACCCGCAGCCGCGGCTTCGAGGGCGAGCTAAACTACGACTTCCTTGCACCGACCTCGCTCACGGCAACGGGCGAGCATCTGGAGGCGTTCGCCAACCTCAGCCTGCTCAATGCGCGCTTCACCGCCAGCCTGATTCCCGGTCAGGCCGGCAAGGTGCCTGCCTATGCGCCGCGTTACGTGGCCAAGGCCGGCATTACCTGGCGCATCGAGCAGAAGCTTAAGCTCAGCCTCACGGCGGTCTCCACAGCGGCGCAGTATTTTCAGGATTCCGACCAGCCTGCGGGCACCGGCGCCAGCTTCGTGCCGGCACGTATCCAGGCCTACACAGTGATGGATCTGGCCGGCAATTGGACCCTCAATCGCAACGTCACTCTACTCGCTGGCATCAGCAATCTGGCTGACAGGCAGTACTACGATCGCGTGTGGCAGACCGGGCTTGAGCCGGCCTATGGACGCTCGTTGTATGCGGGAGTGCGGCTTGGGTTGTGATCGCAGCTGCAAGGTCTTTCTAATCACGCGTTGCACTGGCTAGCCGGTTCGTCACGCTGTGGGAGCGGCGCATGCGGAAAACCGCGCCGCCAGATGTGGTGATGTGTATTTCCTCATCTATATCTCGCCAACAGGCCACTCCGACCAAAGGATTGCCGCAGCGTCGGTGTGCGGCCATCCGACGATAGCGGCCATGTCTGAAAGCCGATGTTGGAGAAACCGCCGCCATCGGTCCGCTTGCGGTGGCCCCTCGAACCCGAAGTTCGCTTGGACAGGGACACGTGAACTACGGGACAACCGCGACATCTCTGTCACCGACAACGCTGTCTGCAAATCCACCGACGTCGAAAAGACGTGCCAGCACGTCGGACTGACCAGAGCGAACAAATCGCGCGCGTCATCATCGATCAATTTGATCCGAGTCCCGTATTCATCTGCGCGGACGGTCGGCTTACCGAAGTAACGTCATTTGCAAGCTGAATGCGGACGCGTGTCCCGGGCTCAAGCAGGAGGTACGGGACACATGCGACGAAGAGCTCGCGCCGGTTGTGTACCACGATGATGCGCGCGGAACGCCCGGTGTCAGGATGTGGGGCGTATCAGGCGCCGATAGTCACGCGGCGTCATGCCCAAGGTGGCCTTGAATTGCCGTGAGAATGCGCTCTGGTCAATGAAACCGCAGTCCATGCCCACGGCCGCCACGCTGTCGTCGCCATGCAGCAGGTGCATGGCGCGGTCGATGCGTAACTTGGTCAGCACCTGCTGCGGCGTGAGCTGGAAAACTCGCCGGAAATGCCGCTCCAACTGCGCTACCGATAAGTTCGCCATATGGGCCAGCGCACCTACCCGCATCGCTTCAGAATAATGCAGCTGCATGTGATCGAGCACCAGGCGCAACCGATCGTAGGTTGGGTGTCTGGCATCGGGCAGACCCAAGTCGCGCGAGACGCCGATCACGCCGACGATCTCGCCAGCCACCCGTAGCGGCCGTTTAAAGGTCAGGCACCAGCCTTGCGCGCGATTATCGAAGATGTGCACCTCAAGCTGGTTTTCGATCACCTCGCCGCCAAGTACGCGCCGATCCTGCGCCGCGTAGGCGCCGCCCATAAACGTTGGAAAGAGGTCGGAGGCGCGCCTGCCCAGCACTTCGTCGCGACGCTTGAGACCGAGCCGTCGGACCAAGGTCAGGTTGGCATGGGTGTAGCGCCCTGTGGCGTCCTTGATGAAGAACACCACGTCTGGCAGGCTATCGAACAGGGGCAGTAGTTCGTCCGCGGGGATCGTCGTCGACATGATTGACTCCTGCGACGTCCACGGTCACAGCCGTGTTCGGTCGTGTTTGCGATTATGCCGATTTCCGCACGTTACCACGGCAAGACTTTCTAGACGAAGTGCGCCCATGGCGGCAGCATCGTGTCCATGCACGTGATCGATTTCATCGATTCCCACACCGGCGGCGAACCCACCCGTGTCATCACAGGAGGCTTCCCGGACTTGGGTACCGGCCCGCTGGCGGAACGGCGCGCGCGATTTCGCGATCAGCATGACCACTGGCGCCGCGCGATTGCGCGCGAGCCACGCGGCTCGGACACTATTGTGGGCGCGCTGCTGGTGCCGCCCCACAACCCGCGGTGCTGTGCCGCGGTCATCTACTTCAACAACGTCGGCTACTTGGGAATGTGCGGGCACGGCACCATCGGCGTGGTACGTACTCTGCAGCATCTCGGGCGCATCGAGCCTGGCCGACTTCGGCTTGAAACACCTGTAGGCGAGGTGACCGTTGAGCTTCATGCGGAGGGTAGCGTGGCGATCGAAAACGTCGAAAGTTACCGGCATGCCGCCGACGTGATGCTGGACGTACCCGGCTATGGCCGGGTATGCGGCGATGTGGCTTGGGGCGGCAACTGGTTCTTCATCAGCCATGACCGGCCATGTGAGTTGACGCTTGCGCATCAGCGCGAGCTGACAACTTATACCGAGGCAATTCGTGCCGCTCTGGCCGTGGCACGGGTAACCGGCGCCGACGGTGCCGAGATCGACCACGTCGAAATCACTGGCCCGGCGCTTCCGGAGGATGACGCTGATGCTCGCAACTTCGTACTGTGCCCGGGAATGGCCTACGATCGCTCCCCCTGCGGCACAGGGACCAGCGCGAAGCTGGCCTGCATGGCTGCCACCGACAGCCTGGCGCCGGGGCAGGTGTGGCGGCAAGCGGGAATTCTGGGCAGCGTGTTCGAAGGCCAGTACCGGCGCGGAGGACGGGGTGTGCTGCCGCGGATCACTGGCACTGCATATCTTACCGCGCGAGGCCAGTTGCTGATCGATGAAAACGATCCACTGACCTGGGGCATCGACGCCACGTGAGCCACTACGATCTCATCGTGGTGGGCGCAGGCATCATTGGCGCGGCGTGCGCGGATTGCGCCAGCGCCGAGGGCATGAAGGTGGCGGTAGTCGAGCCCGGTCCCGCGGGTGGCGGCAGCACGGCAGGTTCGATGGGACATCTGGTGGCGCTGGATGGCCTGCCCGCCGAGCTGGCATTGGCGAAGTATTCGCTGGGTCTGTGGCAGACCTTGGCCGATCTGCCGCAAGCGCAATACCAACGCTGCGGCACGCTGTGGGTGGCTGCCGACGATGCGGACATGGCGCGCATTCCAGCCAAGCTGGCGCGACTGGCCGCGGCCGGCGTGGCGGCAGAAACGATCGACGCGTCGAGCCTGTATGGTCTCGAACCAGCGTTGATTTCCGGATTGGCGGGCGGTGTGCTGGTACCCGATGACGGCGTAGTCTTTCCGCCCTCGGTGGCGATGCTTCTGATCGAGCGCGCCTGCCAGCGCGGAGCGGTGCGATATCGTCAGCGGGTGATGCGGCTGGAGGCAGCGGGCGTCTCGCTGGATGACGGCAGCCGCCTGCATGGCCCGGTGCTGATTGCCACCGGCTGTGCGCTGGGCGAGCTTCTGCCAACGTTGCCGCTGCAAACGCGCAAGGGTCATCTCGTCATCACCGACCGCTATCCTGGCCTGATCCGGCATCAATTGCTGCAACTGGGTTATGCCGATAGCGCGCACGGCGAAGCCGACAGCAGCGTGGCATTCAACGTGCAGCCTCGGCCGGGTGGGCAACTGCTGATCGGATCCTCGCGCGAGAACAACAATACCTCCCGCGAGGTGTCGATGCCGATGGTGCAACGCATGCTGCAGCGGGCGTTCGAGTTCCTGCCGGGCCTGCGTCAGCTGCAGGCCTTGCGCATCTGGACCGGGCTGCGCCCGGTCAGCGTTGATGGACTGCCGTATCTGGGGCGCGTGCCCGATCGGCCCGGCGTCTGGGTTGCCGCTGGCCACGAGGGCTTGGGCATCACCACCTCGCTGGGCAGTGCGAGGCTGGTGGTAGATCAGTTACTCGGGCGCGAACCCGCGATAGACCCGAGCCCATACGATCCAGCCCGGGTAGCGGCATGAGCTGCCAGCGCGTGCCATTGCAGGTCAATGACGTGACCGTCGAGGTGGCCAGCGGTAGCAGCGTAGCGGCTGCGATCGCGCAACTGGGCCTGCCGTTCCGCCGCTCGGTCAGTGGCCAGTGGCGTGCACCGCTGTGCGGCATGGGCGCGTGCTTCGAGTGTCGCGTGTGGATCGACGGTGTAGCGCAGCAGCGCGCCTGCATGGTGCCGGTGCGTGAGGGCATGCAGGTGCGCACGGATGACTGAGCGTTATGACGTAATCGTGGTCGGTGCCGGGCCCGCAGGGCTGGCCGCTGCGCGCGCCGCCGCAAGCCACGGCGCGCGCGTGGGCTTGCTGGATGCGCAGGCACGCGTTGGCGGCCAGGTATGGCGCCACGATGTGGCACGGGCCGGTGCCTCGCCCGTACCGCGCGAACTCACCCGCGCGATCGCTCGGGCCCGAGTGGAGTGGATGCCTCAATCCCAAGTGGTGGCGGCCGAACGCGGCGGCTTGCTGGTGGAGGGTGCTCGAGGCTCGCGCTGGTTGCAGGTCGACGCGCTGATCCTGGCGACCGGAGCGCGCGAACTGTTGCTGCCGTTTCCCGGATGGACACTGCCCGGCGTCACCGGTGCGGGCGGGTTGCAGGCGCTGGCCAAACAGGGTTGGCCACTTGCTGGAAAGCGACTGGTCATTGCAGGCAGCGGTCCCTTGCTTCTGGCCGCCGCGGCCACGGCACGGCGACATGGCGCACAGGTGCTGGGCATCCACGAACAGGCAGGGTTCGCCGCGGTCCATCGCTTTGCCACCGGACTGTGGCGTTGGCCTGGCAAGGCAATGCAGACGTTGCGGTTGCGCACCCAGCTTGCTGGCATTCCGTATCGCTGCGGCAGCGTGGTGACGCACGCGCTGGGCAACGATCGACTGCAGGTGGTCGAGCTCGATGGACCCTCGGGTCGGCAGCAACTGGTATGCGATCAGCTGGCGGTCGGCTACGGTCTGCTGCCCAATGTGGAGCTGGCGCAGGCGCTGGGCTGCGAGCTTGAGAATGAAGGCGTGCATCCGCGCGTGTGCAGCGACGAACGGCAACGCACGAGCGTGACCGGCGTGTTTGCTGCCGGCGAGATCTGCGGCGTTGGCGGCATGGACGTAGCCGTGGTGGAAGGCGCCATCGCTGGCCACACCGCCGTGGGTGCGATGACGGCCGCAGACGGCTTGCTGCGTCGTCGCCGACATCAACGTGCTTTTGCGGCCCACCTGTATAGACACTTTGCACTTGACGCGCGCGTACTGGCACTGGCTGACCCCGAGACGCTGATCTGCCGCTGCGAGGATGTGCCGCTGCACGCGCTGGACGGCCACACCGACGCGCGCAGCGCCAAGCTCGCCAGCCGTTGCGGCATGGGCGCTTGCCAGGGTCGTCTGTGCGGCAGTGTGCTTGCCGCAATCGGCCGTTTCCCGCGCGGGGACCTGCGCCCCCCCTTGTTTCCTACCCGGCTTGCCACCCTTGGCGATACCGATTTCCCCGCTGATTTCATCTTTGGAGCACCTTCCCCATGAACCACGCTTCGATGTGGCACGGCGTATTGCCGGCGATCACCACGCCTTTCACGACCGATGGTCAGGTCGATCACGATTTCCTGGCGTGGCACGCCGGCCAGTTGATCGATGCCGGTTGCCGCGGCCTGGTGCCGCTGGGTTCACTGGGTGAAGCCGCCACGCTGGGCTTCGAGGAAAAGCTTGCGATCCTGAGCACCTTGGTCAAGGCCATGGACGGACGCGCACCGGTTATTCCGGGCATCGCCTCGCTTTCCACCAGCGAGGCGGTGCGACTGGCGCGTGAGGCCAAGGCGATCGGCTGTGGCGGCCTGATGGTGCTGCCGCCATACGTCTATTCCACGGATTGGCGCGAGATGGGCGCGCACGTGCGCGCCGTGATCGGCGCCACCGACTTGCCCTGCATGCTGTACAACAATCCAATCGCTTACACGACCGATTTCACTCCGCCACAGATCGCTGAACTGGCCGCCGAATTCCCCAATCTTCAGGCGGTGAAGGAATCCTCGGGTGACGTGCGCCGTGTCACTGCGATCCGCGCGTCGCTGGGTGATCGCCTGCAGTTGCTGGTGGGTCTGGACGATGCCATTGTCGAAGGCGTCGCGGCTGGTGCCACAGGCTGGGTTGCCGGCTTGGTCAATGCCTACCCGAAGGAATCGGTGAAGCTTTTCGAACTGGCACGCGATGGCGGCGCCGAAGCCGCGCAGTCGCTGTATGCCTGGTTTTTGCCGCTGCTGCGCCTCGACACGGTGCCAACTTTCGTGCAATTGATCAAGCTGGTGCAGGAAACCGTCGACAGGGGCAGCGAGCGGGTACGCGCGCCACGTCTGTCATTGGCTGGGGCCGAACGCGAGGCGGCGATGAAGCTCATCCGCCACGCCATCGCCACGCATCCGGAGGTCTGACATGAGCATGCTTGAGCCCGCCCTGATCCAACCCGTTCTCGTCGACGGTCAGTGGCGCGCTGCGCAGGCGCCGCAAGGTAGCTTCCGGGCCGAGGATCCTGCACTTGGCGAGAAGATCGGGCCGACGTTTCCGATCAGCAGTGTCGCGGATATCGAGACTGCACTCGCGGCGGGCGCAGCGGTGGCCGCCGAACTGGCCGCTGCGCCGCCCGCGCGCATTGCCGATTTCCTCGAGGCCTATGCCGAAGGGATCGACACCGATGCCGACGCGCTGGTGGCACTGGCCGCCGCCGAGACCGCGCTGGCAGCGGAAACGCGCCTGCGCAAGGTGGAGCTGCCGCGCACCAGTGGCCAGTTGCGCCAGGCGGCCCGTGCGGTGCTTTCGTACAGTTGGACCCAGCCGGTGATCGACACCGGCGCGGGCCTGCGCGCCCATCGTTCGCCGCTGGGGAAACCCGTTTTTGTGTTCGGCCCGAACAATTTTCCATATGCCTTCAACGCAATCTCGGGCAGCGATTTCGCCTCGGCGATCGCCGCGCGCAACCCGGTGATCGCCAAGGCGCACCCACTGCATCCGGCCACCAGCCAGCGACTGGCCGAGCTCGCGCACAACGCGCTGAAAGCCTCCGGTCTTCCCGCTGCCGCCGTGCAGATGCTGTATCACTTCGACAACTTGCTGGGCGTGCAATTGGCCGGCGATTCGCGGCTTGGTGCGATCGGTTTCACCGGAAGCCGTGCCGGCGGGCTCGCCTTGAAGGCCGCTGCCGACAAGGCCGGCGTGCCGATATATGTCGAGCTCTCAAGCATCAATCCAGTGTTCCTGCTGCCGGGCGCACTGGCCGAACGCGGCACAGCACTGGCGCAGGAATTCTTTGCTTCCTGCACCATGGGCAGCGGCCAGTTCTGCACCAATCCCGGTCTGGTGGTGGTGCCGCAGGGTGCGGCGGGCGATGCATTTGCCGCGGAGGCGCAGGCGCACTTCGCCGGGGACGCACCCAGAATCCTGTTTTCGCGTAGCGGACAGGAGAACGCACTGCGGGCAATCGCCGCGCTGCAACGCGCTGGCGCGCAGGTGCTCAGCGGGGGCAGCTCGGGCGAGGGAGCCGGTTATCGGGTTGAATCTACCTTGCTTGCCACCGATGCCGCGTGCTTCCTGGCCGATCCGTTGGCGCTGCAGGCCGAGGCCTTCGGCCCGGTCAGTTTGATCGTGCGCACGCGTGATGCTTCGGCGATGGTCGAAATCGCGGTGGCCCTCGAAGGGAATCTCACTGGCACGATCTATCGCGCGGCCGACGGCAGCGACGATGCCGCCTGGAGTGCGATAGCGGCGGAGTTGCGCTACAAGGTGGGGCGGCTGATCGCCAACAAGATGCCCACAGGTGTCGCGATAAGTGGGGCGATGAACCATGGGGGTCCCTATCCCAGCACCGGACATCCCGGTTTCACCTCGGTCGGAATGCCTGCGGCGATCCATCGATTCAGTGCGCTGCACAGTTACGACGGGGTACCGCAGGGGCTGCTTCCAGTGGAGTTGCGCAATCGGAATCCTGGGGGTGTGCAGCGCCTCATCGATGGTCGCTGGAGCGATGCTGACGTGGCGGGCGATAAGTGAGTATTCGTTAACTTCAGCGAACGCCTTCGGCGTCGCAAAGGGGGTCAGCAAATGGCGGCACCAGGCAAATTCCACCGGCAACTCAGCCTCATTGATCTGACCTTCATCGGTCTGGGTTCGATCTTCGGTTCAGGCTGGCTGTTTGCCGCCAGCAAGGTTGCCGCGATCGCCGGTCCGGCCGGCATCGTGTCCTGGCTGATCGGCGGTGCGGCTGTGTTCCTGCTGGGCCTGGTCTATTGCGAGCTGGGTGCGGCGCTGCCACGCGCTGGCGGTGTGGTGCGCTATCCGATGTACTCCCACGGCGCCCTGCTGGGCTACCTGATGGGCCTGATCACGCTGATCGCGTTCTCCAGCCTGATCGCGATCGAGACGGTGGCTTGTCGGCAATATGCCTCGGCCTGGTTTCCCCAACTGACCCAGGCGCATTCGGACAGCCCGACACTGCTGGGCTGGCTGGTACAACTGGCCATTCTGATGGTGTTCTTTGCGCTCAACTATTACAGCGTGAAGACGTTTGCCAAGGCCAACAACGTGATCAGCGTGTTTAAGTTCGTGGTGCCGGCGCTGGTGATCGTCATGCTGCTGGCGTTCTTCAAGCCGTCCAACCTTACGGCGCACGGCTTTGCGCCGTTCGGATTCGCCGGGGTGGAGGGCGCGGTATCGGCTGGCGGGGTGATCTTCGCGTATCTCGGGCTCACGCCGATCGTCTCGGTGGCGAGCGAGGTGCGCGACCCACAGCGCAACATCCCGATTGCACTGATCCTGTCAGTGTTGCTGTCGACGATCATTTACGTGCTGCTGCAGGTTGCCTTTCTGGGCGGCATTCCCAGCGACCTGCTGGCACACGGCTGGGGCGACATCGACAGGCTGTTCGCACTGCCGTATCACGACATCGCACTGGCGCTGGGTCTGGGCTGGCTGGCCTTCCTGGTGGTATGCGACGCGGTGATCTCACCCAGCGGCACCGGCAATATCTACATGAATGCCACACCACGCGTGGTCTACGGCTGGGCGCGCGGTGGAACGTTCTTTAAATTGTTCACGCGGGTCGACGAACGCTCGGGTATTCCCCGTCCTGCACTGTGGCTGACCTTCGCACTGGCGGTCTTCTGGACGCTGCCGTTCCCCTCCTGGAGCGCCATGATCGGCGTAGTGTCGGCAGCGCTGGTGCTGAGCTACGCCGTGGCGCCGATCACCGTGGCCGCGCTGCGCCGCAGCGCGCCGGAGTTGCCGCGACCGTTCTTCGTGCGTGGATTCAGCGTACTCGGTCCGTTGTCCTTCATCGTCGCAGCGCTGATCGTGTACTGGTCCGGTTGGGCCATCGTGTCGTGGCTGCTCGGCCTGCAGGTACTGTTGTTCCTCGTTTACGTCGTGTGGCGGCACAGTTCGCTCGTACATCGCGCTGACGTGATGCAGGAAGTGCGCTCATCGCTGTGGCTGATCGCGTTCTACGCGCTGATCATGCTGGTCTCTTGGGGCGGTACCTTCGGCGGTAGGCATCTCGTCGGCCACCCCTTGGATTCGCTGCTGGTGGTGGCCATCGCGCTGGTCATTTTTTACTGGGGCGCACATGCCGGCCTGCCCGCATCGATGCTGGCGCTGGGGTCAGCGGACGATGATTGAGTAGGCTGATATTGGCTATCGGTCGCTTTGGAGCCGCTGTCGATGCCCTTATTGCTGCACGAAACCCGCCTGACCCCACTGCCATGCAACCTGGATATGTTTACCCGCAATATCAATATAGGGTCGCGCCAACATCACTGACGAATAGTCATCAATTTTTGATGGGTGATTGCCGCTCCAAAGGAAATATGTCGAGCGGCAATAAATCGGTACTGGGGATGGACGAAAATCAGTGGCGCGGCAGGATGGACACGGAAGTCTGATTTGTAATCGCTCATTAGATGTTTTTCATATTTGGAAACGCCCATGACTATCCGCCGCTGGTTTCTTTTGTTGGTTTTCGCGCTTCTGGTCGTCAGCGAACCTTTGCTGTTGCAAGCGAAATCCATGGACTCGACGCTCTACTCTGGTCTCCATTGGCGGCTGATCGGGCCATTTCGCGCTGGCCGCGTGGTAGCGGTGGCCGGGGTGCCGGGCCACCCGAATCATTTCTATTTTGGATCTGTTAATGGAGGCGTCTGGGAAACCGTCAATGCCGGTCGTACCTGGACTCCGATCTTCGACAAGGAGCCGGTGGCGTCGATCGGTGCAATTGCCGTGGCGCCCTCTGACCCGAGCGTGATTTACGTGGGTTCGGGCGAAGCCGACATCCGTTCCAGTTTCAGCACGGGCAATGGCATCTACAGGTCCAAGGATGCCGGAAAGACCTGGACGCACGTCGGGCTTGTGGACACGTACCAGATCGGGTCCGTTCTCGTGGATCCGAAAGACCCGAGTATTGTCTACGTCGCGGGGCTCGGTCATGGCTATGCAGCGAACCCCGAACGGGGAGTGTTCAAGAGTTTGAATGGTGGCCAGACGTGGAAAAAAGTCCTCTTCAAGAACGCCGACACCGGGGCCATCGATCTAGCCTTCGGAGGTGACTCCCAGACCATTTATGCCGCCTTGTGGCAAACGCGCCGTCCACCGTGGAGCGTTTACCCGCCATCCGATGGCCCAGGCAGCGGGTTGTACAAGTCCACCGATGGAGGCGAGACCTGGAAGCCGGTGACTGGACACGGGTTTCCCCGGTCCGGGTTGGGCCGCATTGGGCTTGCCGTGGCGCCCAGCAATCCGCGGGTGGTCTACGCGAACGTGGCTGCAAAGCAAGGCGAGGGAGGCCTGTACCGGTCCGAAGATGGCGGCACCAACTGGACGCACGTCACCGGCGACTCGCGCATCTGGGCGCGCTGGTGGTACTTCGGGGGCGTGACGGTGGATCCGAAAAATCCGGACGTGGTCTACATCATGAATACCGCGACGTACAAGTCGACCGATGGTGGCCGCAGCTTTCTGCCGTTTAAGGGATCGCCGGGAGGTGACGACTATCACACGGCGTGGATCGACCCCAATAACACCAAGCATATTATTCTGGGGGTAGACCAGGGCACCACGATCACCCTGGACGGCGGCAAAAGCTGGAGTTCCTGGTACAACCAGCCGACCGGCCAGTTCTATCACGTGACTACGGACAACCAGTTTGCCTACAACATTTACGGTGCACAGCAGGATTCGCTGTCCGTGAAACTGCCGAGCCGTACCGATTATGGCGATTACACCGACGGCATCAGCGCCATGGATTTTCTGCCCATTCCTACCGGGGGAGAGAGTGGCTATATCGCACCGGATCCCTTGAATTCCCGTTACATTTTTGGTCCAGCCATCGTGCGGCCGTTCAATGGCGACGTGACCCGGTTTGACACGCTGACCAAGCAGGTAGAGGACGTCAGCCCGACGCTGGAATACCCGGGCATCACCTACCGCAGCACGTGGACGTTGCCGGTGCTGTTTTCACAACTCGACCCGCACGTCATGTATTCCTCGCACCAGATGCTGTTCCGCACGAACTCTGGCGGCCAGAGCTGGTCGATGATCAGCCAGGACCTGACGCGCGAGAATCCCGGGGTGCCGTCCAATTTGGACCCGATAACAGCCATAGACACGGTTATACAGGGGCCGCGCCGCGGCGTGATTTACACCATTGCGCCTTCACCCATCCGTAAAGGCGCAATCTGGGCGGGTACTGACGATGGCCTCATCTGGCTGACGCATGACGAGGGCGGCCACTGGGAGAACGTCACGCCGAAGGGTCTGACTGCATGGTCGAAGGTGGGGATCATCGAGGCTTCACACTTTGATGCCAAGACGGCCTTTGCTGCGGTGGACCGGCATCGGTTGAACGACTACAAGCCTTACATCTACGTCACCCATGATGCGGGCAAGAGCTGGACTCTGGCGTTCAATGGCATTCCAGCTGGCGACTTTGTCAACGTGGTGCGTGAAGACCCGAAGAAGCAGGGCCTTCTGTATGCGGGCACTGAAAAGCACGTGTATGTGTCGTTTGACGGAGGGGCCAACTGGCAGAGCCTGCAGCTAAATCTGCCGGTGACCTCGATGCGCGACATCGATGTGCACGGGGACGACCTGGTCCTGGCCACGTTCGGGCGCGGTTTCTGGATACTCGACGACATGACCGCCCTGCGGCAGCTGCATGACGGCTCTGGTCAGTCTGCGGTCACCTTGTTCAAACCAGCCGTGGCGTATCGCGTCCGGCCAGGAGGCTTTCTCAGCACGCCTTTCCCGAAGGACGAGCCGCAGGCAGACAATCCACCCAATGGCGCTCTGATCGACTACGACCTCAAAGCCGATGCGGTGTCGCCGTTGACGCTCGAAATTCTCAATGCTCAAGGGCAGTCGGTGCAGCGGTTCTCGAGTGCGGACACGCCCCCAAAACTTGATTTGCAGACGACGCCCATCAGTCCCGACTGGACGCCCACGGTGGTCATGCTGTCCAACCGGGCTGGCATGCACCGATTTGTATGGAACCTGCATCATGCTTTGCCCGAGGCCCTCGTGGGCAACGGCATGTATCGCTTCGTGAACGGTGATGGTCTCTGGGCACTTCCGGGCCAGTACACGGTCAAGCTCACCGTCGCAGGCCAGTCCTACAGCCAGCCACTCGAGATCAGGGAAGACCCGCGAGTAAAAATATCGCGGGCGGCGCTGCAGGCGCAATATGACCTTGGGCGGCAGCTCGAGAGCGAGCGAATGAAGATTGCCGGAGTGTCCGCACAAGCGGAGAAGCTGCGTGTTCAGTTGAGCAAGGTGCGTGGCAAGGTGTCCGGGGATCTGGCACGGAAGATCGATGCGGCGGTCAACAAGATTGACGGGGTCGCGGGCGTCAAGCCCGAGGACGATCCGGCCAATTCCGTGGGACTTCCGACTACGGATTTTGTCAGCCTGCTTTATCTCCAGGGTGCCTATGCGAATCTCGCTGCCTCGGTAGACGGCGCTGACGCCGCGCCCTCCGGCGGCAAGACCGCGACCTTGGCCAAATACGAGAAGATCCTGGGCAGCGCGCTGGCAAAATGGCAAAGCCTGACAACCGCGGACCTGCCTCGGTTGAATGGGGAATTGAAATCGGCTGGTCTGGAGCAGGTTGACTTGCCGACAGACGCGAATGATTGACCGCTCGCCGTGAGCATGAGGTGGCAAAAGCGCTGCGCACCACTACCGACGGGACCGGACCGACCCACAGCATGGAGTTGGTTGACTTCAGGTCCGATCGAGTGGTTGCACCAGCAAACAGAAAGAAGCTCGCGCGCGCTAGTTCCGTTTGAATCCGACACTGACCAGATCTTTTGTTGACCCCATAAATAGTGGTATCTAGAATCCTTGCGGACGAGTGACTACCTTCGGTGATCGGATCGCGCGGCTGTAGCCCGCTCCGCGGGGCGCAATCAGGACGCAATATTGGCGCTGGTATGCCCGGCCACTCTATCCACGGCCTCGCTTCCCGCACCGCACGAGCTGAGTTTCAGCCTTGGCGCTCGTCGTTCACTTGAGGGAAATGCCCATGTTCCGATCGATCCTTGCTGGTGCCGTGTTGCTTGTCGCCGGCGTGGCGACTGCGCAGTCGGTTTCGCCATCCCTGCTGAATTCAATGTCTTGGCGCGAGGTCGGACCCTATCGCGGCGGACGGGTCGATTCCGTCGACGGCGTTGCCGGCAAGCCGAACATCGGCTATTTCGGGGGCGTAGGTGGTGGCCTGTTCAAGACGACCGATGCGGGCGTCACCTGGCAGCCATTGTTCCAGCATGAGCCGGTCGCTTCCATTGGCGCGATCGGTGTCGCGGCATCCAATCCGCGGATCGTCTATGTCGGCACCGGAGAAGCGTCGATCCGTTCGAATGCGACCTATGGTAACGGGATGTACCGCTCCAATGATGGCGGCAAGACATGGCAGCATATCGGCCTGGACGACACACGCCACATAGGTCGTCTGCTGGTTGATCCGAGGGATCCCGCTCGCGTGGTGGTTGCAGCGCTTGGCCACATTTGGGGGCCGAACAAGGAGCGTGGCATCTTCCTGACTTCGGATGGTGGCAAGACTTGGAAGCACACGCTGTATGTGGACGCACATACCGGAGCGGTGGATCTGGCCCGCGATCCCGCCAACCCCTCAAGCCTGTACGCGGCAACCTGGAACGCCGAGCGAACACCGTGGTGGCAATACCCGCCGGTCGATGGCCCTGGCAGTGCCATTTACCACTCCAGCGACAAGGGCGCGACTTGGCAGAAGCTTTCCTCGAACGGGCTGCCCTCGGACATGGGCCGCATCGGTGTCGCTGTGTCCGATACGGAGTCTGGCCCGCGTCTGTATGCGATCGTCAGCGCAGGAAACTCCCTTGGCGGCGCAAACCAGGCAGGACAGGGAAGCGGCGTGTATCGCTCCGATGACGTCGGCAAGAGCTGGCATCTGATCAATGCCGATCCGCGCTTGTCTGGTCGCGGATGGTACTTCGGACGTATCTACGCCGATGCGAAGAATCCCAACCTCATCTACATTCCAAATACGTCGTTGTACCGCTCGCGCGACGGCGGTGCGCATTTTGATTCGATCAAGGGATCACCCAGCGGCGATGACATGCGTGCCCTGTGGATGGATCCGGACAACGTGGACCATCTGATTCTCGTTTCCGACCAAGGCGCCTCTGTCAGCCTCGATGACGGCACCCATTGGTCAAGCTGGTTCAACCAGCCTACCGCCCAGATCTACCACATCGGCGTGGACGACCAGACGCCTTACCGGATCTATGGAACCCAGCAGGATTCAGGCGCCATGATGATTACTTCTCGTGGGCTCTCAGGAACCATCACCAACGACGACTGGAAGGCGGTCGGTGGTGGCGAATCAGGTTACCTGTTCCCGCGCAAGGGGGATCCGTCGATCATCTATGGCGCTGGCTCGGGCGGTGACATCACCAGTTACAACCTGCGCACCAACGTCACCACGAACATTTCGCCGAACCCGATCAGTTCGTTCGGCGCCGTGCCGACGGCCACGAGTTACTACTATCCGTGGAATACGGCGTTCGTACCCTCGCCGTTTCAGGCGGATACGTTGTACATGGGTGCCCAGAAAGTGCTGAAGACGACCGATGCCGGCCAAACCTGGCACGCGATCAGTCCGCTCCTCACCGACAAGAACGTCGATGCAAAGTGCAAGGGAGCGCCGAGCCGCAAGACGGCGGCTGCGTGTGGCTATTCGGTAGTTTACGCACTTGCGCTTTCGCGCGTGAAAGACGGCGTGCTCTGGGCTGGCACCGATGATTCGCGCCTGTGGCTTTCCCAGGATGATGGTGTGCACTGGGAAAACGTCACGCCGCCCGGACTTGGTCCGTGGAGCCGCGTGGATACGATCGACGCGGACCCGCAGGATGTGTCGAGCGCCTATGTGGCGGTCGACCGTCACCAGGTTGATGATTTCAAGCCTTACATTTACATTACCCATGATGCCGGCAAGCATTGGCGTTTGGCCGCCCGAGGCATCCCGGAAGGAGACTACGTGCGCGTGGTGCGTGCCGATCCCGCGCGAAAGGGCCTGTTGTATGCGGGGACCGAGCAAGGCATTTTCGTATCCTTCGATGATGGCCACGCCTGGCAGTCGCTGCAAGGCAATCTGCCTACGACCTCGGTACGCGACATGGTCGTGCATGAGGGCGATTTGATCGTTGCTACCAGCGGGCGTGGCGTCTGGATCCTCGACGACATCGAGCCCTTGCACGAAGCCAGCGCCGAGATCGCCCAAAGTCAGGTGCACCTGTACGCGCCGAAACCGGCTCTGCGCTTGCGCCTAGGCACCTATCAGGGTGAAGCGCGCCCGCCAGAAGTTCCGCACTCGGCGAATCCACCGGTCGGCGCCATCGTCGACTACTGGCTCGGTGCAGGCGTCAGTGCCCCGGTAACGATGACGATCTACGATGCTTCGGGCAGCCAAGTGCGGCGTTATTCCAGTGCTGAAAAGCCTACCCGGATGCCGCTTCCGAACTTTCCCGATTACTACACCTCGCCACCAAACATGCTTCCAGCAAGCCAGGGAGCCCATCGTTTTGTGTGGGATCTGCGTTACGCAGCCCCGGCAGGGGCGCCACACTGGGGCGATCCCGGCGTACTCGAACGTACACCCCGCGCACCGATCGGCCCGCTGGTGCTGCCGGGTCAGTATCGCGTGGTGCTGACGGTCGAGGGCAAGGACTACAGCGCGCCGCTTACGGTGAAGGCTGATCCCGATGCGGGCAGCTCACCGACCGCGCTCGCGGCCAACGTGCATTTTTCACTGGAGTTGAGATCCGACATTGACAGCAATGCCAAGGCACTGCAGCTGGCGCATGCAGCTGTCGTTTCCGCCAACAAGTCCGGTGACCGTGCAAAGGCGCGGCGGATCGAAGCTCAGGTCGAGAGCGTCGGCCTGCGCGATGTCAACATGCAACTGTCCATGCTGCTTAATCAGGTCATGGAGATAGACACTGCACCCAGCCCCACAGTGACCGGCGCTGCCGACCAGTTGCGTGATACCAGCAGCAAGGATCGCGACGCGCTGGCCAACATGCTTGCAGCTGGGAAATGAACAAGTTGCCCGGATGCCCCGTGCCCGATACCGGACGACGCGGGGGGGGTATTGTGCACGCCCCGCATTCGACCGACTCAATTCCATGGCTGGACATGGCGGATGAGGGCCTCGTCAGGCGTTTGCCGTGCCGCTCCTTGGCTGTTGCAAAACTGACTGAAGACTGCGCCGCATCCGGGTGACGGATGGGTTTAACTGAGAGCGAACAGGGGGTGAGTACACCGACGCCTTGCATCGTTGCCACGCACTAAACAAACTGTTACAACGCATCGCTGATCTGCCAGAGTTTCAATGGAGATCAAGGGGTTCTTTCTGGACCGTCGCGCCACCGTTTTATACTGATGTCCAGGTTGGTTCCAGTTTCAAACCGACGCTTACAAAAATCGATCTGGGCGAGCGAAGACTTTCTCAGAGGTTGCCGCCAGCCGCCAGTGTTCGTTTCATATGCAGTGAATACCGCGAACATTGATCAGGTGGGCTAATTACTGAGTTCGGCGGACGGTAAGATGTCAGTTAATATTCACGATGCAGCTGGGTGTCGACGGCGTCCCGTCGGAGCCGCCCATTCAATGCCGTGCTGGGTCACCGGAATGCACTTGTAGCGTCTTGACTACGCCAGATTCCCCCGCAAAAGTCCGGTATGGGTCCAGTCCCGCCTGGGGAACGTTACGAGCTGTTGCAGGAGATAAGCAGATGAACATACACGGCCACTTCAGGCGAACATGTGCGGCATCGTTCCTGTTCCTCGCGCTGGTGCTTCCTGCGCTGTCGGCATGGGCCCAGGTCAATTCCAATCTGTATGGCGCAATGAACTGGCGATTGATCGGTCCGTTTCGCGGTGGCCGCGTGGGAGCCGTGGTCGGCATACCCGGCCAGCCGAACGTCTTCTACATGAGCGCCGACAATGGCGGGATCTGGAAAACAACAGACGCTGGCTCGACTTGGCAAGCGCTTTTCAATGCTGACGAAGACAACTCCATAGGGTCACTTGCCGTCGCTCCCTCCAATCCGAACATCGTCTACGCCGGTTCCGGAGAAGCCACGCAGCGACCGGACCTGTCGACCGGCGATGGCCTCTACAAGTCTTCGGATGCCGGCAAGACATGGCGACATCTAGGCTTGCGTGACGGCCAGCAGCTGGCCTCGATAGCGGTGGATCCACATGACGCCGACCGCCTGTTTGTCGCGGTGCTCGGCCACCCATATGGGCCAAACAAGGAGCGTGGCATATTTCGTTCAACCGACGGTGGCAAGACGTTCCAGAAAGTGTTGTACAAGGACGAAAACACCGGTGCCGCGGAGGTCGTGCTGGATCCGTCAGACCCACGTACCGTTTATGCGGTGCTTTGGGTGAGCCGGGTCTCGCCGTGGCGTTGGCAGATTCACGAAGGCGTGGCTGGGAGCGGGTTGTTCAAATCCATCGATGGGGGCACCACCTGGCATCAGGTTGGCCTGGGGCTGCCAACGGTCGCCCAAGGGCTGGGGCGAATCTGGCTCGCCATATCGCCAAGTCATCCCGACCGTATTTATGCCAGCGTGGGTGCGTCCTCGGAGCATCGCGGGATGTATCTGTCCGACGATGCCGGCCAGAGCTTTCTCCGTGTCAGCCACGAGCCGCGCAATTCCGGGGGCTTCATCACGGTCGCACCAAACAATCCCGACGAAATCTATGTCAGCTCGACTGGCTGGTACCACTCGACAGACGCTGGCAAGACGTTTACTACCATGCGGGGTGCGCCGGGTGGAAATGACTACCACCACACCTGGATAAATTCCGTCAACCCGGAGATCATGGCGATCGGTGTCGACCAAGGCGCCACAGTCAGTGTGAACGGTGGCAAGACCTGGAGTACCTGGTACAACCAGCCGACCGCCCAGTCCTATCACGTCATTACGGACAACCAGTTCCCCTATCGCGTCTACAGCTCGCAACAGGACAGCGGTTCGGTCGGCATCACGAGCCGGAGCAATGACGGCCAGATCACATTCCGCAACTGGCACCCGGTGGGTGGAGAGGAATACGCGTACATCGCCCCGGATCCGCTGCATCCCGATATCACCTATTCCAGCCGCGTTGTGCGCTATGACTGGAAGACCGGCGAGAGTCAGGTTGTTGGTCCTCAGGCACAGCTGTTCGAGGGTAAATATCGTTTCAACCGCACCGCGCCTTTATTGTTTTCGCCGGCGGATCCGCATGTGCTTTATTTAGGTGCAGAGATCTTGTTCAAGACCACTGATGGCGGCCACAGCTGGCAGACGATCAGCCCCGATCTGTCCCGACCCAACCCGGGCATACCGGCCAGTTTGAAACCCTTTGCCGCGCACGAAAAGCCGCTCGACCACCGAGGGGTGATCTACAGCATCGGGCCGTCGTTCGAGAACGCGGACACCATTTGGACGGGAACCGATGACGGCCTCATCTGGATCACCCGTGACGGTGGCAAGCATTGGAACAATGTCACGCCAAAAGGCATGACGTCGTGGAGCAAGGTAACGCAGATCGTCGCCTCGCATTTCGATGACCAGACGGCCTATGCATCTGTGAGTCGCTTTCGTCTCGATGATCTCAAACCCTACATCTACCGCACCCACGATGGCGGCAAGACCTGGAACCTGATCGTCAACGGGCTGCCGGACAATGCCTCAGCGAATGTGGTTCGTGAGGACCCGGAGCAGAAGGGCTTGCTGATCGCCGGCACCGAGCGCGCCGTTTGGTTCTCGGCAAATGATGGCGATCACTGGCAGTCGCTGCAGTTCAACTTGCCGCAGACGTCAATGCGCGATCTGGTGATCCATGATGACGACGTGGTCTTGGGTACGCATGGCCGTGCGCTATGGATACTCGACGACATCACACCGCTTCGCCAGCTTGCCGCCGCGGCCAGCGCCGAACATGCATTCCTCTACAAGCCTGCGGCCGCCTGGCAGATACCCCGCAACACCTACTCAGATACGCAGCTTGAACCCGAGTTTCCCGCGGGACAGAACCCGCCCAGCGGCGCCATCATCGACTACGTCCTGAAATCGTCGGCGACCGGGCCAGTCATGCTCGACATCCTGGATGCGAACGGCAAGCTCGTTCGCCACTTTGCCTCGACGGACAAACCTGCAACGGTGAATCCTGACGAGCTGAACTTCCCCACCTATTGGCTGCGTCCAGTACAAACACTTTCCGCGCAGAGCGGCATGCACCGGTTTGTGTGGAACCTGCACTATCCGTCACCGCCTGCCTTGGAGCCGCACGCACCGATGGGAGTGATTTTCCACGACACGCCCCTCGGGCTGGCGGGTCCTCCGGCGTTGCCGGGGCAATACACGGTCAAGCTCACGGTCGACGGGCAATTCTGGACGCAACCGCTGACGGTGCGCATGGATCCGCGGGTTGACAAGCCCATGGCCGGACTGAGCCAGCAGTTAACACTTGGATTGCAGCTTAGCCGAGACATCAATCGCACCTACACCGCGTTGCAGCAGGTCAACGCCGAGGGCGAGAAAAAGCCTGGCTTGTTGAACTTGAACGGTGAACTCATCGCCCAATACAACTCGCTGTATGGCGGCGCTTATGGCGGCGGCGGAGACAACCCCTCGACCATGGCAACTCCCACCACCCAACAGGTCTCCGCCGTGACCGAGCTCAGGCATCAGGTCGATGCCATGCTGGGCATTGAGTGATGTCGACAACCCGGGCGGCTCCTGCAATTCACAGAAGAACGAGTTGAGCCGCGCCCGCCTGCGCTTGGATCTGCCGCACGCGCGAGTGGGTGCTTTTACTTCCGGGAGTCTGGGTGCGGCCCTTCCAAGCCATGGTCGCGACACATTGCTCGCGTCAACCGGAGTATGACGGCGTACACCTCGTGAGACGCAGTGAGCGCCTTTTTCTAACCGCGTGAGAGAGCGTCGGCTTCAGCCAATAAACACCGCTTATCGGCGTTGCCGCCCAAGCAGATAGATAAAAATTGCGGAAGAGTGTTGGCCAATTTTGACGTGTGGGATGCGGAATTTTGCCTAATAAGAAATCGGTTCAGAAATTCTGTTGACTCCTTCATCCACCTGATGCTATCAACTGCCCAACACGCGTTAAGTTTCGATGCAGGGTCGATGAAAATTGGTGTAAGTAGCCAATGAGGCTGGGGAAGGCTGAAACTCTATCGTTACTGTTACCCGTTAAATGTTCGGACCTGGCACTCGCGCTGGAATGGCAGGGTGCATTTTGGAAGAGGGTGGCTGCCTTTCGCACTTATTTGCGAGCGGAGAAGAGGACGCAACAATTCCAGGACTTAGTACTAAGCGACGCCGCTGAAGACAAGTTTTGAATGTTGTCGACTTATCTAAACTGGAGAATTTCATGGAATTCGATCGAAACAAGCTCTCGCTTTCCATCCGTGCAGCGCTTGCCGTGGGTGCTGTCGTAGCGATAGGGCTTTCGGGTAGCGTTTATGCACAGGACCAAGCCGCGCCGCCGCCTGCACAGGATCAAGCCGCGCCGCCACCGGATAAGAGTCAGGCGAAAACGCTGAATGAGGTGGTGGTCACTGGCTCTCATATTCGCCGGGTTGATCTTGAAACCTCCAATCCCGTCATTACCGTGTCGGCGGCACAGATTGCGGCGACCGGCAAGCTGACCTTGGGTGACGTTGTTAAGGACATTCCAGCGATCACCGGGGGTCTGTTGACGCCTAATGTTAATAACCATAACTCCCCGGGTGCGGTTCCGGCAGGCCGTACGTTGCTTGGCCTGCGCGGCCTGGGCTCAAACCGTACCTTGTTGCTGGTCGACGGCCAGCGCATTCTCAATCAGGATTTGAACTCGATCCCGGCGGCCGCCGTGCAGCGGATCGAAGTCCTGACCGACGGTGCCTCGTCGGTGTACGGTTCCGACGCGATCGGCGGCGTGATCAACATCATCCTGAAGACCAACTACCAAGGTGCTGAGGCTACCGCGAACTACGGGCTCTCCGATCGCGGTGACGGCGAAAGGCGCGGTGGCAGTTTCGTTTTCGGGCAGAGCGGCGACAAGGGCAGCCTGCTGGCGGGCCTGAGCTACAACAAGATGGATATTGTCGTGCAGGGCAACCGCAAGTTTTCCGAAAGTGCACTGTCGCTGACATCCAGCAGTAATCCGACTGGTCCATTGAGCGTCGTCCCCGGCGGTTCTACCAATGGGCGATTCGGCAAGATCACGCTGCCGCAGAGCATCGCTGCCAAGTTTGGCTGCCCAACCGGAACCAGGCTTGCAGCAAACCATGATGCAGTGACCTCCGGGAAGGCTGTCCTGGGCACGGGCGATTTCCACTGCTTTGGCGCGGACGACCGCTACAACTATGCGACGGTACAGGCGCTGGTGGCGCCGCAGGAACGCCTGAACGCGTTCTTCAAGGGCACGTATCACATAAGCGATCACATTGATGCTTACATGACCACGTACTTCAATAAGTCGACCGCGTCGTTGCAGCTAGCGCCGAACATCTACGGCGTCAGTACGAACCAGCCGATCTCGGCGCAGAGCTACTACAACCCGTTTGGCATCGACTTCACCGGTGCCAACGGCAATGCCGTGGCATTTCGCGAGATAGCCGGCGGCAACCGCGTGTCTTCCGCCAGCCAGAACACCACCCAGTTGCAGGCTGGCTTGAAAGGGTCGTTGGAAATTCTTGACAGGGACTGGACCTGGGATGCCGGGGTGAATTACGGCTATTACACGTTCTCATCCAGCTCAACCGGCTCACCCAGTGGCAGTCTGCTGGCGCCCGGCGTGGGGCCATCGTTTTTGAACAGCGACGGCGTCGTGCAGTGCGGCACAGCCAGCTCGCCGATTTCGCTCGACTCCTGCGTGCCATTCAACCCGTTCAGCGGCGAGTCTGCGTCCACCGCGGCTGCGCTGAAGAAGGCCAACACGGCCACTTTAACCAAGCAGTGGACCCTGCAGCGACAATTCCACGTCGACGTCAGCGGCGGGTTGTTTGACCTTCCCGCCGGCACGATCCAGCTCGCGGCTGGTCTTAACTATCGCAATGAATACACCAACAACACCGTTCCTGCCGAGCAGCTGATAGATCCGACCACCGGTAACTGCCCGGGAGCGGGTTGCGTGGCCGCACTGAGAGGCAGCGACAACGTCAAGGAGGTGTATGGCGAGCTGTTCATCCCGCTCCTGCAAGACATGCCATTTGCGAAATCGCTTAACCTCACCCTGGGTGACCGCTATTCCAAGTACGACCTGGCCGGTAGCACCAACAACTGGAAGGTCGCTTTTGAATGGAAACCGATCACCGACCTGCTCTTGCGCGGGACCGTGGCGACGGTGTTCCGTGCCCCGAGCATCGCGGACGTTTTCGCACTGCCCGCCGGCAGCACCTCGAGCCTCAGCAGCGACCCGTGCGATGGCGCAACAACACCGAACCCGGCGTGCCAGTACGTGCCGCTGGATGGCACGTTCCGCAACCAGACGGTGGCCACACACGACCAGGGCAACGGTTTGTTCTCGGGGTCGAAATATCTGAACTTCCCGCTCAAGCCGGAGCACGGCAAATCTTTCGACTTCGGTGCGGTGTATTCGCCGGAGTTTGCCCCGGGTCTCTCGCTCGGCCTGGATTACTGGCGCATCTACCTGAATGACACCATCACGATTCCAGGTGAGCAGACGGTGCTGGATCTTTGCTACAACGGCATCTCCGCGTATTGTCCGCTGATTCAGCGCTATTCCGGTGGCGGCTCCGTAGGGCAGATCCAGCGCGTTTTCCTGCCTACCACCAATCTTGGCCGTCTCAATGTCAAGGGTACCGACTTCTCCGGCAGCTACCGGGTGCCTGAGTTTGGGTATGGTCAGTTCGCCGTCACTGCGAACGTCACCTACATGACCCAGTACCAAGTCCAGATTGCACCGGGCACTTATGCGAACAGGGTCTTCCAGGGAGCTGGCGTGCTGGGCGGGCTGGGGTCAGGGCTGCAGTCAGCTTGTCCGGACAACATCGGGGGCTTGTGTTTCTTCCCACGTTGGACCGCGCAGGTGGCAGCGACTTGGCAGGCCGGTAACTGGGATGCATCCTGGCACTTCCGCGCCACCGACAAGTTCAACATGGGCTCGGCAGATCTGAGTCAGCAGTCGACTGCTTTTCCCGGTCGGCCTGGCGTTGTTTTCCACTACGGGACGCAGGCTTACAGCGACGTCACCATCGGCTACAACATCAAGCTGCTCAAGACGAAGGTCGACTTCGGCGTCAGCAACCTGTTCGACAAGCAGCCGCCGTTGCTCTACGCCAACAACTCGCTGAACGCGAACACCGACCCGGCTGACTTCGATGTATTGGGCCGCTACTTCTGGGGTCGTGTCACGGTCTCGTTCTGAGCGAATGTAACCGTTGATGTCAGTGCTTCAGCTCCAAGGCCCGCATGGATCTTCCATGCGGGCCATCCGTGTTTGTGAGTATCGATCTTTGTCCGGCGGAGTATGTTCGGCAACGGCTTTTACGCCCGGTGGTTTGTGTGTGGCGTGGTTGTCGGAATTAGATGCAAGGCCTCGTTCCCAACAATGCGCTCGTCTATTCCGCATTTGAGGTATCACGGCGGCAAACCCTCAATCAAGCGCATCCTGATAAAGCGACGCTGTTCGTCTCTTTACGTTGCGAAGCCGAGAAGACGCCGACGCGGCGTGAGCGATCTCTGCGGGATCTAACGGGGTGGTATCGTTGAGCAAGGTGTCGGCGTTAATCGGGCCACGCTGTCCGATTGCGATCCGTCCGACGCTGCCCGCCGTTGGCACTGTGTATCATTCGGCGCACCTGCTTCACGCAGCAGTGTTACGCCGTGAGTGATCTGGCGAGTAAAACGCGCTGGACAAGATCGAGCCGATGCGCCGGTTTGAGAGGGGGGCTGGAGTGGAACAAGGATGCGTTTCTTTACAGTCTGGTCAAGCGAGATCGGGAGCCATTGAAGCTGGGCTGGCCTGGTATGCGTGTTGGACAATCCCAGCAAGCTTTGCTGGTCCGATGTCGCTGCGGGTGTCAACTCAATTGCACTGGGTCATTGTCAGTCAGCCCCTGCAGGAAGCAAATCGAAGGCGATGGTGAGCCGTCGGTCTTCCGCGCTGCCGGAAAATGGCACGGTGCCGTGCCACATATAAGAAGGAAACAATACCAGCAGACCAGGCTCGGGTTTGATGAAGTATTCCGGACTCAGAGCTGGCTCTGTCGGGAAGGGCGGTTCGCCGAACTTGATCCAGCCTTCGCCATGCCGCTGCGCAACAGCCGGCGGTAAGTGCAGATAGCACGCTGATGAGATCCAGCCTTCGGAGTGGTAATGGTTTACATGAAAACCATGCGGCCGAAGCTGCACCGACCACATCCCGCTCAGCTCGTAGCGGCCGACATTTCGACACCTCATGGGATCAGAGCCTCTGCCGATCGCCTCCATGTAACGACGGACCGGTCCATCAATAGCCTCGGGAAAGGCGCGGATCGATGGCGACGGGGACTCAGAGGGAACCAACTGCACCTGGCTTCCTTCGCGCAGCGAATTGCGCGTCGGGTGCGCGCGCAAGGTATGAGCGCCCGTTAGATCATGGACCAGCTCGGCAAGGTAGGTGGCAAGATCTGGCCAGCCATCGGGCACATCGATGTATGTGGCGCGAACCAGACCCTGATAATCAAGAAGCTGCCGGTAGCGTGAATCCCCCAGCATGCGCAAGGCGTCGGCCTTCATCGCGATTGGCCGCCCATCCGCAGGATTCGCCTCATGCAAAGATTCAGCCACCTCGAGCGCCTTCCGGGCACTTCCTGTGGCTAGGGAAGCATTGCCCAAGGCAACCTGCCCGCCATAATCGGCTGGCAAGATGGCAAGCAAGCGCTGAGCGCAGGCCAAAGCATGTGCAGCGTCCAACTCCAGTGAAATAGTGCTGGCGGCCGCGAGCAGATCGGGATCCTCCTCAGCCAATCTCAGTCCGGTATCGATGGTGGCTAGCGCGTCCTCGGCGCGGCGTGCACTTAACAGTAACCGCGCCTTGCATATACGTAACGAGTGCAACTGCGGCTGCTTTTCTAATGCCGCATCAAGTTCTGCGCAGGCGACATCGGCATCCCCACTGCGCATCCACACGAGTTCAGACAAATTGGCTTGAGCTGTTACGTGGGCAGGCTGTGCGCGAACCACTTGTCGCAGTTCTATCTCAGCCTCCTCGAACCTGCGCTCACCCAGCAAGGCACCTGCCAGCACAAATGCTGCCTCGGGCGTCTTGCCGGCATTCGCGATGCTCGCGCGTGCCTCGGCGGCGGCTTCGGCGTACCGGTCACTGCTAGCCAGGACCGCCGCGAGTCGCAGCCGAGCTTCACTACTATTTGGTACGAGTTGAAGCCAGCGGCGGAGCGCTGCCTCGGCCTGCGCGGAGTGCCCTAGCGACATCCGGGCGTGACCGTAGAGCATCAGCATCTCCGGGCTGACACGGCCAGCCTTGAATAGCGGTTCCAACAACTCGCACGTTTCCCCAACACGGTTTGCGGTCAGCAGCATGCGTGCCAGCACGGACGCCGCGGGCAAGTTGCCGGGGTCCATGTCCAAGCCCCGTCGCAATGCACGCTCGGCATCGGCAGGCTGCCCGGATTCGGCCAGTACTCGACCTAGCAGAACGTGTGCCTCGACATTGCCCGGCTGGCTCCGCAGCCACGCCCCCAAGGCGGTCTGCGCTTGGGGATAATCATCGGTCTGGAAAAATGAGCCGGCCATCATCCGATGGGCTTCAGCGAGCCCAGGATGCGTGCGCAACAAACCGTTCAGCACCTCGCGCGCTTCCACATGGCGGCCCGCCTGGAACAAGCCGGCCGCCGCTTTTAATGCCGAGACGGTTTGGGTTGGCGAAAACGGAACCATTGGGTAAATCCGTTCTGACAGAAGTTCTTGCGCACGCAATGTGTCACTCGGTTCGCGCAGGCCTTATCAGTATATTGTAAGCAATAACCCGTCGCTCGCGTTGCGCCGATCGGCACTCCGGTTGCATGTGTCAGGAGCCCAGTAGCATCCAGAGGACTTTGACAGGACGGGTCAGCAATTCCAAAGTTTCATGACGATCGCGTTTCAATAGGCGATCGCTGCAAACTACAAGAAGCTGTAGCTTCAAGGACGATCCGCGGATGCTGCCGTGGCTGTTTCTCAATGCCGGAGACGTGATTCAAAATGGCCGATGACATTCTGATCGACCCTATAGTTGCCGCCCTGCAATCGGGCGATCTGATCGCCGCGGAAAACCACTGCCGCGCCGCGCTGGAACAAGGCCCCGATGAACCTGACATTTTGCTGTTGCTGGGGCTTAGTCTGCAGCGGCAGGGGCGGCAGCGCGATGCCGTGGGGGCTTTCGCCCGTCTAGTCGAGCTTTGCCCCGAGGACAGCGTTCACTGGTCCAACTATGCCTCGGCGCTGGATCGCGTCGGTGACCGGGAAACTGCGGAACGGGCGGCGGAAACCGCGGTGCACTGCGCCCTGAACGATCCCGACAGACTGGACGAACTTGGCCTGATGCAGCTCCAGAATGGTAAACCGGCGGCTGCGCAGACAACCTTGATGCGCGCGCACGATCTGGCGCCCGATTCCATCGTGATCCGCCTCCACGCTGCGCGCGCGTGCCTTGCCTGTCGGGATCACCGCGCCGATGTATTGCTGCAACCGTGGCGCGAGTGGTTGCCGCTTTCGGACGACCTGCTGGGCGAGTTGGCCAAGCTGCTGGTCCAGGTCGGCGAACTCGGTGACAGCATTGAACTGCTGGAGGATTTGGTGCGACGTACGCCTGACGATTGGCCAGCGCAATTATTGCTGGCAAGGGTCTACGAACGCGTCAATCGGCTGGCCCAGGCGCAGGCCAAGCTGCAAGCGGTGCTTGCGACCCTGCCGGTTGACGCAGATCCCGGCATCGGCCGCGAAGTGGAAAGCCAGCAGGCCCAGCTTGCCATGCGCAGGCGGTCATATGCTTCGGCGCGCGGGCTGCTGGAAAAGGTTGGTCCCGGCCATGACGCCCATGATGCTCACTATTTCGCCCTGGCCGGCGCCTGCGACAGGCTCGGTGATGCAGCAGCGACCATGCAGGCGCTGGAGACGGGGCATGACATCCAGCTCCGACAACTGCGTTTGTCCAATCCTTACCTGCTGGAAGCGGACGCGCCTTTGCTGCCACACGTCAACGATCGCGTGAGTGAGGACGATTATCGTGCCTGGCGGACGTTGAAGGCGCCCGATGCCAGCCAGTCGCCGGTCTTCGTGGTGGGCTTTCCCCGGTCTGGCACCACGCTCCTTGAGCAGATGCTGGATGCGCACCCGGGCCTGCAGTCGATGGACGAGCGCCCGTTCCTGAACATACTGGCCGGTCAATTGGAAAGCGTTGATCTGGAAATTCCGCAGGATCTGCACAAGCTCGTTCAAAGCGATTGCGACGAACTGCGCAAGGGCTACGTCATTCTGGCCTGCGGGAAAGTGGCGCGACAGTGGGGGACGCGCCTCGTGGACAAGAATCCGCTGAACATGTCATGGCTGCCCATGATCCATCGCATCTTTCCGCACGCGAAATTCATCCTTGTACTGCGTCATCCATGCGACGTCATCCTGAGTTGCTATCTGCAGAATTTCCGTTCGGCACCGTTGGTCGCCGCCTGCAGGTCGCTTGAGACTCTTGCCCACGCCTACGTCGGTGCGATGGATAACTGGTTGCATCATGCGGCGCTGTTCTGCCCAGATGTGTTTGTCTCGCGCTATGAGGATCTGGTCGCGGATCCTCCGGCACAGACCGGCAAGATCGCGGCGTTTCTTCAGCTCGACGAGGCCGAAGCGATGCTGGGGTTCGCCGAGCGTGCGCAGCAAAAGGGTTACATCCGTACACCCAGTTATAGCCAGGTGATCGAGCCGATCAGCGCCAAGGGCGTTGGTCACTGGCGGCACTATGCGCGCTATTTTGAACCAGTGCTTCCGATCCTGCAGCCCATGCTGGACCACTGGGGCTACGGAAGTGTGTCGGCCCCGCCTAAGTGAAGGCCTGCAGTGCCTTGTTCGATAACCGGACGATCAAACGCAGGGGCGCGCCAATAGCGGGAGGGCTGGCCGAAGCAAGAATGCTTGATCGTGCCGCAAGGGCTGCCTATCCTGTTCCGAAGATCCAGGAGACGTTGTCATGCCAATGACTCGATCCGTGCAAGTGGAAGGCCGCCCTATTCGTGTGTATGACGACTTGGTGGCGTTGCCGCACGTCAAACAACTCACCGACGCGTTCATGGGCGCCAACTTCGTCCGGGATGAAGTAGCGCGCGCTGATACTGCCGGGTTTCGGCACTGGGAATTGAACATTCCGTTGGAAACCGCGCCGCAACTGGCGGTTTATCAGCCGACCCTGGAGGCTGTGCGCGATTTCGAAGATGGTGCCGGGTATCGGGTTTACCGCAGCTACTGCAACCACGCTGCCTACGGCGACATGCTTTTCATTCACACCGATACGCAACCTGGCGAGAAGGGGCTGACGGCCTTGTGGTACATCGCGCCCGAGTGGAACGTCGAATGGGGCGGAGAGACATTGTTTTACAACTCGCAAATGGACGCCGAGGTTGTGGTCACGCCCAAACCTGGCCGGTTGGTAGTGTTCGACGGTGGCATCCCCCACGTGGGCCGGCCACCCAACCGGATCTGCTATGCCCCGCGCTACACGTTGGCCCTCAAATTGCAGCCGGCTGTCACCTGATTCCCGGCGAACAGCACACGGAGACGCCGCCTTTCGCCGCGATGGACTATTCTGAATACCATAGATCGGCGACATTCTGGCGACCACGCGCTTCCGCTCGCGTGACGATTTGCAGACCACCAAAGACGGTGACGGCAAACCCTGCAACGAGTACCTGCCGCAACCGGCCCTCGGGGCGCAAGACTTCGCTGCAGGCCATACGAGTATGGCGTGAACGGCATCGGGAGCTTTTCGTCAGGAAGACAAAAGTCACTCGGGACTACACAGGTAGCCGCTGTGCAATTTCTCTTGGTCCGACGCGGCACTTACGAATTAAATTTACTCATGGCCGTTCGGCGAAAGCCCAAGGCCAATCCAGCCGGCCACAATTCTTCAATGCGATTCGCTCCATGGTGTGGACCGATTTCGCAAGCCTCAGCGTTATCCCTTCGATTTGCCGACCAGTTCAGGCCTCAGTTGGGCATGAACGACTTGCCAGCGTTGCATCCATTTAGCTTGTTTCGTAGTATCAGAGGACGCGCAGTCTTGACCCATACAACTCCAAGAAATGGCGGCTCCTGCATTTGCTTTTAAACAGATCCGTCAGGGTCGGAAACTGTGTTTTGCAATGACTTAACATGGTTGCTTTGACTCCGGTCCGCAGTCGATTGCACAGTTGAACTCCTGTCAGCGCAGGGTTAAAGAAATTTCTGCAAGCAAAGGATCATTGTGATGATTATCAGCAACAGCGTGAGAATCCTGGCTGGCGCAGTCCTTTTGCTATTTGTGGCTTTCACGAGTGCTGCGGCGCAAACCGTGGCGCCCGACGCGTATGCACACCTGAAGTGGCGGCTGATAGGTCCATTTGATGGCGGTCGCGTCCTCGCAGTGGCTGGCGTGCCGACCCAACCGCGCACGTATTATTTTGGCAGCGCGAACGGCGGGGTCTGGAAAACAACCAACTCCGGGTTGTCCTGGAAGCCGATCTTCAATCACGAGCCGGTCTCCTCTATCGGTGCGATCGCCGTGGCCCCCTCCGACCCGAATATCGTCTATGTCGGCACTGGCGAGGCGGACCCGCGCAGCGACGCAACGTTCGGCGATGGCGTATACAAATCAACCAATGGCGGCAAGAGCTGGACCAATATCGGCCTGAAGGACACCCGGCATATCGCGAAGATCGTCGTCGATCCGAATGATGCGAATGTGGTAATAGTAGCTGCGCTCGGGCGCATCTACAGCCCCAGCGAGGATCGCGGTATCTACCGCTCGACCGACGGCGGCCAGACCTGGGAAAAGACGCTCTACGTCAATGACCAGACCGGCGGCATCGATCTCACCATGGACCCATCCAATTCGTCGGTCATGTACGCGGGTATGTGGACGATGCACCGTCAGCCTTGGCATATGTCGAGCGGCGGCGCAGGCGACGGTTTGTTCAAGTCGACGGACGAAGGTAAAACGTGGACCCGCCAGCAGAGTCACGGTTTGCCTTCCGGCGTACTGGGGAAAATTGGGGTTGCCGTGGCCGGTGGAGACGCGCATGGGCAAGTCGTCTACGCACTCATCGAAGCGAAGGACGGAGGCCTGTTTCGTTCGAACAACGGCGGTGCCGACTGGAAGTTGATCAGTGACGATCAGCGCATTCGTGGACGCGCCTGGTATTTCACCAATGTATTTACCGACCCGACGAATGCCGACACTTTGTACGCGACAAACACCGGGTTCTTCAAATCTACTGATGGCGGCAGCACCTGGCATTCGGTGACGCTCCCGGGGGGCGACAATCATGCGTTCTGGATGAATCCGTTGCACCCCGAGCTTATGGTCCAAGGGCATGACCAGGGTGTGGTGACGAGTGTCGATGGCGGCAAGACCTGGGGCAAGTATTACAACCTGCCGATCGGCCAGCTTTATCACATCTCGGCAGATGATCTTTTTCCGTACAACATCTATGCGTCTACCCAGGATTGTCCGTCAGGCTGCGCGTTTGGCACGGCGAGCCGTGGACTGGGTGGGATTTCCGCGAAGGACGTTTTTGCTGTCGGCGGTGACGATGGAGAGTCAGGGTATGTGTTCGCTGATCCAAACGATCCCAACTACATAGTGGAGGGAGGTTATTCGGGCGGCTTGACTCGCTACAGCATCCGCACCAAGTCGATACAGGATATTGCGCCTTGGTCGAATGCGAACAGTGGATACGCAGCGAAGGATGTGAAGTACCGATTCACTTGGACTGACCCGTTCGCGTTTGCCCCATGGGAGGATGAGGGCGCGCATTCACTCTACCTGGGGTCGCAGTATCTGATGCTAAGCAGGGACAGCGGCAAGAGCTGGAGCGTGATCAGCAAGGACCTGACCCGCAATGACAAGTCCAAGCAGCAGTCTTCGGGTGGCCCGATTACCCAGGACAATGCCAGTGTCGAATACTACGACGTGATTTACGCCTTGGCTCCGTCGCCGCTGCGCAAGGGTGAAATCTGGCTGGGAACAGACGACGGTCTGGTCTGGTTGACGCTCGATGCCGGCAAGACCTACAAGAAGATCACGCCGCCGAAGATGCCGGAGTGGGGCCGCGTCAATTCAATCGAGGCATCGCATTTCGATGCCGGCACCGCCTTTGTCACCGTCGACAAGCACAAATTGGGTGACAGCACACCATATGTTTTCGTGACCCATGACTATGGTGCGACCTGGTCGAGTATCGTTGACGGCCTCAGCGCGCCCAACTACGTGTATGTGGTTCGGCAGGACACGGTGAACAAGAACCTGTTGTTCGCCGGGACGGCAAATGGGATCGAGGTGTCATTCAACGGCGGGCGGCGTTGGCAGTCATTGCAGCTGAACCTGCCCACGGCCGAGGTGCGCGACATCGCTATCAAGGGTGCCGATCTCCTCGTCGCGACACACGGCCGCTCGGCCTGGGGCATGGACGACATATCCGCTCTGCGTGAGATCAGCGCGGAGATCATGCAAACCCCGGCCCATCTGTTCAAGTCCGCGCCGGCACTGATCCTGCGCATGGAGGGCGGTCGCCGAAGCGGTTCGGCGGGTAACCAGCTGGGCGAGAATCCGCCGAACGACGTCATTTCCTATTACCTGAAAGCCAAGCCGACCGGCAAAATCACCTTGGAGATCTACGATCCCGTCGGGAATCTGGCCAATTCGTTCAACAATGTCGACGATGCCTCGTGGAAATCCAACAAAGGCGGTTTCAAGCGCCGCTCGCTCGGCGACACGATGTTGACGGACCATCCGGGCATCAACCGTTTTGTGTGGGACCTGAAGTTTCCTGCGGCCCCACCGATCCATGACATGGTGGCCTACAACGAGGGCAGGGGACCCAATGGCGCCTATGTCGTGCCGGGGACCTACAAAATCGTCCTGACAGTGGAAGGCAAGGTTTATCAACAGATGCTGACCGTGAAAAATGACCCGCGGTCGAATACCACGCAGGCTGATCTGGTCAAGCAGTTCAATCTGAGCAACAAGGCGCAGAATCTGCTGTGGCAGAACCATGCTGTAGTCAACCAGATCCTGGACCTGCGCAAGCAGTTGAAGACCCTGGAGGACAAGGCAAGCGCGAAGACGAGTCTGCAGAAGTCGCTTACTGGGCTAGACGCGAAGGCACTGGTGCTGCAGGGTGAGTTGTATCAGTACAAGGCGAAGACTGGGATCGGGCTGCTTAACTATTCCGTGCGACTGAATGCGCGCATCGCGTACTTGTCCAACGAGATCAACGTGATGTCGGCCAACTCGCCCACGCAGCAGTTCTACGCGGAATACGATGAGTATCATCAGGCGATGGCGTCCGTTGTGCAGCGTTGGCACTCGCTCACGGAGCAGGATCTGAAATCCCTCAACACTAAGCTGCAGGCAAGTCAGTTACCGACGATAACCATTGCAAATGATCCGGATGATCGGATGCCAGATCCTCCGGTACAAGTTCGGTAAGGATCGGGACTGCTCGGTCTTGGCTTCTGTCAGCGAATGCCTCTTACAGTCCTTGAGTACAAGCTGAGGCTATTGGCTGTCAGCTCTGTTGATATCGCGTTGAACCCGCTCGTCTTGCGTACGTTGACTGGAATGTCGAGGATACGTTTTCTGTTTCTGTGCCGACGACTGCGCTGGTTAAGATCCACGCCGACTGGCGGGCGAATGCGTACGGGTGCCGCTGACACGGTTGCTCACTACCGCCGGGAGTCAACGGTCTAAGCGGCCAGGAGCGTAGTGGCGTCACCGTGGGAACGGAAGTTTCCGCGCTCCAGTCTGACGTCGCACGTTGCCTCCAAAGTAATTATTGCTCCGGTCAGCCGTCAACGCCGGGTCGGCAAGCTGTGCGAAATGCTGTTGCGCGTGAGGATGCAGGCTGAGCCAAAGCATCGAGATACTTGTGGCGATCCCTGCGTGGTTGTCAACATATTCCGAGCTGGCTAAGCACGCGGTGTCTGCAAGCCCAGCATGGTTGGATCCGGCGCCAACTTCGTTGCATCCTCTGGCGGCAATGGAAATCTCCCTGCGCCCGGACAACGACCAGTTGAATGCCGGGCAGGTCGAAGAGTGAGCATGGCGTTCGGCCACCAGGAGCGTGGTCCATGCTGAAACATCGCAGCGAGTCACACGAACGCGTCCTTCCTGAAAGCTTTCTTTGATCAACCGGGTCTCTGGTGATGATGTTCAACGCGTGCGCCGACTGCATCGGCAGTCATGACCGCCGTTTGCGGAACCGCACGTACGGTGGCGGTAGATATGGAGGACGGCCAGACTAAGCCGGCCTCGTACACGATAAGAGAAGCCTAATGCCGCTTCGCCACTCATCTGGACGAGCGGGGAGCGCGCAGGCGGCGTTATCCGCCGCAGTTGCCTGGAAGCCGTATGTGGCAGTTGGACGGTGCGGCATGGGTCATAGTGACGAGTGAGGCCTGCAAAGGTCTCCCTCATCTGCTCCGATTCGCGTCCGGGCCTGGTGTTGTCACCTCCACCAGGACAGCGCGCTATCCATCGTTCTCATTCTCGTTGACGTTGCCGTTTTCGTCACTGGGCAGCGCCGCGGGCATCCTGAGCGGCGGTAACTCCAGAACAGGCTGACCCTTGCTGCGGAGTGTCGCGTTGAACGACGGGAGATCCGTTGTCTTCACCTCATCCCACTTGGCCATTACCGCGTGCGCCTGCGTCCTGGCGCGCACGGTTGCCGCGGTTTGCGCGGCGGTGGGTGCGGTATCTGCAGATTGCAGCGACACCAAGGCGGCAAGTGCCGAACTGCTCACGCCATTGAGCGTGGTCGCCACTTGGTAGCCCCTGCCGAATCTACGGAACCCGAGCACCTCGTCTGGAGCGACGGCATCGATCTTCGCCTTGAGTGAATCGCCGCCGGCGCGTTGCGTCGACCCCAGCTTCGCAATCTCCTGGCCGAGGTCGTGTGCCTGCCCGTATGCCATGCGGGCGTTGCGCGCGAGCTCATACATCTCCATGGACAACGTGTTGTTCTGCGCCAGATCGGACGCGGAGGTGGTGACGCGCGGATCAAGACGGAGCGTCAGTGGTTGCGTGTAGCTTTGGCCGTCGACCGTGAGACGCACGGTGTACTTTCCGGCAGGCGCCCACGGCGAACTGGGCGGCGGCGAGCTGCGCTTCGGCACGGCTCCGGTGGCCTCGGCCTCTTGGCGTTCCGTCGCCAGCGGCTGATAGCGCATGTTCCAGTTGACGCGGTGCATCCCGGCCTTAGTGGGCATGGAGCGGATGCGTGCCGGCCAGTACAACGGCACCGAGCAATCGGGGGAGTGCGGCGCAGCCTGACACACCTTGTCGTAAGCGGCGGAATCGACGGCAGGGTCTGGATCACGCTTGAGCTCGCTCGAATAGGTCCGTACCACCTTGCCGGCGGCATCAAGGATGTCGATCGTCAGCGGACCAGTCATGTTTGCGGCAAGGTAATAGTCGAGGATGGCGCCGTTTGGAGGATTCTCACCAGCCGGCACTTCCGGCGGCCACGGGGTCGGATCGTTGGTACCCATGCGCAGGCGCACTGCCGTCTGCGGCTTGAACAGGTAAGCCGCCTTGGCGCTGCGCGCCATGGCGGCCTGGCGCAGCGGCGTGACATCGTCGAGGATATAAAAACCGCGGCCGTGGGTGGCGGCGATCAGGTCGGAACACATGCAGGTGGCATTGTCCTTCAGCTCCAGGTCGCGCACCGATATGGGCGGCATGTCGAGTCGGAGCGATTGCCAGTTCTCGCCATCGTCGAACGAAACCCAGACCTGTGTATCAGTGCCCGCGTACAACAACCCTGGCTTGCGCGGGTCTTCGCGGATGGTGTTGGTCACTGACCCTGGGGCGATGCCTTTGTCGATTTCAGTCCAGGTCTTGCCACTGTCACGGGTGCGCCACAGGTGCGGATTCATGTCGTCGATGCGCATGGTGTTGGCCGCCGCATAGGCGGTCTGCGTATCGAAATGGCCGGCTTCGATGTTGAAGATGCGCGTCCACGGCTTGATGGCGGGAGGGGTCACGTTTGACCACCTGGTGCCACCGTCCGTCGTCACCTGGACTTGGCCGTCGTCGGTGCCCGCCCACAGCACATTGACATCACGCGGCGAAGCCGACAGCGCAGTAATGCTGCCTGCTGCCGCTGGCTTGACGCCGCTCGCGTATTTGCCCGTAGTGGTGGGTGCCTTCCAGGTCTGGCGGGCGAGGTCGGGGCTGATGCGCGTCCAGCTATGCGCCTTGTCGATGGATTTCCACACCACGTTGGAGGTGTAGTAAAGCACCGTCGGATCCACCGGAGACCAAAGCATAGGCATCGTGCGAACATTGCGGTTGAATTCGCTGCCGCGCGCCGCGGCATCGGGACCTACCTCGGTAGTCTGGCCGGTCTTGCGATTGAAAAGGGAAACGTTGCTGCGCTGGCTACCGAACACCATATCGGGATCATTCGGATCACTGGCAGCAATGCCGTATTCCTGGATATTCACCGGATGCCAGTCGTGGAAGGTGATCCTGCCGTCCATCGAGCGACTGTCGACACACGCCGACCCCGAATCCTGCTGCCCGCCACAGACGCGATAAGGAAATGCGTTGTCGGTCGAGACGTGATACATCGCGGCCGTCAACTGGTTGTACCAGTTGCTCCACGATACCCCGCGATTACCTGAAACAATGGCGCCTTGATCCGCAACGATGAAAAGGATGTTGGTGTCGTTGGGATTGATCCAGATGTTCTGATAATCGTCACCGCCCGGAGCGCCGCGCACTGCGCTCCAAGTCAAACCACCGTCCTGGGTGCGCCAGAGAACGGTGGAGTCGCTGTAGACGATGTTGGCGTTTTTCGGATCGACAGCTATCGTTGGCAGATCACCGCCACCGATGCGTACGTTAGGGCGCGGATCCATTACGGCATGTGCCGATGCGGCGGCCGCGTGCGGGTCGCGAGCCGCGAGATACCAATGCTCGCCGGCATCCGTTGACTTGTAGAGATTGACTGTTCCCGTTGTGCCTTCCTCTGCGGTGGCCACCTTCCCGGCGGTGCCGGCGACCATCGCGTAAATCGTGGCCGGGTCGCTTAATGACACGCTGAGGTTTGCTTCGATCACACCTGCGGGCAATCCATCGGTCAGCTGCTTCCACGTGCCGCCGCCGTCGGTGGACTTGAATATCCCGCCTTCGGTACCGCCAAATTCGGCGCCTTCCAGATAACTTTGCTGCTGCTGCCACAATGTCGCGTAGACGATGTTCGGATCGCTGGCATCAATACGCACGTCGTTTCCGCTGACATATTCGTTTTTGTACAGCACCTTGGTAAACGTCTTGCCACCATTGGTGGAGCGGAAGATTCCACGCTCCGCATTCGGACCGTAGGGATGACCTAGGACGGCGACGAACAGCCGGTTGGGATCCTTGGGATCCACCACGATGTTCGCGATCATCTGACTGTCGCGCAGGCCCAGGTGGGTCCAGGTCTTGCCGGCGTCGGTTGACTTGTAGACGCCGTCACCCACCGAGAGGTCTGGTCGAATGATCCCGGCGCCAGTTCCCACGTAAATGACGTTGGGATCCGAAGGCGCCACCGCGATGGCTCCGATCGAGCCGGTAGGCTGGCCGTCAAACAGCGGCACCCAGTTTGCGCCGTAATCTGTCGAACGCCAGACTCCACCGTTGTCGTAACCGGCGTAGAAAACATTCGGCTGGCTGGGGACCCCGGACAGCGCACGGGCGCGACCGCCACGAGTTGGCCCGATACCCCGCCAATGCATTTCGCCGTACAGCCCAGTCGACTGGGTCCGCGCGGTTGAATCCGTAGTTTGAGAACGGGCCACCGATGGCAGCGTAACCAGTCCAAATGCGGTCGCGATCAAGCCGACGGCGGCGGCCTTAAACGAACGGGGAATAGACATTCGGTTTCGCCTGCGGCTTGAGTTGGTGGAGGTTCTTCCTCACATTATCATCGAAATCATCGAAAAACTGGGTCGCCAACACACAGACTCTTCCGACGACATATGATCCTGGACGAGGTCCGGTGATTTCAACGATAGATGAGGTTGATTGTGTGGTCGCAACGGCTTCTTATATTTCCTGACAAACAGCTCCGCTGATGTATACGCCGTGTTCGTATTGCTTGCAGTGTGTCTTGCGCCAAAGGACTGGTCGCGGCAAGTGATCGTTATCAAGTGTTCGTCAATAGAGTTTGCCGTAGAGCTGGCTGGCCGCTCACGCCGGACAATGCTCGGGCGCTACTGCCGCGAGTCGGGCACATATCGCGTCAGTGCATTTCGGCACCAAGCGATAGCCTGCAACTGATGGAGCAGGGTGGGCGGATGTGCTGATCAAAGATGCGTTTGCGCGTCTTGGCGAATTTGCTAGGGCCGAATTCGAGGCGAGGTGGGCCCGGTGCTGAAGCAGGTGCTCGACCAGCCGGATGCAAGCGCACTGCGCGCTGCCGAGCCGCATGGCAACGGCGGCGGCCGTTGCGTCCGGCCCCGGTCGATGGCGGTCGACAGGGTGACGCTCGGGTTGCGCATGCCGACAAGGCCGCATTGCTGCGCTTGGCCACGCGCGGGGTGCCGAGCGCCTTGGCGTCGCGTGGGCGCACATCGCGCGCCACGCGTTACTGATGCCGAGCTCTGTCGATATCGGCGCGTATTTGGGATCCGGCAGAGTTATCGACGCTTACCTTTGTTGGACGTGCAGCTGTCTGTCGCGATGAACAAGACCGTACGCGGATCGACGCCTGCTTGCGGGACTTTCGGCATATGGTGCTAAGGACAACCTCTGTCCCATTATCGTGCGGTGCTCCACCTTGACGCACTTTGCGGCGTGCGCGAAATCTGTGGTGCCTTAGACGCGCGTTGTTTCGCGCTTGTCGGGTACATTGGGGTGCGTGCGGCGATTTCGTTGGTCCGGCAGGGGAGTCTCACCTCGTGTTCTTTCGCAAATTTGCCCAATCACTGTCTTTGATGTCTGCGGCGTTCGCGGCGCTGGCGCTGCCGGCGGCGCCGGTACGCGCGCCGCCTGGCCCAGCACTGTACAGCGGTATGCAGTGGCGGATGATCGGACCTTTTCGCGCCGGTCGTACGGTCGCAGTTTCCGGCGTGCCAAGCCAGCCCAGTGTCTTCTACATGGCTCCGAACAACGGCGGCGTGTGGAAATCTGAGAACTACGGGTTGACGTGGGAGCCCCTGTACAAGAGCGATGAGGACAACTCGGTGGGGGCGCTTGCCGTAGCTCCATCAAACCCGGATGTCATTTATGTCGGTTCCGGCGAAGGTTTGGTCCGGCCGGATCTCTCCACCGGCGATGGCATGTACAAATCCGCCGACGCCGGCAAGAGCTGGCAGCATCTCGGCTTGCGCGATGGTCAGCAGATTGCTTCCATCGTCGTGGATCCGCACGATGCCAACCGCCTGTTCGTCGCGGTGCTGGGTCATCCGTACGGGCCGAATCCCGAACGGGGAGTGTTCCGTTCGACCGATGGCGGCACGACATTCCAGAAGGTGCTGTACAAGAATCCGAACCTCGGCGCGGTGCAGGTTGCCTTCGATCCTGCGAACGCTCAGGTGGTGTATGCGGTGATGTGGGCTACACGCCACGCCCCCTGGACAGGCCAGAGTGCGCTCAACGAGGTACCCGGCAGCGGGCTTTTCAAGTCCACCGATGGTGGCAGTACATGGCAGCGGATCGGCCAGGGTCTGCCGACCGTGGCGCAGGGTTTGGGGCGAATCGGCATCGGCATCGCGCCGGGCGATCCCAAACGCATTTACGCGCAGGTTGAGGCGCCGCCGGAGTCTGGCGGCACTTACCGCTCCGATGATGCCGGCCAGAGCTTTCATCGGGTCAACCATGAAACTCGCATTTATGGTCGCGGCGAGGATTTCGCCGAAGTCGAGGTCTCACCGGACAGCCCCGACGAGATCTATGTTGCCAACACCTCGATGTATCGGTCGATGGATGCAGGCAAGAGTTTTGTCGCGATCAAGGGCGCGCCCGGCGGGGATGACTACCATCGCATCTGGATCAACCCGACCCATCCGAAGATCATCCTGCTGGGTGTCGATCAGGGCGCCACGCTGACTGTCGATGGTGGCAAGACTTGGAGTTCCTGGTACAACCAGCCGACTGCAGCGTCATATCACATCATCACCGACAATGAGTTTCCGTACCGGGTCTACAGTTCGCAGCAAGATAGCGGTTCGGTCGGCATTGCGAGTCGCGGCAATGACGGTGCGATCACATTCCGCGACTGGCACCCGATCGGAGTTGAGGAATACGGCTACGTGGCGCCTGATCCGCTCCATCCCGACATCATTTACGGCGGCAAGGTGACCCGCTACGACCGGATCACCGGCCAGAACCAGTTCGTCGGCCCGGAAATCGGGCGCGGCGAATACCGCACTAACCGCACGGCTCCGTTGCTGTTCTCGCCGGTGGATCCACACGTGCTGTATTACGGTACGAATGTGCTGTTCAAGACCGCAAATGGTGGCCGCCGCTGGGAGAAGATCAGCCCTGATCTGTCCCGGCCCAATCCGGGCAAACCAGCCAGCCTTGCCCCGTTCGACGCCAAGGCAAACCCGCTCGACCATCGCGGCGTGATCTACAGCGTTGGTCCCTCATACAAGAATGCAAATACAATTTGGGCCGGTACCGACGACGGTTTCATATGGGTCACCCGTGATGGCGGCACGCATTGGGAAAATGTTACCCCGAAGGGCATGACGCCCTGGAGCAAGGTGTCCCAACTGGTTGCGTCACACTTCGACGACCAGACTGCTTATGCAGCCGTCAATCGCTTCCGCGTCGACGATCTCAAGCCATATATTTATCGCACGCATGATGGCGGCAAGACATGGAAGCTGATCGTGGGCGGGCTGCCGGACAATGCATCGCTGAATGTGGTGCGCGAGGATCCCGAACAGAAGGGGTTGTTGATCGCGGGCACGGAACGCGCCGTGTGGTTCTCGGCGGACGATGGCGATCATTGGCAATCGCTGCAACTCAATCTGCCAAAGACCTCAATGCGCGATCTGGTCATCCACGACAACGACGTGGTGCTGGGCACGCACGGTCGCTCATTCTGGATTCTCGACGACATCACGCCGTTGCGGCAGCTTGCAGCAGCCGAAGCTGCGGCCCCGGCCTACCTCTACAAACCCGAGGTCGCATACCAGATTGCGCGCAATACGTATTCGGACATGCCCATGCCGCCGGAGATTCCGGCAGGGCAGAATCCTCCCAGCGGGGCGATCCTCGACTATTACCTGAAGACCGCACCCAGTGGGCCGGTGATCCTGGAGATTTACAACGCGGCCGGCAAGCTCGTGCGTCGCTATGCATCCACGGACGAGCTGAAGTCGGTGAATCCTGTGGAGCTGACCGTACGGCCGATGTGGATACGTCCGCCACGTGTGCTTCCGGCCACGGCCGGCATGCATCGCTGGGTATGGGATCTGCATTATCCGTCCCCCGCCGCGCTGAGACAGTATCCGGAAGGGGCGATCCCGCACGACACACCAATGAGTCCGTTGGGTCCGCTGGCGTTGCCGGGCCGCTATACGGTCACGCTCAGCGTTGACGGGCATACTTACACGCAGGCTCTAACGGTACGCATGGATCCGCGTATAAAGACACCAATGGCCGGACTCACCCAGCAGTTCGATCTGGCTATGCAGCTGGCCCAGGATATGGACCAGGCGCATACCGCGCTGCAGCGAGCCAAGACCAGTGGCGACCATGCGGATGCCCTGGTGAAATTGAATGCCGAACTGGACGGTGCCTATCGTGCCGTGCACGGCGACGATGCGTTGGCCGCCCCGACTGCGCAGATGGTGTCGAGCGTGGCCGCGCTGCATCAGCGCACGATCGCCATGTTGCAGCAGTGAGCCGAGCATGCCGAATTTTCCACTTCATGATGTGGACCGAGTGGGCAGATCGATGACCTTCCAAGTGGGGCGACACGATCAGCCATCGAATTCTCATCCCGAAGTGAGGTCAGCGTTATGCAATTAACCAAAACCACCACGGTGAAGTTGATTTCGACGTTGTTGCTGGCTGCACTGACGTTGCAGGCACTTCCGACATGGGCTCAACCGAGCACTGATCTGCACAGCGGCATGCAGTGGCGGTTGATCGGCCCATTTCGCGGTGGCCGCACCGTAGGTGTATCCGGAGTACCCAGCCAGCCGAATGTTTTCTACATGGCGCCTAACAACGGTGGCGTCTGGAAGTCCGAAAACTACGGCAGGACCTGGGTGCCGCTGTTCAACGGCGACGAGAACAATTCGGTAGGCGACCTGGCGGTGGCGCCGTCGGACCCTGACGTCATCTACGTGGGCTCCGGCGAGGGGTTGCTGCGACCGGATCTTTCCACCGGCGACGGCATCTACAAGTCCACGGACGCCGGCAAGACCTGGCAGCATCTTGGACTGCGTGATGGCCAGCAGATCGCCTCTGTCGTCGTGGATCCGCATGACGCCAACCGGTTGTTTGTCGCGGTGCTGGGGCATCCGTACGGGCCGAACGCCGAGCGTGGCGTGTTCCGCTCGACCGATGGCGGCAAGTCGTTCCAGAAAGTGCTTTACAAGAACCCGAATACCGGGGCGGTGCAGGTCGCCCTCGATCCGACGAATGCGCAGATCGTGTACGCCGTGCTGTGGGTCGGACGCACGCCACCATGGTCGATGAAGTCAGAGAATACCTCCATTAACGGGCCAGGAAGCGGCCTGTTCAAGTCCACCGACGGTGGCAATACCTGGCAGCAGATTGGAAAGGGCCTGCCTACTTTTGCGCAGGGCCTCGGACGCATCGGCATCGGTGTAGCGCCCAGTGACCCGCGGCGCATTTATGCGCAGGTCCAGGCGCCGCCCGCGTTCGGCGGAACCTATCAATCCAATGACGCCGGCCAGACGTTCCACCGGGTCAACCACGAAGCGCGCATTTACGGCCGTGGCTCGGATTTCGCCGAAGTCGCGGTGGCGCCCGACAATGCAGACGAGATTTATGTTGCCAGCACGTCGTTCTATCGCTCGATGGATGCAGGCAAGAACTTTACCGCCATCAAGGGCGCACCCGGCGGGGACGACTACCACCGAATCTGGATCAACCCGACCAATCCGAAGATTATCCTTCTGGGCGTGGACCAAGGCACCACGCTCAGTGTCGACGCTGGCCAGACCTGGAGCTCCTGGTACAACCAGCCAACCGCGTCGTCGTACCACATCATCACCGACAACGCGTTCCCATACCGCGTCTACAGCTCGCAGCAGGACAGCGGTTCGGCGGGCATCCTGAGCCGTAGCAACGATGGCCAGATCACGTTTCGCGACTGGCATCCAGTGGGCGCAGGGGAGCATGCCTACGTAGCGCCTGATCCGCTGCATCCGAACATCATCTATGGCGGCGATGTCACCCGCTACGACTGGGTGACCGGTCAGAGTCAGTTTGTCGGGCCGCAGGTGCTAGGCGACAAGTACCGCACCAACCGCACCGCGCCATTGCTGTTCTCACCGGCCAATCCGCAGCTGCTGTATTACGGAATGAATGTGCTGTTCAAGACGACGGACGGAGGCCACAGCTGGGAAAAGATCAGTCCTGACCTCTCCCGACCCAATCCGGGACTGCCGCGCACTCTGGGAAGGTTCGGCGCTCATGAAAACCCGGTCGATCACCGCGGCGTGATCTACAGCATCGGGCCTTCGTTCAAGAACGTCGACACGATCTGGGCGGGGACCGATGATGGCCTCATCTGGATCACGCGGGACGCCGGCAAGCACTGGGCCAATGTCACCCCCACGGGCATGACGCCCTGGAGCAAGGTATCAATGCTTGTCGCCTCTCATTTCGACGATCAGACCGCCTATGCCGCGGTCAATCGGTTTCGGCTGGACGATCTCAAGCCGTACATCTACCGCACCCATGACGGCGGCAAGACCTGGAAGCTGATTGTCAACGGGCTGCCGGACAACGCTTCGGCGAACGTGGTCCGCGAGGATTCGGTGAAGAAGGGGTTGCTGATCGCCGGTACCGAGCGGGCAGTGTGGTATTCCTCCGATGACGGTGACCATTGGCAGTCGCTGCAACTTAATCTCCCACAGACGTCGATGCGCGACTTGGTCATCCATGACAACGACGTGGTACTCGGCACGCACGGTCGTTCGTTCTGGATCCTTGACGACATCACGCCCCTGCGTCAGATCGCCGCCGCGAAAGCCGCAGAAACTGCCTATCTGTACAAGCCTGCAGATGCCTATCAAGTCCTGCGCAACACCTATACCGATACGCAGATGCCGAAGGAGACCCCGGCAGGACAGAATCCTCCCGATGGCGCAATACTTGACTACAACGTGAAAGGGTCTGCCACTGCACCGGTGACCCTGGATGTGTTCGATGCGGATGGCAGGCTCGCCTTTCACCTGTCCTCTGCCGAACAACCCAAGCAGGTCGATCCGAACGAGCTGAATTTCCCGACCTACTGGTTGCGTCCGCCGCAGGTGCTCTCGGCAAGTGACGGCATGCACCGCATCGTCTGGGACCTGCACTATCCGCCGCCGAAGTCGTTGCGCCCGAGTGCACCGATTTCCGTCATCCTGCATGACACTCCGCTCGGTCCGCTCGGACCCTCGGCCGTACCTGGTGAGTACACCGTCAAGCTCACGGTGGGTGGTAAGACTCGGACGCAACCCCTGACGTTGCGCATGGATCCACGTGTCGACACACCCGTCGACGGGCTGGCGCAACAATTTGAGCTGGCGACACAGCTCGTTGGCGACTTGAATCGCACGTTTGACGCCTTGCAGGAAGCTGGCGCCGAAGGCGACAAGAAGTCAGACGCATTGCGGAAATTGAATCTGCAACTCCGCAGTGCCTACAGTTCGATTTACGGCGGGCAATACGGGGCCGTCTCTGCATTGGCACCGCCCACCGCTCAACAGGTGTCGGCAGTTGCGGATCTGCATCGCCGTGTCGCCGTGGCGCTTGGGCATTGATTGACGCAGGTGGTGGAACGTGAACGTTTCCAGCGCGCCGGACACGTGGGAACTCGGCAAGGTCGGTGGCTGAATCCACGTGCAAGCGGGCGACCGGGGTGACCATCGACGCGCTGCATTTCGATGTGCCATTCGGGTTGATCACATCGCACCGGTAAACTGATTTTTATGCGCCGAAATCGTTACAGGCACTACATCGGGAGAGTTCAAATGACTATTGGAAGCCGCACATTGCGCCTGCTGTGGCTCACCCTGGCAGCTTTCTTGATGGTTACCGTGGCGCACCCGGTGACTGTCAGTGCGCAAACGTACAACCCGAGCCTGATTTCCGGCCTGCAGTGGCGGTTGCTCGGGCCATTTCGCGCCGGCCGTTCGGTAGCCGTGGCCGGGGTGCCCAGCCAGCCCAACGTGTTCTATTCCGGAGCAGTGGATGGTGGCGTATGGAAAACCGACAACGCGGGTATCACCTGGAATCCCATCTTCGATGATATGCCGATTGCCTCAATCGGTGCGATCGCGGTCGCACCGTCCAATCCTGACATCATCTATGTAGGTACCGGCGAGTCTGACCCGCGCTCGCAAATCTCCTATGGCGATGGCATGTACAAGTCCACTGATGCCGGCAAGACCTGGAGGCATATCGGTCTGGACAAGAGCATGCACATCGGCCACATCATTGTGGATCCGAAGAATCCCGATCGCCTGTTTGTGGCCGTGCTGGGGAACCTGTATGCCGCCAATCCCGAGCGGGGCATTTACCGCTCCAACGATGGCGGCAGTACCTGGCAAAAAATGCTCTACAAAAATCCAAACGTCGGCGCCATCGATGTCAGGTTCTCCCCAGACAACCCGCAAGTGATTTATGCAGCGCTGTGGGCCACACGTCGTCCGCCATGGAACGTTTACCCGCCGGCGAACGGGCCGGGCAGTGGAGTCTATAAATCCACAGACGGCGGCAACAAGTGGACCCATCTCACCAATGGATTGCCCACCGCAGGCCTGGGCAAGATCGGACTGGCCGTCGCACCGACCAACAGCAACCGGATATACGCGATCCTGGATGCGAACCAGGGCGGCCTTTACCGCTCCGACGATGCGGGCGCGACCTGGAAGCTGATGGACGGGGAGGCGCGTATATGGGGGCGCGGCTGGTACTTCGACCGCGTTACGGTGGATCCAAAAAACCAGGACAAGCTCTATATCATGAACACCTCGGTCTATCGTTCGACCGACGGCGGCAAGAGTTTCGATGCCATCAAGGGCACCGCGGGCGGCGACGATTATCATCGCCTGTGGATCAATCCCGACGACCCGAACCGCATGGCTCTCAGCAGCGACCAGGGCACGATCATCAGCGTGAATGGCACACGCAACTGGAGCGATTGGCACAATCAGCCGACCGGCCAGTTCTATCACGTGATAGCCGACAACCGTGATCCATTCTGGCTATACGGGGCGCAACAGGATAGCGGCCCGCTTGGAGTGGTAAGCGATGTGCCCAAGGGCCGCATCACTTATCATGACTGGGGACGTACCTGCACGGGTGGCGAAAGCGACATGATTGCCATCGATCCGGACAGCAAGGCGGAGCTCTATGCGACCACGCTGCTCTACGATCTCAATGACAGCACGCTGACGCGCTGCAACCAGCTCACCGGCGTGAAGAAGGTCATTACCCCCTGGCAGGCTTATCCGGGCGTGGCATTTCGGCATACCTGGACGTTGCCGACCGTATTTTCGATGGCGCCCGGGCATGCACTGTATTTTGCCAATCAGTTCATGTTCAAGAGCACGGACAAAGGGGACCACTGGCAGAAGATCGGCGCGGATCTGACCCGTGCCCATCCCGGTGTCCCGTCGAACCTCGATCCTGCTACGGCGGCAGATACCAGCTACCTGCAGAAGACCGGGAATTCGCATTGGGGAGTGATCTACACAATTGCGCCTTCGCCGCTGCAGGCGAACATGATCTGGGCGGGCACGGATGATGGCCTGATCTGGGTCACTCACGACAGCGGAGATCACTGGCAGAACGTCACGCCACGCGAGGTGACGTCCTGGAGCAAGGTGATCATGATGGATGCCTCGCATTTCGAGGCGAACACCGCGTTTGCGGCCGTCGACCGACATCGCCTGAACGACTTCACTCCGCACGTGCTGAGGACCCGTGACGGCGGCAAGAGCTGGCAGGAAGTGAACAAAGGGTTGCCTTCCAACGCCTACGTGCAGGCCATCAGGGAAGACCCAGACCGCAAGGGCCTGTTGTTTGCGGGCACCTCCATCGGGGTCTATGTATCGTTCGACGATGGCGACCAGTGGCAGTCATTGCGCTTGAACATGCCGGTGGTCGAAATTCGCGATTTCGCCTTCCATGGCAATTCCGTGGCGATTGCCACGTTCGGCCGTTCCCTGTGGATTCTCGACGACCTGAATCCATTGCATCAACTCGACGCTGCCGTAGCCCAGTCGAGTGCCCACCTGTTCAAGCCGGAGGTGGCGATTTTGAAGCCGGGCGATGACCGTCCCGACCGCAATACCAATCTGGCAGTGGCCACTAACCTGACCCCGATCGACGTCGCTTCAGGGGCGCCCCGGATGAAGGGTGCCGTGCTGGACTACTACCTGAAGTCCGCGGCCAGCGGCCCGGTCACGCTGGAAATCCTCGATGCCGGCGGCGCGGTCATTCGCCACTACTCGAGTGCCACGAAATACCCGGAGAAAGATCCGAAGACCATGAACGTACCGGCGATCTGGCGAAGCACGCCGCCGCCGCTCATGGTCACAGCCGGCATGCACCGCTTCAGTTGGGACATGCGCGCCGTTGCCCGTGGAGCGCACGGCTTTGGTGGCCACCAGGTTCTGCCGGGCGAATACACGGTGAAATTGGCCGTGGACGGGAACAGCTATACCCAGCCGTTGACGGTCAAACAAAATTCCGGGACCGAGAAGGATCCTGCTGCGTTCCAGGCGCGGATCCAAATGGTGCAGCAAATCATTGGCCTGCAAACCCAGGTAGCTACCGCTCAGAACGATGTCGCACAGCTGCGCAAGCAACTCGAGGCATTGCAGGGGCAGGCATCCGGGAAGAAAGGCATTGCTGCTGACATCTCGGCGGTGGACAAGCAGGCCCGCGAAATCGAAGGTCATGCACCTCCGCCGCTCCCGGATACGACTGGGGTGGGTGATGCGGCGCCGGCCAGCAACAGCCTCATGGGACTGGCGCAGATCCTGGGTGGCATCTCCAAAACGACCCAAGAGAGCAGCGGTGCGCCCACCGATGCGAGAACCACTGGACTGAACAAGGTGCGAAGGATGGTGAACGCGGTTCTCGCGCGGTGGGATCGGTTCAAGACGAACGATGTGGCGCAACTGAACATCAAGCTTCGCAGCGCCGGACTACCGGAGGCCAAACTGCACGGACGTGAGGGTGGGACCGGCGGCGTCTGAATGGATAAGCACGCATGGCCGCCTCGTTCCCTAAGGACCTGGATCTCACAGACCGATGAAAAATTCGACTTGGCTTTCCATAGTTCTGACTTATGGAAAATGCTCGGAGATGGCATGAGGGCGACGGATTTTCGGGCATCGGATACTTGCTGGCCAATATCAGCGCAAGGCTGTCGCCCCTGAAGGATAGGCATGCCGAGTCCCTCCGGCCGATCCGTCAACTTATCTATGCCCACACAGATATCCCGGGACAGCGGAAGTGGGTCACGCCGAGCTAAGGGAAGCCGGTCTTGTCACATGGCGGCATCATCGGCTCCGTACGTTCCGCGCTGGAGCGCGTGTTGCGAGACAGGCCAAGAAATAGCGCAGCGCAGTGGCCAGTTCGCCGTTCCGCTGCTTGGGCCATGTGAGGTGCGCTGCCAGCAACGCGATGGCGCCGTCGCAACTCACTCACCGTTTTCAGCTTGCTGAGGTCGGACAGCAGGTCGAGCTGAGCAAGATACGGCGACGCTCATCGTCGGAATGGATGCGATGGGCCATTTCGGATGCACAACAATGCTTTGCGAGCAGACCGACGACAAAGGCCTGGTGGCAAGCGACGTTCGCCGGGCAGCGCAAAAAAAGAGCAGGCCAGGAACCGGGTCGAGCAACAGGCGACGCAGCAAGCCACTCAATGATGGGGTGGCGCCTGATCCAACTGCGCGAGGCACTCGACTTCATGGAGTGCGACCTCGGGGCGGCTGCCGCGCGGCGGGCGCGCCGTGGCAATGACCACCCGATCCGGCCCGGCGCGAGCGCGTGGACCTTGATTCGGGCGTGTCCCTGAAACTGTTACACGGTCCCGATGACCAACATGGGCCTGACTTCGCTGAACACACGACTCTCGTACCTGCATGCGGGCATGCAAACACGCAAGAAGCGTGCAACGCCCAGAATACGGTTTGCAACAGCAATCTGCGGGAGGACAGCCCGGTCGTACGCTGTTGTGCTTCAGAAATGGGAAGAAAGCGTCGCCGTCCCGCAACGCAGATCTGCCCTGCGTGGAAGGCACGGACTCTCGAACAGAGGGCGACACAAACGCAGTGCGTCGACGGCTCTGGCGAGCATCAATGAACTGCGGGGTCTCGGTCGAAACATCCAGCCTTGATGCACTCGGGTGCAACGACCCACTTACGACTTGTTGAGTAGTGCCGTGGCCTTTTCAATCTGCGCCCGATAGCCGTCGATCACCTTGGCGGTGACGCCGGCATACTGGTTCGCCTCAGCCCAGCGCCGCGACTCGATCGCCTCACGCACGGCCGGCAAGGTCTTTACCCCATAGCCGGTCAGCATGCCCGGGGCATAGATCATGTGCTTGAACCAAGTCCGTCGCGGCAGGCCTGCGGAATCGGTCAACGACTTTTCCATGTGCCCGATCAGCTCATTCAGCTGCCGCAGCTGCTCCTTCGGCATCTGGTAGCCGGCATCCTGCACCTTCTTGTACGCCGCATCGTAGGCTTGCATGCTCTGCGCCAACTTTTGGATCGACTCATCCAGCGGCTTCAGGTCAAGTTGCGGCATGTCGGATTCGCGCACCGGCGGAGCGACCGGATCCATCGGATCGCCCGCGAGCTTGAACGCGTCGCTGTCCAGCAACTGGTGCTGCTGCGCGGTCGCCTCACGCGTCTTTGTGACGAGTTGATGCAGCTCACCCATGTACTCGGTGAGCTTGGCGCTGAAGTCGCTGAAACGCAGCGGCAACACGTTTGCATCCGCCATGCGCATGACCAACCGACCAACGACCTTGGCCAGGGTCACACCGTATTCGAACTTCGGGTCACTGAAGCGCGCGTAGTGGTCGAACGTATCGTAGTCAGAGTGGTAGACGCCGCCTCCACCTTCGCCGCCAAAACCGATGCTCAGCGAGGCAATTCCTTGGTGCTGCAGGAACGGGGTGAAGTCGGAGCCCGATCCCAGGGCGCCGATCGGCAGGTCGCCGCCCGTGGCCGCAATCTTGGCCATGGCCTTGGCCTTGGCAGAGTCGCCTTCATCGCCAGCGGCCATCAAGTGCGCACGCAATCGCTTCTCGACGCTCACGTTGGTCTCAGGGTCGGTGACGTCTGCTGCAACCTGGTTGACCAGATGTTGCAGCGAGTGACTGCCACCAGCTCCAAGGAACCCGCGAGAAGTGCCATCCGTATTGATGTACAGCACAGCCTTCTGGCTCAGCTCCCTGGCATGCGTCTCGACCCATTCGGTGGAACCGAGAATGCCGGGCTCTTCACCATCCCAACTGCCGTAGACGATCGTGCGTTGCGGCCGCCAGCCCTTCTTGTACATGGCGCCCATCACCTTCGCCTCTTCCAGCATGGCCACATGGCTGGACAGCGGGTCTTCTGCGCCAAATACCCAGCCGTCGCGATGGTTGCCACGTATGATCCACTGATCGGGCATGGTCGAGCCCTTCAGCTTGGCGATCACGTCGTAGATGGTCTTCTGACTCCAGTCTGATTCGACCACCATGTGCACCTTGGCTGGGCCGCCACCCGTGTGATAGGCCATCGGCAGGGAGCCGCGCCAGCCGGCCGGGGCAACCGGTCCGCCGAGCGCCTTGAGCAGCGGCGTTGCATCGCCATAGGAAATTGGCAGCACGGGAATCTTCAATATCGTCGCGGCATCCTTGATCGCCAGCCGCTTCGCGTCCTTGGTGGAACCAACGTTTGGTGTCAGCGGATCGCCAGGGTACAGCTGCATCTTGGCAACCGAGCCACGTTGCACACCCTGGTCCGGGCGCCAACTGCCGTTGGGATAGACATCACCGTTGAAATAGCCGTCTTCATGCGGGTCGGAATAAATCAGGCAACCGATTGCGCCGTGCTCCTGCGCAAGTTCCGGCTTGAGCCCGCGCCAGCCGCCACCGTAACGCGTGATGACGATCTTGCCGCGAACGTCGATGCCACGTCTGGCCAGTTCCGCGTAATCGTCCGGCAAACCGTAATTGGCGTAGACCAGTTCACCGGTCACGTCGCCATCGCCACCGTAAACGTTATACGGCGGCAACACATTCTTGGTGATGTAGGTCGACGGATCGCCGGGAATCGGCGTCTCGTGCAACACGGCGTCATAGCGGGTCGGTGCAATTAGCTGCACCTGCACCTTTTTGGGGGTGGGATACAACACGTTGAAAGTCTCGATGTGTGCGTCCCAGCCAAACTCTTTGAACTTCGCGAGCACAAACTCGGCATTCGCCTTGTCATGCGGCGAACCAACCTGGTTCGGTTCGGAGGACATGTTCTTCAGCCAGCTTTTGATGTCCGCCGACTTCAACTCAGCGTCAAAGCCTTTTTCCAGGCTTTGCTGCCTGGTCGCCGTGTCCGCGCTGAATCCGAGCATCTCTCTCGCTGACTGATCCTCGTTCGCCGCGTAGGCCGTACCCAATGAAGCCATCAAGCAAGCCACCAAGAGCAGGGGCTTAGACGTCATTCGAATCATGGTTTAACTCCAGGTTGAAAATGACGGTACGGGTTGTTGGGTTGACAGCCCACGGCTCCCCGCGGAACAAAAATCTCACACGAAACATTGCCTCTCGCGGGAGGTACTCAAGTGTCGTCTGCAACGCTGGCGATACAGCCATGGAAGCATCCCTTGCCTGAGCACATCTGCATGTCCATGACACGGCTGGACTCAGCCAGACGGGTGTTCGAGCGAGGACTCTGCGGCGTAAACCAGCGCGCCACCTTCTCAGTGATCTGCATCTCGTCCTCCACAAAATTAGGGTCAGAGTCGAATGGCACTTACTTAAGCCCGTCATCCTCGCGAAAGCGGGGATCCAGTGTCTTTGGCTGCTCGAAAAAGGCTGAGGTCACCGGATTCCTGCTTTCGCAGGAATGACGGAAAACAGGGCTTCGCGCTTAAGTAAGTGCCATTCGGGTCAGAGTCGACCAAATTGCAGACATTGCGGGATTAAAGCATAAAATCAGGGTCAGAGTCTGAGGCTTGATCGCACACCAAGAAAGTGAACCTTGGTTGCTGGCGCATCGCTTCCGCTGCCGCTTAGTGCGCGCCGTCGGATCACGATTTACGCACGGCGCAGACGGATCGAGTTGTCATTCTTTGATCTGAATTCCCATCGCTACGGGTAGGGCTTCGAGGACAGTCTCCCAGGCACAGGTTCGCGCAGAGAAGTGTTATTACCGCTTAGCGCGATCGCGGCGTTGCCAGTGGCTCGTCGGCATGGCTTGCGATAGCTGCGGTATCGATGCCTGGCTTGAGCCGTTTCGATCAAGACGATGTCTTGACTTGTCATGCGACTGGGAGTCCAGGCACTGGTGAGCCGATGATCAAGTACGCGCCTGAGCAAACAGATTGATCAGCTACGGCATCCGAGTTCGCAACTGCCGATCCACCATGTGTGCCAGCAGAAAAACGGGGCGAAACTCTAGACTCCGACCCGGGTTCGCTCCAGATGGAAATCAGCAAGTTTCGACGAAACGGACATTTGCCCTTGTATAGCTGCCGCACGGAGGCACCGCTGCGAAACCGTAGGACAAGGGCTGGAGATCGTCGTCCAAGAAGCTGTCCCCAGAAAGAATGTCACGACACCAAAGTGCGGCGAATGCACTAGCCCATCTGAGCTTGCGCAAATGCATTTGCCCCCGAGCCATCATCTGGATTCTGGCACTCATCTCAGGACACTTTGCGCCGCAAAGGCACTGCCGAACCCGCTCTTGATTCTGGCCACCGCATCTCCTTTCCCTCGCTCCTGATCAAGGCGCATAGGCCCGCTGACGCCTGTGTCGCGCCTTGGTTGACAAATATCAAAAGCCTCATCCACTATCGAACGTAATCGATTAAAACTGGTGCCGACATGAAACGACCTGCCTTTCGATTCGACAAACGCTTGTACGCGGTAGCCTTTATGACCGCCGCATTTTTTATGGCCAGCCCTGCAGTCGCACAAACGGAAGTCGCACAAACGGCTAAGCCGTTGATCGTGCCGATGAGCGACATCGAACAGTCCAATCCGCAGTTGCCGCCGATCCTGCCGATGCGTGATCGCGCCAAGCTAATCAACGAGATTCTGGCCGAGCGCCTGGATACGATCGTGCCTAAACTGATGCGCGACAACAACGCCAGCATGTGGATCCTGATGGCACGCGAGTATTTCGAGGAGCCCGTTGTGGCGACCATGCTCGACGCGGAAAGCCTGCATGCTCGCCGGCGCACCATCCTGATTTTCTACAACGCCGGCAACGGCCAGCCTGTCGAGCGTCTGACGGTCAGTCGCTATGGACTTGGCGGGCTATTCAAGCCCGCGTGGGATCCCGACAAGCAGCCCGACCAGTGGAAAGCGGTAGCCGATATTGTCGAGGCGCGTGACCCGGCGAACATCGCTATAAACACGTCCAGCATGTTCGCGTTCGCGGACGGCATGACCCAGAGCCAGTACAAGGAGATGATGGCGGCGTTGCCGCAGAAGTATCACACCCGTGTCGTTTCCGCCGAGCCTCTGGCGATTGGCTGGCTGGAAACACGCACGCCGACCGAGCTACGTGTCTATCCGGGCATCGTGCGAACCGCCCACGCCCTGATTGCCGAAGCGTTCTCGCGGAAGGTGATCACCCCGGGCAAGACCACCACGGACGATGTGGTCTGGTATTACCGCCAGCGCATGGCGAATCTCGGCATCGAGACCTGGTTCCAGCCGTCAATCGCGGTTCAGCGCAAAGGGGCGAAGAAGATGCTGGAAGGCGACACGGTGATCCAGCCAGGCGACATGCTGTGGACCGATTTCGGCATCACCTACCTGCGTCTTAACACCGACACGCAGCACCTTGCGTATGTGCTTAAGCCGGGCGAGACCGATGCACCGGCCGGACTGCGCGCTGGCCTGAAGGCAGTGAATGGCGTGCAGGATGCCCTGCTTTCCTCATTCAAGGCGGGCGCCAGCGGTAACTCGATTCTCGCGGCTGCACGAAAAAGGGCGATCGCCAAAGGTCTCGATCCGTCGATCTACTCCCACCCCACGGGTTATCACGGTCACGCCGCAGGCTCGGCGATCGGCATGTGGGACAACCAGAACGGCGATGACCATGGCGAGTACCCAGTGAATGCGAACACGACTTGGTCGATCGAGCTGGTCGCATACAAGGGCGTCCCGGAATGGGATGGAGAAAAGGCCGAGTTCCGACAGGAAGAAGACGCTTGGTTCGATGGCGAGAAAGTCCATTTCCTGGACGGACGGCAAACCAGGTTCACCCTGATTCCCTCGGACTCCTGAGCTACATGCTCAACAACTAGAGGCTGTAGGACCATGCACAAGACACTAGTCAAGTTGGCGACTGCAGGACTGGCGGTGCTGGCGACATCGGCAGCAGCCGAAACCTTCCGTGTAACCATTCCGGCAACGGCCGTCAAAGGTCCGTTTGATGGCCGGGTCATACTCATACTGACCCCCGACGGCCGCACCGAACCACGCGAGCAGGTAGTGCCGGGCGTCAAGGCGGCGCAGGTATTCGGCGTCACCGTGGATGGTCTCAAAGCGGGACAAGGTGCGGAAATCGACACAAGTATCTTTGGCTATCCAAAGGAAGATCTGAAACAGGTGCCGGCCGGACGTTATTTCGTCCAGGCAGTACTGCACCGCTACGACACCTATCACCTGGCCAACGGCAATACGGTGAAGTTGCCTGCGGCGCGCGGTGCAGGCCAGAACTGGCGAATGGAGCCTGGCAACCTGGTCAGCACACCGCAACAGATCAGCTTCGATCCCGCCAACAGCGGCGAGATCAACGTTACCCTTGACAAGGTCAACCCGCCCATCGCGGCAGTGAAGGACACGAAGTACATTCGCCACTTCAAATTCCGCAGCGCAAAGCTGTCCAAATTCTGGGGGCGCGACACCTTTATCACCGGGCATGTGTTGGTGCCGAAGGGCTTTGACGACCACCCGAACGCACGCTACCCGCTTATGATCAACCAGGGGCACTTCCCGATGACGGTAGGCGGCTTTCGCACCACGCCACCCGATAAGAACCTGAAGTGTAAGTACAGCGAACGGTTCAATTTGCCCTGCTACAACCGCACCGAGCAGGAAGAAGCGTACAAGTTCTACAAGAAGTGGATCTCGGATGATTTGCCGCGCTACCTGGTCCTGGAAATCGACCATTCCAATCCGTATTACGACGACTCCTACGCCGTCAACTCGGAAAATCTCGGCCCGTACGGCGATGCGATTACGTACGAGTTCATCCCCGCGATCGAGAAGAAATTCCGCGGGCTCGGCCAGGGCTGGGCTCGGTTCCTATACGGCGGCTCGACCGGTGGCTGGGAAGCGCTCGGCGTGCAGGTGAAGTACCCGGAACAGTACAACGGTGCATTCGCCGCCTGTCCGGATCCGATCGATTTCCGCAAGATGATGCTGACCAACATCTATACCGACAAGAACATGTATTACAGCGTCGGCACCTTCAACAACGTCCAGCGCCCGGCTCACCGCGACTACCTCGGAGAGATTCAGTACACGACCCAGGACGAAAACTACCTGGAGCTTGTGCTCGGCGACAAGAACCGCTCCGGCGGGCAATGGGATGTCTGGGATGCCGTATTCTCGCCCATGGGCAACGACGGCTACGTCAATCCGCTATGGAACAAGCGCACCGGCGAGATCAATCCAACGGTCGCCAAGTACTGGCAGGACAATTACGACCTGCGCCACATCATGGAACGTGACTGGCAGACCCTCGCACCGAAACTCAAGGGCAAGATCCACATCTTCGTCGGCGACATGGACAACTACTACCTCAACGACGCGGTGTATCTGACCGAGGACTTCCTGAAGAACGCCAAGCCAGCCTATGAGGGCGTGGTGGAGTACGGTGATCGTGCCGAGCATTGCTGGAATGGCGAAGGTCCCAACGCATTGGGCCGCCTGCACTACGACACGATGTATCTACCCGCCATCCTGAAGCAGATTGAAAAAACGGCACCGAAGGGCGCTGATCTCACCAGCTGGAAATACTGATCAGCGCAATGGCAGCAGCGAAACACAGTCCAGGATGACCCGATGAAAAACGTCCTTAACGGCGCCTTTCATCGTCCAAGTGATGTGCATGTCCGTAGTAGTGGTTCGGCCGAGAGAAGTGCAAAGCACGGCAACCGGCACTGACCTTGCCCTCGTGAAATATATCTCTTGCCGCGTGATTCAATCCACGCAAGGAGAATGACATGACGAAGACAAGACCGGCGCACAACGCGCTCACGTACAAGCAAGAAGCGGTGCGGCTGGTCGAAAGTTGGTAGAGCCAATCCTCGATGGCCTAGACTTTTATGAGGCACCCTGTCGTCAATATTCCACGGCATTGCCAAAATAGGCGGTCGGTAGCGCCATCTTGGAGTCGGGGATTCTGTAAATTCCACCGCTCCGATTGCGGTGATGGGCCAATGCGAGCGCTGTGCCAGTGGGGTACTGGACAATGGGATCCATCCCATCTGGAACATCACTTGAATTACCGTCACGGCTTAGAAACGAGCGCTGGACAGACTCGCAGCGTTCCCCATCCTGGTGCTGGTTGAGACAACCCGTCGGGGGCGGTCACGCGAACTGCTTTTCGCACGGGGTCCACGACCGTCGTCGACGTCTGCTGCATCCAGCGGTCCTGCTGCTGGCCATGGCGCTGTTCAGCAGTAACGCGCCGGCCCAGAATAATCCACCGTCGGTGCGGGCCGTCCGGATAGCAAATGGTTCGGTAACGCTTGACGCCAACGTGGACGGTACCGTCTGGACACAGGCAGGTGCGGTGGAACTCGCCCAGCAAAGCCCGAACCCGGGTAAGCCCACGCCGTTTCATACGCAAGTGCTGCTGCTGCACGACGATCACATGTTGTATATCGGCGTGATTTGTGACGATCCGCATGCCGGTAAAATCAGCACCAGTACCTTGGTGCGGGACAGCGACCAGAGTCAGGACGACAATGTGACGATCGTGCTGGATCCGTTTTATTCACGGCGAACTGCCTATGTATTCCAAGTAAACGCGGCTGGCGCGATGGCCGACGGCCTGATCGCCGCGACGCCCACGGCCACCAGCAACATGAGTGGGGTGGACTACAGTTGGGACGGGGTCTGGCAAGCGCACGTAGCGCGTACCGCCAGCGGTTGGACAGCCGAGATCGCCATCGATACCCGCGGCCTGCAATTCAAGAAGGACGCGCTTGCCTGGGGGCTGAACGTGAGTCGCTACGTTCCGCGCCAAGCCATGAAACTGAACTGGGCCGGGCATACCCTCGATTCCTCCGTGTACAACCTCCCTCGCGAGGGTCTGCTGACCGCAATGAATGATCTCGGCAGTGGCGGACGTCTGGATTTTCGACCGTACGGCTTAGTCAGGGACACTCCAGCCGCAGGCAGCCCTGCTCAGGGGGGATTTGATCTCAAATACAACTTCACCCCCGCTGTTGCCGGACTGCTCTCCTACAACACTGACTTTTCGGAGGCGGAGCCCGATCACCAGAAAATAAACACTACGCGCTTCGCCTTGTCGTTCCCCGAAACCCGCCAGTTCTTCCTGGAAGGTTCGAACCTTTTTACGTTCGGCTATGACCTGAACGGCAGCACGGGTTCAACCTTCATCCCCTATCAATCGCGCAGGATTGGTCTGTTGAATGGCGAGACCGTGCCGATGCGCGAGGGCGTCAAGGTGCTGGGCCAGTCCGAATCGGGAACCTTCGGCGTGCTGGGCGTGCGTACCGGGAATGGCTGGATATCCAATGCCACGGATCTGTTTGTCGGGCGCGGCACCTACAACGTGACCCGAAATTTGCAGGTGGGAACGCTGCTCACCCATGGCGATCCACTAGGTTTTAGCACCAATACCTTGATTGGCACGGACGCGGTGTGGCAGTCCTCGACGTTCATGGGCAACAAGAACCTCAACGTCTTCGCGTGGGGGGCGCGCTCATCCGGCGATTTGCCATCCGGCAGCCCCAGCGGGTACGGCGCCGGCATCGATTACCCTAACGACCTCTGGATCATCCGCGCCAACGTCAACGTATTTGGCGCTGCGCTGGACCCCACCCTTGGCTTCCTGCCACGACCGGGCACTCGACAATACTTTGCGGAGGTGGACTACAAACCGCGGCCGAAGAGCAACGCACTCGACTGGATCCAGCAATTCTTTTGGCATGGCACTTACACGGAGGTAGACGGCATCCATGGTGGAAAACAAAGTTCCGAATGGAAAGTCTTTCCCAATTTCAACACCGTGGGAGGATGGTATTACGAGGTTGATTATTATCGGGAATTTGATGCGCCACCCAGGCAATTTGAAATCAGCCCGGATGTCAGCATCCCTGCAGGAAAGTACTTGTGGGATTATTACGGTATTCGATTCAATACCCCGAAGTTCAAGCCATTGGCGCTTACTTTGGCCGCTTACCGCGGTGGTTATTACAACGGGCAAATGGATCATCCGCAGGCGAAATTGAACTGGAATGTCTTGTCTGGGCGTCTGCAGCTCACCGCCTCCCAGGAACTGTTTTTCATCCATCTACCACAAGGCGCCGTGCACGAGCGTTTGTCCATATTCGGCGGTAGTTACTCATTTTCACAGAACCTGTATATCACCGCCCTGGCGCAGAAAGCCTCGGTGGTGCGCGGAATCAACCTCTACGCAAAGATGCACTGGAGAATTGATTCGGCAAAAAATATCTATCTGGTCTGGAGTCGCGGCATAACGACGGAAACCAGCGGACTCGGCGTACCCATTGTTTCGCCGGGCGACAATGTAGTGCTCAAGGCGCAGTGGGACTTTTTTTAGAAAAGCGCAACGGTTAAACCATTTCGCCGTCCATAGTCAACAGGCCCGCACTTGCTCTTCTCCGGTTAGCGAGAAGTCAGCGCCCCGGCCCGGGGCACGGATGCCCGCGTTTGATTATGCTTGGAGTCAAGCATCCTCCCAGACAGTTATGTCCATCATTCGGAGCCTTCCAGGCCATGACCCTGCAATATCGCTTGCTACTCGGCTGCGTTGTCCTGTATGGCCTGGTCACTTCCGTTCCGGTAAACGCCATCGAGCCGGCATCAGCCAGTGCGGCAAACCCGCGAGCGTTGACGATCGAGCGGCTGTACAGCCTGCCGTGGGTCATCGGCACGGCTCCGCAGAACCCCCAGTGGTCCCCCGACAGCCGTCACCTTGCGTTTCTCTGGAACAACGAGGGGACAAACTTCATGGACGTCTGGATGACAGACACCACGGGCGGCAAGCCGGTACGCGTGACCAGCATGCCGCGCCCGGATAGTCCTGCAAACCCTGGCACCGACTTCACCAAACTCGAACAAGTCGAGCGCGCCGAAAATGATCATGGCGTTTCGGAAGTCGTCTGGGCACCCGATGGACGGCGCCTTGTCTTCAACCTGCACGGCCGTCTGTACCAAGTGTTGCCGGGCCGGCCTCCACAGCCGATCACTGCAGCGGATGCGGTCGCGTCGGACCTCGTCGCCTCTCCAAACACCAACGCCATCGCGTATCTGTCATCCGGTGATCTGTGGATAGCAGCCTTCGGCGCGCCCCGGCCCGCGCTGTACCGGGTTCATGCCCCCAGTCGACGCGATGTCGGCGTAGAGTCCTTCGTCTGGTCCGGTGATGGCAAGCGCGTGGCCTTCGTCGAAGCCGATTCCTCGCAAGTGCCGATGCGCGGTCTTCCGGATTATCTCGGCAGCGAAACCCGGCTGGTCGAGGTGAAGCGGCCGTTCCCCGGCGAGCCGTCGCCATCTCGGCGCATCGGCGTGATTTCCGCGGCGGGCGGCCAGGTGCAGTGGATGGATCTAGGCAACAATCCGCTGGACCAAATCTTCAGCGTGCGCTGGTCACCGGATAGCAGGCGCATGCTCGTGGACAAGAGCGATCTTTACGTCAAGGACCGGCGCCTGCTGCTGCTTGATCCGGACACCGGGCGGTCGCAGCTGCTGCTGCGCGAAGCCAACCCGCACAACGTGAGCTCGGACTGGTGGGCGGACTGGGCCCCCGATGGCCAAGGCGTGTATTTCACCTCCGACCGCGACAACGACTATCAGGTGTATTACCAGGCACTGGCCGGGGGCACCCCGAAAGCCGTCACTACCGGCAACTGGTCAGTATTCTCGGCGACGGTGTCGAAAGCTGCGCACGCCCTGTTCGTGGTCACCAACGCCGGCAATGCCGAATCGCGCCGGGTTTATCGTGTCCCGCTGGCTGGAGGCGCGCCACAACCGGTTACGCCGGCTGAAGGAGCACATCACCCGCTGGTTTCGCCAGACGGGAAGTATCTGGCCGATCTTTATTCAGACGACACGACGCCGCCAGATCTCTATCTGCAAGGCATTGCCACTACGCCCGTGACAGCAGTCAGCCGTCGCCAGGCCACGCACTCGCCGCTGCCGGAATTCAGCAAATATCACTGGCACCGGCCGAAATACGTCGTCTTCAAAAACGTCAATGACGGCACGCCGCTTCACGCCCGGCTCACCCTCCCGCCGCGCTTCAATCCGAACAATACATATCCGGTGATCCTCGGCTCCGTCTACAGCGACAGCGTGCACAACGAGTGGGGTGGGCGCGTGTACCATCCCACCTGGGGACTGGACCAGTTCCTGGCCCAACAGGGCTTCGTGATCATGAACGTCGACATCAGCGGCAGCGCAGGCTACGGCAAGGTCTTCCGTCAGCGCATCCGTGAGGACTACGGTGGCGTCGATGTGGACGACTTGTACAGCGCTACGCGTTATCTGATTGCGCAGGGTTATGCTGACCCGGAGCGCATCGGCATCTGGGGGAGCAGCTACGGCGGACTGCTGACCGCAATGTCCATGTTCCGCTATCCGCAGGTATACAAGGCCGGTGTCGCCGCCGCTCCCGCAACCAGTCTGTTCCATGCGCAGACCGGAGAGATGGAGAAGATGATGGCACCGCAAGGTCACAAAGCACAGTACGCCAAATCCTCTGCGTTCCTGCACTCCGGCGACCTCAAGGGCCATCTCATGCTGCTGCACGGCATGCGCGACGACGTCGTTCTGTTCAAGGATTCGGTGACGCTTTACGAGCGTTTGATCCTGCAGGGCAAAAACGTCGATCTCGTGGTGCTGCCCAATGCACCGCACGGCTGGGACACCGAGGGGCTGGCGCAGACCCGCTACGGCTACCGGAAGCTTTACGACTATTTCGTGCGCTGGCTCGCCAAGCCACAGTGAAGCAGGCTGCAGCGTATGTCAGTACCAGCGATGGGCGACGGCCGAGCGTACGTCTGTGGTGCGCAAGCAGGTGCGGGCACGTGCTGGCCCATCCCTTCGACCAGGCTCGGGTGGCGGGGATGAGTCCACGGACGTGATGAAATCACCGTCGGCAAATCAAGAGGAATGCGTGCGCCGCCGGCAGCTGGGAGCCTTCGCGTGTATGGCGCGCGGCCGGGCATGAGCCAGGCGTTGCCCGTCGTCAGGCAACGGACTAATTGCAGGCCCTGCCGTTATTT
>JBDTXA010000006.1:0-59999 GCA_040006415.1 Rhodanobacter sp.
CGGATCGAGCTTACCCAATCAAGTGTCTGCAGGGTATGAACGAGCCGCCCGCGCATCCGGTAGTCGGCGCACTACCCTGCCTCGTCGCCGGCCTTGTGGGCAATCCACGCACCGATCACCGCCGAAACATAGGGGATCGACTGCGCGCCAAGAATGAACATCCACAGCGTGCCTTCGACGTAGCGCGTGCCAAAGCCCAGGGCCATGCCGACAATGCACAGCAGCAAGGCGATCGCCATCAGCAACTCCTCGCGCACCGGTGCGAAAGCGGCGAAGCCCGTTTCACCCAGACGCCGGCTCTTGGCGGTCACCACGAACGAGGTCTTCTCCCGCGTCAGCCCGTGCAGAATGCCGCGGGCAATCGCGTGGCTCAGGCTCATGCTGGCCAGCGAGGCCATCAAGGTGTCGCGCCAGCTGCAGGGTACCCGCGCACGATAGAGCACAATGCCGAAGATCGCCTTGGCGAAGAAGAAGCCGATCACCGGAATCATGAACAGCTGCATCGGCAAGCTGAAATATTGCGGGTAGGCGACCATGCCGGCGGTCCAGAACAGCGCCATCAGGGTGAAGATCAAATGCAGCGCGTCGGCGAACCAGCTGAACCAGCCGGTGAGGAAATGGAAACGCTGGCCACCACTCAGCGGACCGCGCTGGGTCATCCAGCTCCAGCGTCCCTTGAGGATCTGCATCGCGCCAAACGCCCAGCGATAGCGCTGGCTCTTGTACGCCTTGAAGTCAGCCGGGGTCAGACCCTTGCCCATCGGTTCGTCGACGTAGACCAGGTCGTAACCGGCATGCATCAATCGCAGGCCGAGCTCGGCGTCCTCGCAGATGGTCCACTCCGACCAGCCGCCAGTACCTTCCAGCGCGTTGCGGCGGACCATGGTCATAGTGCCGTGCTGGATGATGGCGTTGCGCTCGTTGCGATGGTGCATGCCGATGCGGAAGAAGCCGTCGTATTCCCACGCCGTCATGCGGCGGAAGGCATTGTGTTCGAACTCGCGATGCGCCTGCGGGCACTGCACCACGGCCACCTTGGGATCGTGGAAGTGGCCAGTGAGCGCCGCGAGCCAGTCCGAGCGAACCTCGTAATCGGCATCGATCACGGCGACCACATCCGCCTCGGGGTCGGTTTCCTTCAGGCCGAAGTTCAGCGCGCCGGCCTTGTAACCGGGCCAGGGCTCGAGATGGAAGAAACGGAAACGCTTGCCCAGCTTTTCGCAGTATTCCTGTACCGGCTTCCATACCGCCGGGTCTTTGGTGTTGTTGTCGATCACCAGCACTTCGAAGTTGGCGTAGTCGAGCGCGGCCAGTGAGTCGAGGGTGACAAACACCATCTCTGGCGGCTCGTTGTAGCAGGCCAGGTGGATCGAGACGAACGGCTGACGTTTCGGCGGATCGGGCCGCAGCATGCCGGCGTGACGGATCCACTCACGCCGCCACAGCACCTCGGTGAACTCGAAGCCGTTGATCAGCAGGATCGCCAGAATCGCGATCTGCGCCGGGAACAACAGCACCAGCATGGTCCAGTCGATCCAGCTCAGATAGAAGTTGAACGGCAGCGTGGCCGACCAAGTCAGCAGGCCGCAGGCGACCTGGATCAGCGCGCAGAAGAAAAACCGGCCCATCAACTTGAAGCGGCTGAAGCGGCGCGCGAAGAAGATCATCGGCAGCAGCGCCAGCAGACTGGCCGCCAGCGCCTTCCACGGCCAGGCAGTGTCCTCGGTCACAGGGCCGGTGAACGGGAATTTCTGCTGGCGGTCGGCGTTGAACATGCCCCAGTACGCGCCGGTGCGGCCCTCGCCGAGATTTTCCTTCCACGGCTGATCGAAGGCTTCGAGCAGGAAGTAGTCGATATGATCGCGCTTGGCGACGTTCATCCAGTCACGGATGAAGATCGCCTCGTTCGATACCGACGGGTCGGCGTATTCATGGCGATCGCCGTTGGAAGGCCAGCCGATCTCGCCGACCACCACCGGCTTGTCCGGAAAGCGCTGGCGAATCTGCTGGTAGGCGCCCAATGCCGCCGGCACGGCATCCTTGCGTGGAATACCGTTCCAGAAAGGGAACAGATGGATCGTGATGAAGTCGACGTGCTGTGCCAGTTCCGGATACTTGAGCCAGATGTAATCCGGCTCGGCAATCGACACCGGCTGGCGCACGGCGGCGCGAACCCGGTCCAGATAAGTCATCATCTGTTCCGGGGTCAGATCGCCGCGATAGAGCACTTCGTTGCCGACGATGACACGGGTGATCGTCTCCGGATACGCGCGCGCCTTGGCGATCAGGACCTCGATCTCGCGCTCGTTGTTTTCCAGACGCTTGTCGATCTCGGCGCCAGCCATCACCTTCAAACCCTCTTTCTGGGCCAGCCGATACAGCTGCGGGCTCTGCTGCATCGTGTAGGTGCGCACGTTGTCGGTGTACTTGTGCAGCAGTTTCAGATCGCCCTCGATCTGTTCGTCGTTGGGATAATCCTGCTTGAACGGGCTCTGATAGCGCTGAAAGACCGACACCGCGAAGCCGCCGACTTTGCCATGCCAGTCCTCGGGGCCGTGCGGCAGGTTGCCCCACCACCAAAGTCCGATATTCATCGCGGCCACGATCAGCGCGAGCATGATTGCCGTGAGCAGTGGATACCGACTGTTGTTGTTTGCTGCAGTGGCGCTCAAAAAAATCCCCGACGGAAGCCTGCGCAACAGGCGGTACAGCCTGCGGAGCTTACCCAATACAAGGCCAACGGCCAATAAATCTCCGCGGCTTGAGAGATGGAGGGGGACGCTTGCACCTCAGATGATCCTTGCGAGCAAGGATGCCACACTGATGTATCGCGGGAAACCAGGTATTCATTGAACTAGGGGGCAAAGTCGCGACAAGGACCAGTGCGGGCGAGTCGTCGATACCACGGGCCGTCGCGGCCACGCAGATCGACTATCTCCGGTCGCGTTGCCTTCTCCAGATGAGCGGCGTCGCCATGATGTTGCAAGAGCAGGCGATGCTTACCGCTGGCAATCGCTTTGGTCTGGCGAAAGTCGAGGCATCAGAGAGGCGGCCGTGGATTGTCCCGCTATTGCGCGGCACTGACGCCGTTGACGCACTCCCTCCTCATCGACTGAGCGACGGAAGACGACAACGGTGATCCATAAAGTTGTTTCAATCGGGAGTTACTTGTCATGCGACGTCTGTCCTGGCGTTTTTTACTCGCTACGCTGGCTCTGCTTACGTTGAGCCGGCTGGCTCTTTCGCTATGGCTGTGGTCGCGCGTGGCGCCCGCGGGCGGACTGTGGCCGATCCTGTTGGGTGGCTGGCGTATCGATTTGAGCCTGCTGGCGATGATTTGCGCCTTACCGGTGCTGGCGTCGCCCTGGCTCGGGCATCTTGTCTGGCCGACACGGATCACGGCATGGTGGTATCGGCTGTGGTGGCTGCTGTTTGTGCTGCTGGAAGTGTCGACGCCACAATTCATCATCGAGTACGACACACGGCCTAATCGCCTGTATGTCGAGTATCTCAACAGCCCGCACGAGGTCTCGGCGATGCTGTGGCACGGTTATAAGGGCGTCGTGCTGATGGCCTTGATCGGGCTGGCGCTGCTGGGCTGGCTCGGGTTTCGCCTGCTGAAGACAGGTCTGGTCGACCGAAAGATGCGCATGTGGCTGCGTCCGGTAGTGACGATGGTGTCGTTTGCAGTGCTGTTCCTGCTGGCGCGCGGTACGTTCGACCATCGTCCGCTGAATGCATCGATGGTCGTCTTCAGTGATGACAGCATGGTCAATACGCTGCCGCAGAATTCACTCTACAGCGTGCTCGACGCGGTCCGCGGCATGAGTAACGAGCGATCGGCCAGCGAGGTCTACGGGCCGATGCCGGAACGGGAAATGCAGGCAATCGTGCGCAAGTCGGCCGGACTCGAAGGGCCGATGCTCGATCCGAACTTTCCAAGCATGCATATCCAGCACGCCAGTGCATCGCCGGCACAGCCGCTGAACCTTGTGATCATCATGGAGGAAAGCCTCGGCGCGCAGTACATCGGCACGCTCGGCGGGCAGAAGCTTTCTCCGCAGTTCGATGCGCTGGCGAAGGAGGGCTGGTTGCTGGCCCGCACCTATGCCACCGGCACCCGCTCGGTGCGCGGGCTTGAGGCGGTTGATACCGGGTTCCTGCCGACACCGGCCGAGTCGGTACTGAAGCTGCCACGGAGTCAGCACGGTTTTTTCACCATCGCCGGCCTGCTTGGCGAGTTCGGTTACCACTCGCGTTTCATCTACGGTGGCGAAGCGCACTTCGACAACATGAAGTCGTTCTTCCTCGGCAACGGTTTCGACGAAGTGATCGATCAGCCGAAGTTCGAGGTGAAGCCCGGCTTCGTCGGCTCATGGGGCGCGGCGGACGAGGATATGTTCAACGAGTTGCATCATCGGCTGATGCAGGACGGCAACAAGCGACAGTTCACGCTTGCCTTCAGCGTGTCCAACCACACGCCGTGGGAGTATCCGGCCGGGCGCATCAAGGCCACCGATCCGGCGGCCAGCGTGCAGAACACGGTGCGCTATGCGGACTGGTCGATCGGCAAGTTCTTCGAGCGGGCGAAGAAGTCTCCGTACTGGAAGCACACGGTGTTCCTGATCGTGGCCGACCACGATTCGCGCGTGTTCGGCGCCAGTCTGGTGCCGGTCACGCACTTCCATATTCCGGCCTTGATTCTCGGTGCTGGCGTCCCGGTGCAGCGCGACGAGCACATCGTCAGTCAGCTTGATCTGGCACCGACCCTGTTGTCGCTGATCGGCATCAACAATGTGAACCCCATGCTAGGGGCGGATCTGACACGGCGCTACCCGAGCCGGGCGATCATGCAATACGGCGACAATTTCGGCTATCTCAGCGATGATCAGTTGCTGGTGCTGCGGCCGGGCAAGACTGCCAAGCAGTTCCACTACGAGGTCAACGGCGAGAAGCTGACCCCGGTGGACGTCGATCTGGCGCTGGAGAAGGTGGCGCATGCCCATGCGCTGTGGCCCAGTTGGGCGTACTTCAACCAGCGCTACAAACTGCCACCCAAAAGCTTGCAGGCCAAGGCGGTATCGGCGGCTTCGACACTCAAGTCGCCGGCCGTGGTCGTGCCCAAGGACAAATGCTGCGCCACGCGCCAGTTGTAAACAAAACAAAAAAGCCCGGCTTAGGCCGGGCTTTTTCTATCTGACGTCTGGCTGAATCAGCGCAAGAGCGAGCGCAGCATCCACGCAGTTTTCTCGTGCTCCTTCAGGCGGCCGGTGACCATATCGGCCGTCCCTTCATCGCCCGCTGCATCGGCGGCCTTGATGGTCTGACGGGCAGTGTGCGAGGCGATTTCGTGGCCCTCGACCAGCTGGTTCACCATCTCCTTCCATTCCGGCACGCCGGTTTCTTCCTTGATCTGGGTGAGCTTGCCGAACTGGCTGTAGGAGCCGGGCGCGAACACGTCCAGCGTACGGATGCGCTCGGCGACTTCGTCCGCGGCCAGCCACAGCGCGTTGTACTGGGTTTCAAACATCAGGTGCAGGCTGTTGAACTGCGGCCCAGTGACGTTCCAGTGGAAGCTGTGCGTCTTTAAATACAGCGAGTAGGTGTCGGCCAGCAGTTTGGACAGATGCTTGGCGACGGTCTCGCGATCCTTCTTGTCGATACCGATAGAAATGGACATGTAGTGCTCCGTTCTGCGAGGAAAGTGCTATGGGGACAACAGTAGCGAGTCGGTGTCTGGCTGTGAAATGAATCCTTTCGATGTTTTTGATAGCCGCAAGCTATCAGGCCCGAAACTGGCCTGCGGTTATCATGGTCGGCCGTATGAACGACAACCGCATGCCCGCTCCCGATTCCGCCGCCAGCTCCGACTTGCGCCGATTGCGTCAACAGCTCGATACCGTCGCCAGTCGCGATTTCGGTCGATTGCTGGGGCGCTGGCGTTCGCTGTCGCGTCGGCCCGATGAGACCAAGATTGTCGCGCTGGTTGCCGAGATCGAGCGATCGGCGGCCAGGCGACAGCGGCGCGTCGACGCCAAGCCGGCGATTCGACTGGACGAATCGCTGCCAATCAGCGCCCGCGGTGAAGACATCATCGCGCTGATTCGCAAGCACCAGGTAGTGGTGATTGCCGGTGAGACCGGATCAGGCAAGACCACGCAGCTGCCGAAACTTTGTCTCGCCGCTGGCCGCGGTGAGGCGGGGATGATCGGCTGTACCCAGCCGCGGCGTCTGGCGGCACGTTCGGTGGCGCGGCGGGTGGCGGAAGAGCTCGGGTCGCCGGTGGGCGAGATCGTTGGCTTCCAGGTGCGCTTCAACGACCAGGTTTCCGAGCGCAGCCTGATCAAGTTCATGACCGACGGCATCCTGCTGGCCGAAACGCAGGGCGATCCGTGGTTGTCCGCTTACGACACCATCATCATCGACGAGGCGCACGAGCGCAGTCTCAACATCGACTTCCTGCTCGGTTATCTGAAGCGGCTGGCGACGAAGCGGCCGGAGCTGAAGATCATCGTGACCTCGGCAACGATCGATACCGCCCGCTTTGCGGAGCATTTCGATGGCGCGCCGGTGGTCGAGGTGGAAGGGCGTGCGCATCCGGTCGAACTGCGCTGGCGGCCGGTGGATGGTGTAGGAGCGCACCCTTTGCGCGATGCTGTTTCTTCTGATCTGTCGAAGAGCGATCGCGCACAGGGTGCGCTCCTACAGCGCCGCGGCATGCAGCAGGGTAGTGCCGAGCATATTGTGGCCGTTTTGGATGAGATCACCGCTGAGGATCCGCGTGGCGACGTTCTGATCTTTCTGCCCGGTGAGCGCGAGATTCGCGACGCGCATCTGCTGCTGTCGCGCCGGCAGTATCGGGAGACGGAGATCATGGCGTTGTATGCGCGCCTGTCAGCCGGCGATCAGGATCGCGTGTTCAAGCCGGGGATCAAGCGCCGCGTAGTGCTGGCAACGAACGTGGCCGAAACCTCACTGACGGTGCCGCGCATCCGCTACGTCATCGACACCGGTACCGCGCGGTTGAAGCGCTATAGCCAGCGCAGCCAGCTCGAGCGCCTGCATGTGGAGCCCGTCTCGCAGGCAGCGGCGAATCAGCGCAAGGGTCGCTGCGGTCGCGTCGGCCCCGGTATCTGTTACCGCCTGTACGACGAGGCCGATTTCGAAGCGCGTGCCGCCTTCACCGATCCGGAACTGCTGCGCTCGTCGCTGGCCAACGTGATCCTGCGCATGCTGGCGCTGCAGCTAGGTGACGTGGACGCGTTCCCGTTTCTTGAGGCGCCCGACCCTCGGGTGGTGGCGGACGGCTATCGCCGCCTGGCTGAGATTTCGGCCATCGACGACACCCGCAAGCTCACCGCGATCGGACGCACGCTGGCGCGGTTGCCGATCGACGTGCAGCTGGCGCGCATGCTGGTGGAAGGCGAGCGGCTGCACGCCCTGCGCGAGATGCTGACCATCGTGTCGTTCCTGAGTATCCAGGACCCGCGTGAGCGGCCGTCCGACGCGCGCCAGCAAGCCGATACCGCGCACGCGATTTTCACCGACCCGGGCTCGGATTTCGTCGGGGTGCTCAATCTCTGGCGCACCTATCACGACGTACACGAAGAGCTGACCCAATCGAAGTTGCGCGACTGGTGTTCGCGGCATTTTCTCAGCTTCATGCGCATGCGCGAATGGCGCGAGCTGCACCGGCAGTTGTTGCTGGTGGTGAAGGAGCTTGGGTGGAAGCTCGATGCAGAGCCGCAAGCGGCGCAGACGGCGCGGGTTGCTCCTCCCCCTGCGCGCAGGGGGAGGTCGGGAGGGGGTGAAGCGCTTCGCCACGCCGAACAAAGTCAAAAACAAACTCCACCCCAACCCTCCCCTGCGAGCAGGGGTGGGAGCACGAGCGAGGGTGATGACCGTTATCAATTCATTCATCGCAGCCTGCTCGCCGGGCTGCCGACCCAGGTCGGTCGCAAGGACGACAAGGGCGTTTACCAGAGCACGCGCGAGCGAAAGTTCCATGTCTTTCCCGGCTCGGCTTTGTCGAAATCCCCACCGAACTGGATCTTCTCCGCGCAGATTCTCGACGTCGGCGGGCGCGTGTGGGGGATGAGCAATGCGCGCGTCGATCCGCTGTGGATCGAGCAGCAGGCGGCGCATCTTCTGCGCGTGCACTGCCGTGACCCGCACTGGTCGAAAAAGCGCGGCTGCGTGGTGGCGTACGAGCAGGTCAGCCTGTTTGGTCTGGTGCTGGTGGAAAAGCGTCCGGTCACGTTCCAGCAGCAGGATCCCGCGCTGGCGCACGAGATTTTCCTGCGCGAGGGCCTGGTGCGCGGTGACATCGACAGCGCCGGCTATGGACGGCCAAGTGCCGCGAGCGCAGGACGCGCAGGAGTGGCCGCAGACTTTGTGCGCGCCAATCAACGCGTGCTGGAGGAGGCGCTCGGCATCGAGGCAAAACAGCGCCGGGAGGGATTGATCCGGCATGAGGATGATCTGGTCGCCTTCTTCGAAGGCAAGCTTCCACCCGACATCGCCAGCAGCCGCGCGCTGGACGCATGGTATCGAAAAGCGCGTCCTGCCGAACAGGCGGCCGTGCGCTGGTCGCTTGATGATGTGATGGCTGGCGCGGCTGGGCTGGACGCGAAGGCGTTTCCGGCCGTCATGGATATCGGGGCGCAGCGTTACAAGCTGGAATACCGCTTTGTGCCCGGTGACGAGGCCGACGGCGTCACCCTTCATCTGCCGCTGGCAATGCTGAATGCGCTGCCTGCTGCGCGCTGCGAATGGCTGGTGCCCGGGTTGCTGGCTGACAAGGTCGCTGAACTGATTCGTGGCTTACCTAAGGCCTTGCGCCGAAACTTTGTGCCGGCGCCCGATTTTGCACGCGCCTTCGCCGCCGCCGAATCGCCGCGTGACGAGCCGCTGACCAAGGTGCTCGTCGGCTTTCTCAAGCGTGCCACGGGCGTCGACATCGCTGCCGCTGAATTTGCCGGCATCGAGCTGTCCGCACATTTCATGATGCGTTATCGGCTGCACGACGATCGCGGCAAGACGCTTTCCACCGGTCGCGATCTGGCCGCCCTGCGAGGTCACTGGGAGGGTCGGGCGCGGGAGGCTTTTTCCCGCAAGACCGATATCGAGCTCACGCGCGAAGAGGTGGCGAGCTGGGATTTCGACGAAATCCCGGAGCAGGTGCGCTCCGAGGGTGGCCTGATGGCGTTTCCCGCGCTGGTCGATCTGGGCGAAACCGTGGCGCTGCGCGTGTTCGAGCGCAGCGATGAAGCGCGCGCAGAACATCGAAAGGGCGTAGTGCGGTTGTTGCGCAATGCGCTCGCCAGTGAGGCCAAGCAGGCGCGCCGCCGGCTGCCGATCGGACATGCGCTGGCCTTGAAATACACGCCACTCGGTGGCGTCGAAAGCCTGCGTGAGGATTTGCTCGAAGGTGGCTTCAACGATCTGCTGGAACGGCACGAACTGGATGTGCGAACCGCCGCCGCGTTCGAAAAACTGCGGGCACGATTCGCGCAGGAACTTTTCGGCGCCGCGGTCGAGCGGTTGAAGCTGGCCGAGCCGATCATCGACGCGCAGGCGGAGCTGAAGCCCTGGCTGGAGCCGCCCCTGCTCGGCTTTGCACGGGCCAGCTACGACGACATGCGCGAACAGTTCGGTGCGCTGCTGGCACCGGGCCTGCTGCATGATCTGCCCTCCGCACGGCTGGCGCACTTGCCGCGCTATCTGAAAGCGCTGCGTCTGCGGGGGGAGCGTCTGCGGCAGGATCCAGCCAAAGACCAGCAACGCATGTTGCAAGTCACGCCGTACTGGCGCGCGTGGTTGCAGCACCGCGCGGCGGGCTCGGACGGCGCGGGTCTGGATGTATTGCGCTGGCTGATCGAGGAATGGCGAGTGTCGCTGTTCGCGCAGGAGCTGAAGACGGCCGAATCAGTATCGGCCAAGCGATTGGCGAAGGCACTGGCGGCGCTGGGTTGAACCGACGATCGCTGTCGAGCACCGTCCCCGAGAAGCGTTTTCCACAGCGGTTATCATGAAGTCCTGTAGCAAACCGATATCCCATGGCCCCGAACGTCCAACCTGACACCTTGCAGCAATGGCGCGACCGTGCCGGAACGTTGCCGCCGGTGCTGGACGAAGCCTTGCAGGCGTGTGCAGCGCAAACGGTGCCGCAGGCGGAGTGTTGCGACGTGCTCGATCTGCTGGGCATGCTGGGCTGCGACGCGCAGACGCTGGCGTCGGCGCTGTGGTTCGAAGTGGCGCAGGCCGATCCGGCGCTGTGGGAAACCCAGGGCGCCAGGCTGCCCCCTGAGCTGCAGCGGTTGGTGGCCGGTCAGCAGGCGGCACGGCAGGTATGGGCGCTGCATGCGCAGCGTGCGCCTGATGGTGCTACCGAAGGCTTGCGCCGGCTGTTGCTGGCGATTGTGCGGGACCTTCGGGTGGTGTTCGTGCTGCTGGCGCGGCAACTGGCCCGAATGCGGGCCGCCGCGTCGCTGCCTGCGGAACAATCCGCTGCCCTTGCACGATTGACCAACGACATCCACGCGCCGCTCGCCAATCGGTTGGGCATCTGGCAGCTGAAGTGGGAGCTGGAGGATCTTGCGTTCCGCTATTTGCAGCCAGATACGTACAAGCGCATCGCGAAACTGCTCGACGAGCGGCGCGCCGATCGCGAGAATTTCATTCGCGAATCGCTGGATGAGCTGCGCCGCGCGCTGGATGCGGCGGGTATTCACGCCGATCTGGCGGGGCGTCCGAAGCACATCTATTCGATCTGGAAGAAGATGCAGCGCAAGTCGCTGGATTTCTCCGACCTCTACGACATTCGCGCGGTACGCATCCTGGTCGACAACATCACCGATTGCTACGGCGCGCTCGGCGTCGTACATGGTCGCTGGCCGCACCTGTCGGGCGAGTTCGACGATTACATCGCCCGGCCCAAGGCCAACGGTTACCAGTCATTGCACACGGCCGTGATCGGCCCGGCCGGCAAGACGCTGGAGGTGCAGATCCGAACCCACAACATGCACCGCGCCAACGAGCTGGGCGTGGCCGCGCACTGGCGATACAAGGAGGGCGGCAGCAGCGACGCCGAGTTCGAGGCGAAGATCGCCTGGATGCGCAAGCTGCTCGAGCCGCGCGACGAGGACGACAGCACGCTGGCGGCCGAGCTGCAGACGGAGTTGCTGGAAGATCGTGTCTATCTTCTGACGCCCAAGGGTGAGGTATTCGATCTGGCACGCGGCGCAACGGTGCTGGATTTTGCCTATCTGGTGCATACCGAGGTCGGTCACCGTTGCCGCGGCGCCAAGGTTAACGGCCGTATCGTGCCGCTGACCTTTCAACCGCGCAGCGGCGACCGCATTGAAATCCTCACCACCAAGCTGGGTGAGCCCAGCCGCGACTGGCTTTCGCCCCATCACGGCTATCTGCACACAGCACGGGCCAAGGACAAGGTGCGTGCCTGGTTTCGCCGTATTGCCCATGACGCGAATCTCACGGTGGGCCGCAGCATGCTCGAGCGCGAACTGAAGCGCCTCGCATTGCCGAACACCAACCTGGCCCGGTTGCCCGCGCACTTCCATCTGCAGACCCAGGAAGAGTTGCTGGTCGCCCTAGCGCTAGGTGAAGTCACTTCAGGACAGATTGCACGCGTACTGCAAGAAATGGCTCAGCCGACCCCGAGCGAGCCGGCGGCGCCCACGGTCCAGGCCCGGCCACTGACGCTGGATCAGACCGCGCTGCGCATCGAGGGCATTGGCAACCTGCTCACGACATTGGCGCGATGCTGTCAGCCGCTGCCCGGCGATGCGGTGCGTGGCTATGTAACCAAGGGGCGGGGCGTGTCGGTGCATCGAGCCGATTGCGGCAGCCTGGCCAGGCTCGCGCAGCGTGAACCGGATCGGGTGATCGACGTGAGCTGGGGCAGCGCGGCCAGCCAGGCCTACGAAGTCGACATCGAACTGCGCGGCTACGACCGCAAGGGCCTGCAGAAAGACGTCACCAGTATCATCAGCAACGCACTTACCCACATCATTGCCTCGTCCAGCCGGCTGTTTCCGCAAAGCGGCGAGGTGGAGATGCGCTTTACCTTGCGCGTGCGGGATTTTGAACAGCTTTCGGTGTTGCTGGGAAAGTTGCTGGCACTGCCGAATGTAATCGACGTGCGGCGCGTCGGCGCCGGCTGAATGACCCTGCAATGCAGTGGCGCCCCCCATGGGGCGGCTGGCGACCCGATGTTAAGCTGCGCTGTCACCTTCAAAGCCCTGGATTATGAGCGGACGACGAGACCAGCACGACGCCAAGCCATCCATTCGCACCGAGCCAACCCTGGGTGATCTCGACGATCTGGATGCATCTCGAGCCCCGATCGGCGACGGTCTGCCCAACATAACCGTCGAGCCGCGTCGGCCGCAGACAGGTACAAAGACTGTAGTTCGGCGTCCGCTGCCACAGCGTCACCGTCAGCGACGGTCGTGGCGTCTTCCGGTCGTGATGTTGTTGCTGGTCGCGGTGGGCGCAGCACTCTGGCTCAATCAGGGTCGACTGCGCAGCCTGTTGCCACGCACCGACTTCAACACTGTTCTGGTGCAGGCACAGACGGCCTTGCAGGATGGACGTCTGGACGGCCAGGATGGAACCAGTGCCCGCGAACTGTTTCAGGCCGCCGCGGCGCTGGAGCCCGACAATGATCAGGCCCGCGACGGCTTGCGCCAGGTGGGTCAGGCCGAGCTCGCGCAGGCCGATGCCTCGTTGCAGGCAGGCCATCTCACTGTTGCCGCGCAGCAGGCTGCGTTGGCCCGTGAGTTACTCGGCGGTGGCACCGACATCGATCATCTCGATGAAAAAATCAGCAGCGCGCATGCGGCCCAGGTCCAGACGGTGGACCTGGTCGATCAAGCACAACAGGCGATGGCAGCCGGCAAGCTGAAGGACGCCGGCGGCCTCTATCAGCGCGTACTGCGTGCCGACCCCGGCAATGCCGTAGCCGCGCATGGTCTCGATCAGGTCGGCTACGCGCTGGCGACCCAGGCGCGTACCGCGATCGATGCAAAGGATGACGCCACGGCTTCGACCAGCATCGAACAGCTGGCGGCATTGCAGCCTAACAACGGCGAACTTCCGGCGCTGCGCGCTCGGCAGGCGCAGAATCGCAAGCAAGACAGCGAGGCGCTGGACTCGGCGTTGAAGCAGGGCAACCAGGCCCTGCGTGCCGGTCACATCACCGGTGACGGCGACAACACCGCGCTGGCTTATTTTCAGACGGCGATGAAGCTTGATCCCGACAATGCGCAGGCGCGCGCCGGTCTTGGGCGCGTGGCGCAGGCGATGACCATGCAGGCCAGCGCTGCCATGGATGCCGGTGATGCGGCGCAGGCGTCAGCACTGCTTGATCAGGCAGCAGCATTGGCGCCGAAATCCGCGGATCTCGCTGCCGCGAGGGCGCGTCTGGGAAGTTCGCACCCACACGGTAGCGGGCATGAGTCGACGGACGAAGGGACGGCGCCGATGACGCCTTTGGCCTTGACGCCGGAGCAGACTGCCGCGCTGGATCAGTTGGTTAATCGGGCACACGTCGCCGCCCGCGATGGCAACATCATGACCCCGCCAGGCGACAGCGCCTACGATCTTTACCGCAGCGCGCTGGCGATCAATGGCAATGACGAAGCCGCGTTGAACGGGCTGCACAGTTTGCCGGCACAGGTGGAGCAGCAATTTAACCAGACGCTTGCCGCCGGTCAGCTGGCCCAAGCGAATGACCGTCTCTTCGACCTCGCCCAGCTGGCACCAGGCGATGCCACGCAAGATGCGTTGAGCAGTCGCCTCGCCAGCGCATGGCTTGATCAGGCCGAGCAGGCGCTTGCCCGCGGTGATCGCGCAGGCGCCCATCAGGCGCTGGATCGCGCGCGCAAGTTGGCGCCGTATCATCCGCGCGTGATCGATCTGACCGCACGCCTGCAAGGCGATCGGTGAGCATCGCATGACCGTTCTGGTTATCGGCGGCAGCAGCCAGATCGGTCACTTTCTGCTGCCGCGGCTGCTCGACAGTGGTGAACCGGTGCTCGCACTGAGCCGTCATGCACGCCCCGTTCGAACCGGAATCGAGTGGGTGCAGGGCGCGTTGCCGGATGCCATGCCGAGCTTGCCGTCGTTGTCGGCGATCATCAGCTTTGGTCCGCTGCCTTCATTCGCCGACTGGCTGCAGCAGACACCGCTTGGCAACGCCCCTCGGGTCATTGCCACCAGCTCGATGAGTGCCGAAACCAAGCGTGAGTCAAGCGTCCCGGCCGAGCGCGAAATCTCGCGCCAGTTGCGTGACGGCGAGGCTGCGCTGGCGGCTGCGTGTGCCAGCCATGGCTGCGCCTGGACCGTGCTGCGACCCACGCTTGTCTACGGCGCCGGCATGGACAAGAGTCTGACCCCGATTGCGCGCCGTGCCACCCGACTGCGCCTGTTTCCATTGCCGGCCGCGCGGGGATTGCGCCAGCCGGTGCACGCCGACGACATCGCGATGGCGGTGATTGCTGCGCTCGAACGCCCGGCATCGTCGGGGCGGATCATGCCGATTGGCGGCGGCGAACGCTTGCTGGTTGGTGAGATGTTTGCGCGAGTGCGGCGCAGCCTGTCCACGTCGACGTTGCCGCTGCCGTTGCCTGCATGGTTGCTGAGTGCAGCCAGGGGCGTGTTGCCGCGGGTGCGCGGCCCGTTGAGTCGCCTCGATACCGATCTGATCGCCGATAACGACGAGTTGCAGCGTCTTCTCGATGTGCATCCGCGACCCTTTCAGCCGGATGCATCCATGTGGACGCCGCCCGCATAGTCCCTGCGCGCACCGATATATTGCCCGCGTTTTGCCAGAAAATCGGCCGTCACGTTCATATGCGCGCTGGGTAGCAGGCCCTATCATCGAACCACTTGAATTACGGATTCCATCACGTTGGCCTTTTTTGTTCGCACCCGTTCTTACGTAAGTCGCGCCTGGCCGTGGTTACGCATTCCGTTCTGGATCGGCATGGGCCTGTTGTTCGGTTTCGTGCTGCCCTACACGCTGGTATTGAACAAGCGCGTGCAGGAACGATTCAATGACCTGGTGTTTGCCGTGCCAACGCGTGTATATGCGCGACCGCTGCCGCTGGCTGCGGGGATGCCTATGAAACCGGCGGCACTGGAGCTGGAGCTGACGTTCTCTGGCTACAGTCACGACGGCCACGGCAAGGTGGCTGGCAGCTGGATGAAAAAGGGCTCGACCTACACCATCGCCTCGCGCGGGTTTGCCGGTCCCGATGGTGGCGAGCTGCCCAAACGCGTTGAGTTGGTGTTGAGCAAGGACAGCGTGCGCTCGGTCGAGGATGCGGGTACTCAAAAAAACGTCGCGCTGACCCACCTCGACCCGGCCCGCATTGCCACGCTGTACGGCGCCACTCAGGAAGAGCGCCGCTTCGTGCATCTGGCCCAAGTCCCGCAACTGCTGGTGAGTGGCCTGCAGGCGGTCGAGGATCGCAATTTCAATCATCACATCGGCATCGACTTCGGTGCGATCGCGCGTGCGGCTATCGCCAACCTGCGCGCCGGTCACACTGTGCAGGGCGGTTCCACGCTGACCCAGCAGCTGGTGCGCAATCTGTTTTTGAGCCGCGACCAGAATTTCACCCGCAAGATCAACGAAGCGCTGATGTCCCTGTTGCTGGAAGCGCACTACAGCAAGGGGCGCATCCTCGAGGCTTACGTCAACGATGTCTTCCTCGGGCAGCAGGGCGGGCAGGCGGTGCACGGCTTCGCAGCTGCGTCGGAGTTCTACTTCGGGCGACGCCTGCAGGACCTGCGCCCGCAGGAGATCGCGCTACTGGTGGGCATGGTCAAGGGGCCGAGTTACTACGATCCGCGCCGCTCTCCCAAGCGCGCGACGCTCCGTCGTAACCTCGTGCTGCAGGAATTTTTTGATACCAACCTGATCACTGCCGGTCAGCTCAATGCCGCACAGGCGGCGCCTCTGGACATCATCAGCAATGGGCAGTTGCCGCATAACCGGTTCCCGGCGTTCATGGACCTGGTGCGCAAGCAGATCACCGCCGACTTCGATGAAAAGGCCTTGCGCGAAGGCAATCTGTCGATTTTCACCACGCTTGATCCGGCAGCGCAGCTGTATACCGAGCAGGCGATTACCGAAACCCTGAAGGGTTTGGGCAAGCGCGGTGACGGGATACAGGCAGCCGCCGTCGTGACCAATGCGCACAGCGGTAGTGTGCTGGCCGTGGTGGGCAGCAAGCGGCCGGGCGATCCTGGCTTTAATCGCGCGCTGGATGCACGCCGGCAGGTGGGATCCACCATCAAGCCGTTTGTCTATCTGGTCGCCCTGACGCAGCCAGAGCGGTGGAACCTGGCGACCCTGCTCAATGACGGCCCGGTCAGCATGCGCCAGCCTGATGGCAGCATGTGGCAGCCGCAGAACGATGACCACCGCAGCCACGATCCGCTGACCATGGTCGATGCGCTGGCGCATTCGTGGAACCTGGCCACCATTCATCTGGGACTGAGCGTGGGACTGCCGCGGATCAAGTCGTTCCTCGAGTCCTTCGGCCTCACTGACGTCAATCCCAGCCCGTCGCTGTTGATCGGCGCGATCGATCTCGCACCGCTGCAGGTGGCGCACCTTTATCAGTATCTGGCTGCCGACGGTCATGCGGTGCCGCTGGTGGCGGTCAGCGGCGTGCTTGACGGCAACGGACGCACCATCAAGCGTTACCAAGTGCAGGGCGGCAAGGGTGAATATCAGGAGGCGGTGCGTCTGACCACCTGGGCGATGCAGCAGGTCGCGGAGTACGGCACCGCCAGCGCCATCGGCAACTCCGGGCTGTCATGGCTGCATGCCGCCGGCAAGACCGGCACCAGCAACGACATGCGTGACAGCTGGTTTTCCGGCTTCACCGGCGAGCATCTGGCCGTGTTCTGGATGGGCCGCGACGACAACAAGCCGACCACCCTGTTCGGCGCCAGCGGAGGGCTTCGCGCATGGCGCGACCTGTTTGCGAAGTTGCCTACCCGGCCCTTGTCGGCGGCTCCCGGCGACGGTCTGGAAATGGCCTGGATCAACCCGGCCGACAACAAGCGCACCGACTCGCAGTGCCAAGGTGCCCAGCAGGTGCCCGTCGTCTCCGGCAGCCTCGCCGGTGGCACCGAGGGCTGCTTCTGGCAGGGCGTCCAAGGCCTGTTCGGCAGCGGTAATGCACCGCCGGCCGACAGCCAGGGTCAGCCCTATACTGCGCCCGATACTCCCATACGGAACTGATCATGCGGTTTTCCTCAAACCAGCTTTCCCTCCCGCTGCTGTTGCTGGCCGCGATCTTTCTCGGCGGTTGCGGCATGTTCAACACCACACCGCCGGCGCCCGCTCCCACGCTGGCGACGCCTCACGATCAAGTGGCTGCGATTCGTGCTGCCGGTAAGCGCGAGCAGTCGATCATCGACGTCAACCCGCTGAGCGATCCCGGTATCTCTGCGTTGCAGGATGCCGCCAGACACGACGAGCAAACCGGCAAATATGCCGATGCCGCGGCCAAGCTTGACCAGGCGATCAAGCTCAATCCAGATTCGCCTGACCTGTTGCAGGATCGTGCTGAAATGGCGATCCGGTTGAAGGACTACGCCCGTGCCGAACAGCTCGCACACCAGTCATGGGCATTGGGGCCGAAGCTTGGCCCGTTGTGCGCACGCAACTGGCAGACTGTCGTCGAAATGCGCCTGCAGGCGAACGACAAGGCAGGCGCCGACACGGCACGCAAGTGGGTGCAGAAGTGCCACAAGGCGGGTATTCCGCGCTACTGAGGTCAGTCAACGGCAGCAACGAGCAAGTTCCCATAACGCAGAACCTCGCCCAGCGGCAGGGCGAAGCTGACACGGTAGCGAAAGCGATCACGTTCCATGCGCTTGGAACGCGTCGCTGCATGGTAGCCGCCGGCGTGGGTGACGCCAGCGGTCACGTCGTGCACTGATGCAGCGCCAGTACCAGCCGCCGTCAAAAACATCCTTACCGCAACTGCAGAGGGATCGTTGCCGGGTTTTTTAACCCGCCGAGGGCGGGCGAATGGCCCACCGGCGGAAACGTCGAGGGAAAGTGTCGGCCGTCGTCGAAGCGACGGTCCCGGTGCAGCAGGCCGGCGCGACGACTGAGCGTCACCTCGAGCTGGTGGGTCCCCGCGCCGGTGGAATACCCAGCGGCCATGTCATTCGGCGGCACGCCAACCCGCGCCCCAACGAATGGCCGCGGAGCAAGCCGCTACAACGATGCGAAACCTGCAGTCGCGGGTGGAATGGCACAAAGTTCGCACCCAACCACGCGCGTGTCGAGGTGTCATCACTGCCTTGAAGCGTGGGCGATCATCGCTGGTCAGAAAAGCGCCACCAACAGCAACACGATGCCAACGATGCTTACCGCCCATACGAGGGTGCGCAGATAGGGAATGCCCGCCGCATAGACCGGAACGTAGATCAGGCGCGCCCAGAAATAGAGTTGGGCACCGAGCACGGTCATGCCGTCATGTCGCTGCAGGAGATACGCAGCGATCACTGCGGCGAGGAACAGAGGAAAGGTTTCCAGGAAATTGCCGCGGGCGCGATCCAGTCGAGCGACGATGCCGGTCAAGGGTTTTGGCTGTCCATCACGCGCGCTGGTGGCCCAGCCCAGCCCGCGTTGACCGACCGAGCCAGCGGCTGCGACTGCGATCTGTACCAGTCCCAGGACAATGCTCCACACCAGCATGTACATTTCGGTAGTCATCCGGCTCTCCTTGAGTTGTAGCGGCATGGTGATCCAAACCGTGCGTTCCTGCCAGTTTGCACAAAGATGCAGGTTTGCGGTGCGACGGAGCTGGGCGATACTGGTCGAATGATCGAGACCGAAGCTAAGGATTCCGAGGACATCGACGCGTTGCTCGGCGCTGACGGGCCCTTTGCCCGCGAGCTGCCGAATTTTGCACCGCGCTGCGCGCAGCAGACGATGGCGCGCGAGGTGCAACAGGCGATTGCGGGCCGCAACACGCTGATCGCCGAAGCCGGCACCGGCACCGGAAAAACGTACGCGTATCTCGTTCCCGCGCTGCTGTCGGGCGAGCGCGTGATCATCTCCACCGGCACCAAGGCCTTGCAGGATCAGCTGTATTTCAGGGACCTGCCCAAGGTCCGCTCGGTGCTCGGTGCGCGACTGAAAACGGCGTTGCTTAAAGGCCGCGCCAATTACCTGTGTCTCTATCGACTCGATCAGACGGTGCGCGAGGGTGCCGCGTTTGAGCGCACGCAGGCGGCGCAACTGGCGACCATCCGCGCGTGGTCGGCGCGCACGCGCCGTGGTGACCGGATGGAGCTGGCGGAGGTGCCGGAGGAGTCACCGATGTGGCCGCGGGTGACCTCGACCCCGGAGAACTGTCTCGGTGCGGAATGTCCGTTCTTCGACGACTGCCATGTGGTCAAGGCGCGGCGCGAGGCGTTGGAGGCAGAGGTGGTGGTGGTCAATCATCATTTGCTGTTTGCCGATCTGGCGTTGAAGCAGGAAGGCTTCGGCGAAATCCTGCCGGGCGCCGCCGCTTTCATTCTGGACGAGGCGCATCAGATTCCCGAGCTGGCGGGGCAATTCTTTTCGCAAAGTGTCAGTTCACGCCAGCTGACCGATCTGGCACAGGATGCGCTCGGTGAGTGCACCGGCATCACCGGCGCGATCGGCCTGTTGCTGGAGCCGGTTGAAGCGCTGCAGGGTGCCTTGCGGCATCTGCGTCTGGCGATGGATGCCCTGCCATCGCGCGGCGCGTTCCAGCTGCTGGCAGATCGCGAGGGAGTCAGCACTGCCCTGCACGAGCTGCGCGAATTGCTGGCTTCGCTGGCCGAACTGCTCGCCTCGCAAGCCGAGCGCTCGCGTGGGTTCACCAACCTGCACGAGCGTGCTGCCTTGTTCTCAGAGCGGCTGGACCGGATTGTCGAGGAGCATGGCGATCGCGATGTGCGCTGGTACGAGCACTACCCGCGAGGCTTCGCGCTCTATGCCACACCGCTGGATCTGGCGGTGCCGATGCGCAGCCTGCGCGAAAGCACACATGCATCCTGGATCTTCACCTCGGCGACCTTGTCGGTGGCAGGCAATTTCGATCACTTTGCGCGCCAGCTCGGCCTCGACGAGCCACGCACGCTGAGTCTGGAAAGCCCGTTCGATTACGCGAAACAGGCGCTGTGCTATCTGCCGCAGGGACTGCCTGAACCCGGTGCGCGCGACCACACGCAAAAAGTGATCGAGGCGGCGCTGCCGGTATTGCATGCCTCGAACGGCAGGGCTTTTTTGCTGTTCACCTCGCACCGCGCATTGCGCGTCGCTGCCGAGCTGCTGCAGGACAAGGTGCCGTGGCCGCTGTTTGTGCAGGGCACAGCGCCGCGTCCGCGCCTGCTGGAAGAATTTCGCGCCAGTGGCCATGGCGTGCTGTTAGGTGCGGCGAGTTTCTGGGAAGGCGTCGATGTGGTCGGCGAAGCGCTCAGCGTGGTGGTGATCGACAAACTGCCGTTCGCTGCGCCCGACGATCCGGTGCTGATGGCACGCCTGCAGGCGCTGGAGCATTCGGGCATCAACCCGTTCATGGGCTGGCAGGTGCCCAGCGCGGTGATCGCACTGAAGCAGGGCGCCGGCCGACTGATCCGCGATGTACATGATCGCGGCGTGCTGGTGCTGTGTGATCCGCGTCTGACCAGCAAGGGCTATGGAAAGCTGTTCCTGGCCAGTCTGCCGTCGATGCCGCGCACGCGCGAACTGGCCGATGTGCAGACTTTCTTCGGGGACGTAACGGCGAGCGCCGCGGTAAACCCTTCATCCCTGTAGGAGCGCATTCATGCGCGATGCTCTTGCCTTTTAGCCATAACGAAAAGCATCGCGCATGAATGCGCTTCTACAAAACAGGGCAGCCATAACGAGGAGACACACATGACCAAGATCACCGGACGGGGCGGCCTGTTCTTCAAACCACGCGATTCCATCGCACTTGCCGCGTGGTACGCGAAAGCAACTCGGTCTCAACGTACACGAGTGGAGCGGCGTGCGTTTCGACGAGGACGCGCAGCGCTTCGGCTATATCCTGTGGTCGGCGTTTGCGGCCGACACCACCCGCTTCGCGCCCAGAACGCAATCGTTCATGGTCAACTTTCGCGTTGATGATCTCGCCGCGCTGTTGGCGCAGCTGCGCGCCGCGGGCGTCCAATGTCGACTCGCGCATCGGGCAAAGTCAGTTCGGCCGCTTCGGTTGGGTCATGGACGCCGCGGCACCCGTATCGAGCTGTGGCAGCCACCGGCGTGAATGCTCAGTCCAGCGAAGTGCCCAAACGACTGCTGCGTGGCCGGTAGTGATGATCAGGATCGAGTGACAGGACCACGTAGTGCGAGCGCCCGACGATCTCGTTGCGCGGGAAGAAGCCGAAGTAGCGCGAGTCCATGCTGTTGTCGCGGTCGTCGCCGAGCAACAAGTAATGGCCGGCGGGCACGGTCACCGGGCCGAAGTTACTGGCCGGGCTCGGCCAGTGGTCGGACAAGCGGATCACGTGGTGCATCCTGCCATAGCGTTCGATTTCGTAATGCGCCGCGTTTTGCTCGTCGTCGTGAATGCCGCTGCGCTCGGTCGCGCTATAACTGGACGCGTGGCCATTGATAAACAGCACGTTGCTGCGCATCGCTACCTGGTCACCGGGCAGGCCGATGATCCGCTTCACCAGCCGCTCGTGTGCCTCGTGGGAATCGAGCACCACGATATCGCCGCGCTGCGGGTCGGCGAGGTGCCGCAGCGAAACGTGGGTCAACGGCAGATGGACGTCGTAGGCCAGTTTATCGACCAGGATGCGGTCGCCGATCCGGATGGTCGGCTGCATCGAGCCGGTAGGCACCACGTTCCAGTCCGCGACGGCGCTGCGGAACATGACCATGCAGAACAGGAAGACCAGCAGGCCTCTGTTGCGCGCCAGAAACGTGGTGATCGCTCGCATGGTGTTCCCCTCGTGGCGGATGTCGATGGGTGTGGTTCATCCCGCCAGCACCCAGATCAGATGACCGTAATGGCGCCCGGAAGTTGCACAGCCATGGCAGCGCCACCTCGCCGTCAGCCGGCGGCCCCACCGCGTCGCCAGCAGGGCCGCTGCCAAGCGCTTCATCGACGCTGGAAGCAGCGACTGAAAATATGATGGGTGTCCTGGACACGAACGGAGACAGCCAAGGTGCTTGGCGTTGGTGTGCTGCCGCTGGCACGCGGCATAGAAGTACGCATGCGCGCGCCATGGCGCGATCCGGGTTTCGTCGGCGCCGGGCTGCCGCGGCGACACCAGGTCAGTACGGCCCGTTTCCGCGCGCACTTGTACCTGCTGGATCTCAATTGAAACTATCGCCAGAACTGGGCCGATGCAGACGCGACCATGCAGAAGGCGTTGCCGGCTTCGATGTTCGGTGTGCAGCTGTATCAGCCTGTGGATGTGTACCAGCGCAAAATGCACGCGTGAAAATACGGGTTGCTGTTGTACTGGCGCTGATGTACGCCATCCTTTACGGGCTGATTGCGGCCAAGCAATACGCGCAGCTGATAATCGTGTCGCCGATGATGTATCTGATCCGGCGCGTCCACTGGTATGCCTACGTCCCGACGGCTGCACCAGCCGCATCGGAAGCCTCAGCCGCTATCATGGAACGATCATGAACCTGCTTGCCATCGAAACCGCCACTGAAGCCTGTTCTGTCGCCCTTGTCCATGGTGACGAACTGATTGCCCGCAGCGAGATCGCACCGCGCCGCCACAGCGAGCTGGTATTGCCCATGGCCGATCAGCTGCTGGCCGAGGCGGGCATCAGCCGGCGGGCGCTCGATGCGATCGCCGTGGGTCGCGGCCCGGGTGCGTTCACCGGCGTCCGTCTGGGCGTGTCGCTGGCACAAGGCATGGCGCTGGCGCTGGATATCCCGGTGATCACGGTGTCCTCGCTGGCGGCGCTGGCGCTGGAGGCACCCGAGGAAGACGACACCGCCATCCTCGCGGTGATCGACGCCCGCATGGGCGAGATCTACGCCGCCAGCTACCGCCGCGATGACAACGGCGGACTGGTGGCGCTGGATGGAGAACACATCTGCAAGCCCGAATCGCTGATGCTGTCCAAATCGGCCGCATGGCAGGTAGTCGGCAGCGGCTGGGCCACCTACGCTACCGTGCTGAGCCAGCGCCTCACCGGCGTGCTGCATTCAGCCGATGGCCTGCGTTATCCGCAGGCGGCGCACGTGGCTGAACTGGCCATGCGCGAGTTCAGCGCCGGCCACGCGCAAGCGCCGGAGTTGGCGTTGCCGGTGTATCTGCGCGACAAGGTGGCGATGACGCTGGTGGAGCAGGGCAAGGCTTGAATCGCGAAGCCTGTTTGCAACCCTGAGCGGATTTCGAACTCGCCGGCTTTTTTCCAGCGATTCCTCACGCTCAGTAGCGTGCTCTGCATCGATACTGAGACTTCAGTCAAATGTCGAACGACTCTCGTAGGGTAGCCAATGCGAGTATGTAAATCCTCTGCTCGCGTGGAGAGCTGATGGACCCAACTCACACTCCAGCCGGCATACGAAACTTAAGCTCCCGGCGGCTCTCCCGCATGAGGCTACTTTTCAGTACCCAGCGGGCATGGTGGCTCGCGCTGGCCACACTTTTGGGCCTGGGTGCAATCGGAGTTTTCGTTGATCTTGCAGAGGACGTCGAGACCGCAGATCACATCACGGTAGTGGATCTGCGGTGGGCCAACTGGCTCCACACTCAGGCAACGCCAGCACTGACGCAGGTGATGGTGGCCGTATCGACGCTGCACGACATGCTGCCGATGAGTGTCCTGACCGTCCTGCTCGCGATTTTTCTGAGATGGCGTCGCCATAACGACTGGTTTCTTGGTCTGATGCTGGTGGTGCCCGGCGGAATGGTGCTCAACACATTCTTCAAATTCGTCTTTGCGCGGGCACGGCCGCACTTCATCGATCCGATTGTGACCCTCACCAGCTACAGTTTTCCAAGCGGGCATGTGGCAGGCAGTACTCTTTTCTACGGTTTCGTGGCCGCGTTGCTGATCAGCCACACATCTTCCACCGCCCGGCGCGTCGCCGCTGTCATCGGGGCGCTGCTGCTGATCATTTTGGTGGCGGCCAGTCGCATGTATCTGGGCGCGCATTTTTTCAGCGATATCCTCGCCGCTTTCTTTGAAAGCGTTGCCTGGTTAGGTGTATGCCTCGTCGGCATCCACTTGATCCGAGGGCGTACAGCCACGCCAGCACGGCGGATACGATGACCTTGCCAAGTGGAGATCGTCGTCCTCCTCAATAGCATGTCCCATTGCGGCATGGGAGCCATAGGGTTGCGGTGATCGAGGCGGAATTCCGTGCGGTCGGCGGAACTTCGCGGGTGGCTTGCGTGAGATAGCCGCATGCAGCCGCCGGCCACATGCGAGCTCAGGGCGGCGCCCGCGAAGAGAGTGGGCGGGCGTGACGCGAAATGCCCGCGCTGACCTTCCTGTAACAGGGCGTGGGCCGATCGAAACGACGGGTCAACCGTGCGCGAATTTATCGCGCATGCGCTGGTAGTCCTTGCGATATTTCTTTGCCAGTGAAGACTTGGCGGGTTCGTCGAGAATCTTTCCCGCCAGCTGGAAGAAAATCTTTTCCTCCTCGCGCAGATGGTCATGCAGTTCTTTCGAGAGCTTGCGCACGTTGGCCATCCAGCCGCTGCCAGCGTGGTCGGGTGTTTGCAGGTCCGCCACGATCATGTCCATCTTGTGGTGATCGGCAAGCGCGTCGCGCGAGGAATCAAGACCACGGTCGTCCATCAGCATCGGCGCGTAGAGGTAGCGCTCCTCCGCCGCTTCATGCGCCGCCAGCTCGATGCGCAGCTCAGTAAAAATCTCGACGCGATGCTCGCCGACGGTTGATAGCACCAGCTTGCGAATCAGCGATCGCTGGATCTCATGGCTTTCGCGGAGGGCTTCAAAGATGTTGTCGGACATGCGCAACTCCCGGGTCAGAACGGGTCAAGCAGCCGTGGCGAGCATCCCGTGTCGTGGAGGAAAGCCGACCTAAGGCTGGGTAGGTGGTGCAGTCCAACAGGTGCCGCGTCGAGGCGGCGTGTGTTCTTTCCGGGTGTCGCGAGATTGATCAAATCACAGCTGCCCGATCACCAGTTGCACCAGCAGGCTGCTGACCGAGACGGCGATCCAGACACCCAGCCCCAGCAGAATCGGGCGTACGCCGGTTGAAGCCATCCTGCGCAGGTTGGCGGACAGGCCGATGGCGGTGAGCGCGACGATGATCAGGAATTCGGCTGCGGCGTGCAGGACGGGTTGAACAGCTGTCGGCACCAGACCGAATGTGCGCACGGCCGAGGCGACCAGAAACCACAGGATGAACCAGGGAAAGATCGCGGCCAAGCGGAAGCTGCTGACCTCGCCGCTGGCTTTGGCCTTGCGCTTTTCCCGAGCGGCGACGGCGAACGCCAGCACCAGACAGACCGGAATGATCAAGGTGGCGCGGGTCAACTTGACGATAGTGGCGTAGTCGCCGGCGGCATGGCTATAGCTGTAGCCTGCCGCCACGACCGACGAGGTGTCGTTGATGGCAGTGCCGGCCCACAGGCCGAAGCCCTGATCGGACATGTGCATCAGATGGCCAAGCAACGGAAAAAGCAGTACCGCGACCAGGTTGAACAGGAAGATCGTGGAGATCGCGAACGCGGTGTCGTGGTCGTCCGGGCGAATGATCGGAGTGACGGCGGCAATCGCCGAGCCGCCGCAGATGGCAGTACCCACGCCGATCAGGATTCTCAGCTTGTCATGCACCCCCAACCAGCGGCCAAGCAGCCAGGCCGAGAGGAACGCCACCGTCATCGTGATCAGGGTAACCCAGAGCGATTCGAGCCCAGTCTTCGCCACCTGGGTCAGGCTGAGGCCGAAACCCAGCGCGATGATTGACCATTGCAGGATCTGCTTGCCGCCGAACTGGATGCCATGGGTGAATCGCGTATCGGGAGAAAACAGGTTCTTTACCAGCACGCCGAGCACGATGCCGAAGACCGGCCCCCCGACAAGCGGGGCCAGGCGTCCCAGTAGCAGCGCGAGCAGCGCGATGGCGACGGCCAGTAGCAAACCGGGCAGCCGGTCCCGCATGCTCGGATGAACAGAGGTTGCGATCAATGGGGCAGGGCCGGCGACGTGTTTCATGGGGTCATTGTCGCAACCGATGTCAATAAATATAACTTTGAATAACTGATGATATGTATAAGATTGGCTGATGATAAACATCAGCCCGCGACAGTTGGACGTGTTCGTGCAGATCGCCTTGCGGGGTAGTGTGCGTGCCGCCGCCGAACAGCTTCATCTGACCCAGCCGGCAGCCAGCATGGCGCTGGCGGAAATGGAGCGGCAGCTGGATGCGCCGCTGTTTGCGCGCGAGCGTGGTCGGCTGCGACTCAATCCGCGCGGGCGCGAGCTGTTGCCGCTGGCGCAGGAGCTGCTGGAGCGGCACGCAGAGTTCGGCCGACGCGGCAGTGCGGAAGGCGCAAGTCTGAGCGGCGAGCTGCGCATTGGCGCCAGCAACACAGTGGGCAATTATCGCGTCGACGAATTGCTTGGCCACTTTGTGCGAGCGCACCCGCAGGTAGCGATTCGCCTTCGGGTGGCCAATACCGAGGCCATTGCCGCGGGCATGCTCGATCATCGTCTGGACGTCGGTTGCGTTGAAGGTCCGGTGACGCATCCGCTGTTGGAGGCGCGGCCGTGGCGCGATGATCTGCTGGCGGTATGTGCCGCACCCGAGCACCCACTGTCGCGCAAGCGGGGTCTGAAGCCAGCGGATTTTGCCGGTGCGCGGTGGGTACTGCGAGAGCCGGGCTCGGCGACGCGCGCGATCAGCGAGCGCGTGCTGTCCCAGCTGCCGCCCGGTGAGACGGTGCTGGAGTTGGATCAGATCGAGGCCATCAAGCAGGTGGTGGTCGCCGGTCTTGGCATTGCCTGTCTGCCTGCAGTGGCGGTGACGGACGCGCTCGCCACGGGTCGATTGAAGGCGCTGAAGACACCGTTTCTTGACCTGCGTCGGAAGCTCTTCCTGCTGCTTCACCGGGAGAAGTATCGCGGGGCTTTGCTGGATGCGTTTCTTCGGGACACCGATGGTGGCGACACGCGAAATGTCTGAGGAATCCTTCGTGCTTTGATGATCGCAGGAACGACTGCAGGAGCGCAGCCCGTGCGCGAAGGCTTTTGCGTCGCTTCCCAAGCCCGAAGCTTTCGCGCACAGGGTGCGCTCCTACAGGTGGCGTACCCGGCAGCCGCCTGATCGAGAGCAATGCGTCGGGAATCCCCAAGTACGGCGAAACATTTTCAAGGTTTCGTAGCGACAATCAGGCGAGAACCAATGGCTCGACAAGGCTATTCAAAAGCGCGGCCGCTTCTTCATGAGTGGAGGTTCGCAACATTTGCGCCGCGTGGCGACGAAGCTCGCCGTGATCGAGGGTGGCGAGTCGGTCCCGCACCTGCAGCAGCTGTCCGGGATGCATGCTGAATTCGCACAGTCCCAGCAGCAGGAGCAATGCGGTGAAGTGGACGTCACCACCGATCTCGCCGCACAGGCTGACCGGTTTCTTTGCGCGCCGACCCGCGCTGATCACGTGCGACAGCAACCGCAGCAGGGCAGGTTGCAGCGGGTTGTAGATGTTCTCCAGCGCATCGTTGCCCCGGTCGGCGGCCAGCACGTACTGAGCCAGATCGTTGGTACCGATCGCCAGGAAGTCGGCGTGTTCGAGCAATGCACGCACGTTGATTGCGGCGGCCGGGACTTCGATCATCGCCCCTAGCGGCAGCCGTTCGGGAAGATCGATGTTCTCGCGCTTCAGCTCCTGACGGGCCAGCTTGAACAGGGTCCGCACGGCGATCAATTCGTCCGGCTGGGTAACCATTGGCACCAGTACCCGCACCGGGCCGTAGCAGGCTGCGCGGAGGATGGCGCGGATCTGCGTAGTAAAGACGGCCGGGTAACGCAGTGACAGTCGCACGCCACGCACGCCAAGTGCCGGGTTTTCCTCACCACGCATCACCAGACCGGCGGCATCGGCCTTGTCGGCACCGAGGTCGAGCGTGCGGATGGTTACCGGAAGGCCGCCCATGCCAAGCACGAGATCGCGATAGGCGATGAACTGTTCGTTCTCCGACGGCAGGCGTTTGTGCTTGAGAAACAGGAATTCGGTGCGATACAAGCCGATGCCATCGGCGCCGCGCGCACGTGCCATGGCAACGTCGTTCGCCGACTCGGCATTGGCGAGCAGTGCGATGTCGATCCCGTCACGAGTGCGGCTTGGCGCATTGGCCAGCTTCGCCAGACGCCTCCCTTCGATGGCCGCCTCGCGCTGCCAGGCGCGATAACGCGAGAGGTCCTGCGCGGTGGGGTGCACGATCGTTTCGCCGCGCTCGGCATCGAGCAGAATCAGGTCGTCGTCGTGAATATTGGCCAGTGCATCGCGGGTGCCGACCAGCATCGGCAGGCCGAGGCTGCGCGCCAGGATGGCGCTATGCGAATATACGCTGCCGGAGCTGGCGACCACGCCAAGCAGACCGTTGCCAGCCTGTTGCGCCATGTCGGCCGGCGCGATGCTGTCGGCGATCAGTATTTCACCGACCCTGGCGGCCAGCTTGCGTTCCTCCGGACTGGTCTGCCGCTGTAGCGCGGAGATCACCCGGTTGATGACCTGTTCGACATCTTCCTTGCGACTGCGCAGGTAGGGGTCGTCCATGGCTTCGAACACGGCGGACAGTCGGTCGCGCTGTTTCTTCAGTGCCGCGCCGGGCCGGTAATGCCCGATGCGGACCAGATCATCCAGTCCGCGCAACAGCTCCGCATCGTCCAGCAGCAGGCTGTGGGCGTCGATGAATTCGTTGACCTCACGCGCCAGCGCCCCATTCAGTTTGCCACGCAGGTCGCTCAGCTCCTGGCGCGCCGTATCCAGCGCGTGATGAAGCAGCACCAGCTCGCTCTCGATCTCCCCTTCGGCGAGAGGACGTTCGTCAACCGCATAGCGGCTCGGCTGAACCAGACGCGCCCGGCCAAGGGCCATGCCATGCGCTGCGACGGTTCCGCTGAGCACATGTCTCATGGCGGGCTTCCCCCGGTGTCATGAGTCGCCAGCCGGGATTCAAGGCGCGGCCAAAGCGGCGCGCACCGATCCTGGCGGATTTCCGCCAAGCCCGATCTGCGGCCCTTGCCGAGTCCCGAGTTCCGGCTTTCAACAGCCGCACGGCTGGTCATCCCGAATCGCATCCCGATTACGCTCCTTCGTCGAATTTTCGATCGAAAAGTTCAATCACTGCCGCCATCGCCGCGGCCTCGTCGGGGCCGTCGATGCGAATCGTCAGCGATGTGCCGATGCCGGCCGCAAGCATCATCACGCCCATGATGCTTTGCGCATTGACCTCGCGGCTCTTGCTGACCAGCCACACGGTGGAGGTGAAGCCTTGTACCAGTTGTACCAGTTTTGCCGACGCCCGTGCATGCAGGCCGAGTTTGTTCGAAACCACGATTTCTTGTTCAAGCATGATCGATGAAGATTCCCCCGCGGCCACCGCTGGCCGCAATTTCAGCCAGCTCATCCAGTGATTTTTCCGCATAGTTGAGTACGCGCAGCAGCATCGGCAGGTTGAGGCCGGAGACACAGCGAAGATGCACGCCAAGCGCGCTGAGTGAGAGCCCGATATTGCACGGGGTAGCGCCATAGAGGTCGGCAAGGATCAATACGCCCTCGCCCTGGTCGAGTGCGCGTGCATGGCGCTCCGTGAGTGCGCGCATGACATCCGGATCGGCCTTTGGCGGCACTTCGACCGCTTCCACGCGAAGCGGAAGTTGCGGCATCACGTGATGAACGGCAGAAATCAGTGCTTTCCCGACGGCTTCGTGGGTCATCAGCAGCACGCCAACGCTCATGTAAGGATGCCTGCAAATCGGGTAAGTGATGATGCGCGCATTATCCCAGCTCTCGATGGAAGACAAGTACACCTTCGCGTCGGTCGCGATAGTAGGCGGCCAGCTTCTCCACCAGATAGACCGAGCGATGCCGGCCCCCGGTGCAGCCCACCGAAATGGTCAGGTAGCTGCGGTCATCCTGTTCGAAGCGTGGCAGCCAGGCATCCAGCCAGCGCACAGTGTCGGTGAAGTATTCGCCCACCAGCGTGTCCGATTCGAGAAAATCGCGCACCGGCGCGTCTTTTCCGGAAAGCGGACGCAGGCGCGGCTGCCAGTGCGGATTGGGCAGGCAGCGCGCGTCGAACACGAAATCCGCGTCCAGCGGGAGACCGCGACGAAACGCGAACGACTGGAACATCAGCGTCAATCCTTCGGTCGCCTGCGCATAACCGGTGGCGACAAGGCGACGCAGCTGATGCACGTTCAGTTCGCTGGAGTCGATGACTTTTTCCGCGATGGCAATCAGTGGCCGCAGGAGATTGCGCTCTTCGACGATGGCATCGGCCAGCGACAACCCGCGGGTAGCCAGCGGATGGCGGCGACGGGTTTCCGAGTAGCGTTTGATCAGCACTTCGTCCCGGCAATCGAGGAACACCATGTGCACCTGCACCCCGGCTCCGGCCAGTTCGGACAGCACGGTGGGCATCTGTTCAAGATCGGCGCCGCGATTGCGAACGTCGACACCAACTGCGATACGCCGTTGTTTGCCGCCTCCCTTGATCACCGCATTGACCAGTTGCGGCAGTAACGCTGACGGAAGGTTGTCCACGCAGTAGAACTCGAGGTCTTCCAGCGCGCGTAGGGCAACCGTCTTGCCGCCACCAGACATGCCGGTGAGCACGATCAGGTGAATTTCGCGGGGGTCGATCAACGGATTGATCAGCGGGGTCTCGTTTTCTTTCATGCATTCACCATGGCGGCAGTCGTTGCAACTGATGCGCCTGCCGGTCTATGAAGGTCTGTGCGGGATCGATGCCCTTGCTCTTGAGCGCGTGGCTGCGCACGGCGGCCTCTACCAGCACGGCGATGTTGCGACCGGAGGCCACCGGGATGGTGATCATCGGAATTGCCACGTCGAGAATCTGGCGGTGCCCAATGTCGCCGGTGAGCCGGGTCAGGGCATCGGTATCTTCACCTTCGCGCAAGGGCTTGAGGTGCACGACGAGGCGCAGATATTTGGATGGCTTGACCGACATGTGGCCAAACATCTCCCGCACGTTGAGTACGCCAAGTCCGCGTACTTCCAGCAGGTCCTGTAGCAGGTCCGGGCAGGTGCCGTCGATCACGTCCGGTGCGATCAAGGTAAATTCGGTGGCGTCATCGGCAACCAGTCGATGGCCGCGGCTGATCAGCTCCAGCGCCAGCTCGCTCTTGCCCGAGCCTGCCTCGCCGGTGATCAGCACGCCGATCGAAAACACTTCCAGAAACACGCCGTGCAGGGTGGTCTTGGCCGCCAGCATCCGCGCCAGGTGATATTGCAGGTAGGTCAGCAACTCGTGGCCACGTTTCGGGCTTGTCCACAGCGGCGTATTGGTTTCGTCGGCGACTTCACGCAAATCGGTCGGTACCGGCTGATCCTTGGTGACGATCAGGGCCACCGGCTGGTAGGCGGCAATCTTGTGCATCACCTCCCAGCGTTGCCGCGAGTCCAGCCCGTCGAGAAAGCTCAGTTCCTCGCTGCCAATGATCTGGATCTTGTTGGGATAGATGACGTTGAGATAGCCGATCAGCGACGGGCGGCGCGACTGCTTTGCATTGGGTTCAAGCACGCGGGCTTCGCCGCGCATGCCGGAGAGCCAGCGCAGTGTCATGCGTTCGTGGACGCTGTCGTAGAGTTGTCGAGCGCTGATCCGATCCAAACCTGGGTCCTTGTTGTCGCAGGGTAAGCCGGTAGGGGCTCTGCGACGACACGACTATTGTGCCAGTTTGGACGACAGCGAGTGTTTCGAAATGAAAAAACGGCCCGCACTGGGCGGGCCGTAGGGATGATCAGATGGAGAGGCGGGCTTCGCGTGCTTCCTGCTGGTGCTTGTCACTGACCTTTTCGCGATGCTTGCGCAGTTGGCTTACCAATTTGTCGAACACGATATCGATCGAGGTATACATGTCCGGCTCCGACGCCTCGGCATGTAGCGTGCAACCGTTGACGAAAAGGGTCCCTTCGGCAAACTGAACATGCTTGTCGAGGGTCAGCACGATGGCCAGGCTTCTCAGTTTTTCATCGAGTCGCGTAAGTCGGTCGAGCTTGGCGGTAGCGTGTGCGCGCAGGGACTCAGTGATTTCAATCTGCTGGCCGGTGAGTTGGAATTGCATAGGCGCCTCCTCTGGTGCAGTGCCGCATCTCGCGGCGGATAGACATGCCTTGAACACAGGGGTCATGGCACATCGTCAATCATCATGTAGGTGAGAACGCGCCGGCTCCGCCGAGTTCCCACAGGTCACGGTTACCGGTCAGCTCGCGCGCTGGCGCTCGCTGGACGTGGGTATCCGAAGGCCCTCCCGATATTTGGCGACGGTACGGCGAGCTACCTGAATGCCCTTGCGTTGCAGTTCTTCGGCAATCGCCTGATCTGACAACGGCTTGCGAACATCCTCCGCATCAATCAGCTTGCGCAGCATGGCCTGAATCGCGGTGGCTGAAGCACTGCCGCCATCTTCAGTGGAAACGCCGCTGGAAAAGAAATACTTGAGCTCAAAAGTGCCCCGTGGGGTGTGCATGTACTTGCGCGTGGTAACGCGGGAGATGGTCGACTCGTGCATCCCCACCTCCTCGGCGACTTCGCGCAGCACAAGCGGATGCATGGCCTCAGGGCCGTAGTCGAGAAAGGCACTTTGCCGCCGCACGATGGCGTCGGCAACCTTCATCAGCGTCTCGGCACGGGACTCCAGGCTTTTGATCAGCCAGCGCGCCTCCTGCAACTGGCCGCGCATCCAGCTTGCGTCCTCGCCACGGGCCTTGGCGATCAGGCCGCAGTAGTGTTGGTTGAGGCCCAGCCGTGGCTGCGCGTCGGCATTCAGACTGACGCGCCAGCGGCTGCCGTCGCGCAACGCATACACATCCGGGGCGACATATTCCACCGGGGTGGTGTCCAGCGCCGCGCCGGGACGGGGATCGAGACTGCGAATCAGCATCGCCGCGGTCATCACGTCCTCGGTACTGGCCCGCAGCCGGCGGGCGAGGCGGGCAATGTCATTGCGCGCCAGCAGGTCCAGCTCGCTGTCGACGATGCGCAGCGCCAGATCCCGTTGCGGAACGTCGGCATCGAATTGTTCCAGCTGCACGCGCAGGCAATCACGCAGGTCAAGACTGCCCACGCCTGCAGGGTCGAACCCCTGCAATTGGCGACGGACCGCCTCGATTTCTTCGAGGCTGGCCTGCATGTCCACTGGCAGGGCAGCGAATATCGCGTCGAGCCCTTCGGACAGATAGCCGGCCGGGTTCAGCGCATCGATCAGGACGGTGGCGATCAGGTGCTGGCGGAAGTCGAACGACGCCAGATTGAGTTGCCACAGCAGGTGCTGCTGCAAGGTCTCAGGTGCCGCGTTCTGGGGCTCGAAGTCGTCCTCGCCGCGGGTGCCGGAGCTGCTGCCGACACTGCTGCTGGAGAAATCGATCGGCGATTCGGCCGCTCCGCCACTGTCGGGCCACTCGCTGCCGTCGTCCTTGTTATCGTTTTCGGTGCCGCTCGCGGCGACGATGGCGTCGGTGCCCGAATATTCATCCTTGTTGGCTGCAGCTTCCGCTTCGTCGTCTTCGCCCTCTTCGGCGAATTCGAGCAAAGGATTGCTTTCGGCAATCTGGCGCAGTTCGGCCTCAAGCTCTAATTGCGAAAGCTGCAACAGACGGATCGCCTGCTGCAATTGCGGCGTCAGCGTTAGTTGCTGGTGGAGGCGAAACTGGAGTGCGGGTTTCATGCCAGCCTGATCGAAAGAACTCCCGACCATCGTAGCGCTTGCCTGCGCTTGCAGCCATAGCCGCGGGCAAACGTTTGCATCTCACCGAAATCGGACGTCAGCGGCAACTTTCCGCAAGAACACGATGCAAATGCTGTCAACGAATGGATCGCCAGTGATCCAGGCATGCAAATGATTGATTCGTCGCATGCGGACCCGTGCAAGGGATCGAACCCGGACCGGCTCCCGCCATATGTCAGAGGCGGAATTCGCGGCCCAGATAGACCTCGCGGACCTTCTCGTCGGCGAGGATGTGTGCTGGCGTTCCGCGGGACAGGACCTCGCCATCGCTGAGAATGTAGGCGCGGTCGCAGATGCCAAGGGTTTCGCGCACGTTGTGGTCGGTGATCAGCACGCCGATGCCGCGTTCCTTCAGGTGGCGCACGATGCGCTGAATCTCGCCCACCGAAATCGGGTCGACGCCGGCAAACGGCTCGTCCAGCAGCATGTATCTCGGTTGCGCGGCCAGCGCACGTGCTATCTCTACCCGGCGTCGTTCGCCGCCGGAAAGGCTGATGCCCTTCTGGGTGGCGATATGCGCGATCTTGAGCTCGTCGAGCAGGCTTTCCAGTTCGCTCTCGCGCTGTTGCAAGGTCAGACCCTTGCGCAGCTCCAGCACGGCCATGATGTTGTCGGAAACGCTGAGGCGACGGAAGACCGAGGCCTCTTGCGGCAGGTAGCCGATGCCGAGCTTGGCGCGGGAATGCATCGGCAGCGAGGTAATGTCCTGCTTGTCCAGTTTGATGCTGCCGGCGTCGGCGTCCACCAGGCCAACCACCATGTAGAAACAGGTAGTCTTGCCGGCGCCATTGGGGCCAAGCAGACCGACCACTTCGCCTTCGCGGATCGAAAATCCGAAATCACGCACCACTTTGCGCGTCTTGAAACTCTTCTGGAGACCTTCGGCTGAAAGCATTGTCTAGTTCTGTCCCTGCACGGACTGGCTCTTGGCGGGCTGTGCCTGCACGGGGCCGGGAGCAGGAGCCTCGGTCGGCGTGGCGGGCTTGTTGGCGGCGGGCTTGTTCTGTGGCTGGAAGGTCATGTGCACGAGGCCATCGCCACCGCTTTCGCCGGTCATTTCGCTGGTCTGAGTGTTGTAGGTCAACTTGTCGCCATGGGCCTGACCACGGCCCTTTTGATTGATCGACGCATTGCCGCGGAGCACGGCGATACCCCTGAGATTGTCGTAATCCAGTGTCGTCGCGTCGCCCAGGACAAGATTGTTGTTGTCATCAAGCTGCTGCAAATGAGCAGGGTTACCGGCGATGACGACCCGGCTGATCTGGCTCTCGGCGTCGAAATAGACCTTGGCTTCATTGCCGCTAGCTTTCAGCGAGCCCTGGGTAATCACCACGCTGCCGGTAAGCGTGCTGACGCTGTTGGGCTTTTGAAAGCCGTCGAAATGCTTGGAGGCGACGTGCATCTGCTGCTGGCGATCACTCTTCTTGGCCAGTGCAGGCTGCGCTGCCAGCAGGCTAAGTGCAACGACAGCTAGCGCGAACTTGGCGCTATTTGCTGCGTGGCGGGAAAGTGGCATGGACATCATCGAGCAGCTCCAGGTGTTTGTCGTTGAGGTTGGCACGCATGCCGATACCGCTGATTCTAGTGCCGCCCTGGATCATCTGCGCCGGCGCTGCGGTTTCCAGGCGGTTTTCCTTGGGCCATGCGCTGACCTCGGCCGTATGTATTTCTGCCGCCGGTGCACCGGAAAAGGCGGCGCGATGCATGTTGACCGGGCCCTGCAGTTTGATCTCGCTGGAGCCCTTGTTGACCCAGCCGTACAGTGACTCGCCCTTCCAGTCGGGTACGCCGGCCTGCCTGGCCGGAAACTGGAATGTTGGAGAGTTGAGGTAAAGCGATTCATCGCCCTCTCTGCGCTCCAGGTGCGGCGACTGCAGGCGAAAACTTGCCTTTCCCTCCGCGTTGTATTCGGTGACCCTGGCACCGCTAAGGGTATATCCCGAGCGTGGCGGGCCGACGAAATCATTGGTCTTTGGCGCCGGTCCGAACCACCACAGCAGCAGTTGACCGAGGCCGGCGGCGAGAGCGATAACTAGGGTCACGGCCGGCACGCGCCGGTCGCGCAGCCAGCGTCGCAAGCTCACTGCCAGCGCTCCCGCTCCGCGTCGCTTTTCCCCTGCGCCTGCAGGATCAGGTCGCATACTTCGCGTGCGGCACCTTCACCGCCAGACTGGCGGGTCTGCCAATGCGACTGCTCGACGATCCACGGGTGAGCATTAGCCACCGCCACGGCCAGTCCGACGATGCGCATCGGTGCCAGATCGGGAAGGTCGTCGCCGACAAAAGCCGCCTGCTCCGGCAGGAGGTGAAGCGCGTCCAGCAGCTCCTGCAGGCAGTGGCGCTTGTCCTTTTGGCCCTGATAGACGTGGGCAATGTCCAACTCTTCGGCGCGCAACGCAACCGGATGACTGATCCGCGCGGTGATCAGCGCGACCTCCACGCCATTGGCCTGCAAGCGTTTCAGCCCGAGCCCGTCGTGCACGTGGAATACCTTCGTTTCGCGCCCGTCCTCGCCGTACCACAGGCGGCCGTCAGTCAAGGTGCCGTCCACGTCGAACACCGCCAAGCGAATCTTGGCGGCGCGGGCGAGGACGTCTGAAGCGATGATGGAGGGTTGGCTTGGAGTCACGATTCAATGCATTTAAATGAGGTAGGAGCAAGCTGAGGCATTGGGACATACCCGCCTATCAGACCACGCGGGCACGGAGCAGATCATGAATATTGAGTGCGCCGACCACGCGTTGTTCGTCATCCACCACCAGCAAGGCTTGAATCTGGTGCTTTTCCATCAGTTGCGCTGCTTCGGCGGCGAGTTTGTCCGCCCCGATCGTCTTCGGGCCGCGGGTCATCAGTTCGCCGACGGTGGCGCCGCGTAGATCCACGTCTTCGTCGTCCAGCGCTCGGCGCAGATCGCCATCGGTGAAGACCCCAAGCAGGCGTTGGTCGGCGTCGACAACCGCCGTCATGCCCAGGTGCTTGCGGGTCATCTCCACCAGTGCCGAGGTGATACTGGCATCCGGTGACACCCGAGGCACGTCCGTGCCCTTGTGCATTACGTCGCCGATGTGCAGCAACAGTCGACGGCCCAGGCTGCCAGCAGGGTGCGAGCGTGCGAAATCATCCGAGGTGAAGCCCCGGGCCTCGAGCAGCGCTATGGCCAGTGCGTCGCCCAGGACCAGCGCCACGGTAGTGCTGGTGGTCGGCGCCAGGCCGAGAGGACAGGCTTCGTTGGAAATGCTGCCGTCCAGGTGCACGTCTGCCTGGCTCGCCAGTGAGGAGTCAGGCTTGCCCGTAATGACGATCAGCGGAATGCCTTGGCGCTTGATCACCGGAAGGATGAACAGCAGCTCATCGGTTTCGCCGGAGTAGGACAGCGCCAGCACGATGTCCTGGGGCAGGATCATGCCCAGATCGCCGTGGCTGGCTTCGCCCGGATGCACGAAGAACGCCGGGGTTCCGGTGGAGGCCAGGGTGGCGGCGATCTTGCGCGCCACATGGCCGGACTTGCCCATGCCACTGACCACCACGCGCCCCTTGCAAGCCAGGATCAGACGGCATGCTTCCACGAACTCGGGCCCGATGCGCGCTTCCAGCGCCAGCACCGCGGCCGCTTCGGTCGCGATGACCGTGCGCGCGCTGCCGGTGATGGCAGCGGCATTGAGGTCGGTCGTTGTCGGCGGGGCGATGCGTGCGTTCATGAGGCCTCTTGAAAGGAGAAATCGGTGTAACCCTAGCCCCAAAATCGCCCTGATGGGCGCCAGACCGGGCATCGGTCATTTCTGCGCCAGCGTAATTCCATTACCATGGCACATTCGTATTTTACAGTCATAAGTCGGTGCAGTGGCTTTCGGCCCGCCGAGCTGCTTTCGCTTGACTCACTCCAATCAAAGGAACACCCCATGGACTCAGCCAGCATCCAGGCAATGATCGAAAACGGCTTGCCAGGCGCGAAGGCTGAGGTTACCGGGGCCGACGGTGTTCACTTCGAGGCCACCGTGGTGGCAAGCCAGTTCGCTGGCAAGCTGCCGCTGGCCAGGCACCGGCTCGTTTACGCCACGCTGGGTGATCAGCTGGGTGGCGCGATCCACGCGCTGGCGCTGAAAACCGTCACTCCCGAGGAAGTCGCACAGCGCCCCTGAGGGCTGCAGCTGCACTTCCCGTTTCCGATTACCGAAGGACAATCGATGGCCAAGATCCTCATCAGTGGCGGCGTGCCACTCAATGGCGAGGTCGCCATTTCCGGCGCCAAAAACGCCGTGCTACCCATCCTCGCTGCCTGCCTGCTGGCCGACGAGCCGGTCAGCATCGGCAATGTGCCGCACTTGCACGATGTCACCACCTTCATTGAATTGCTCGGCCAGATGGGCGTACAGCTGGTGCTGGACGATCGCATGAAGATGCATGTCGACCCCCGCACTACCAATACCTGCGTCGCCCCATACGACCTCGTGCGCACCATGCGCGCCTCGATCCTGGTGCTCGGTCCGCTGGTGGCACGCTTTGGCGAGGCCGAAGTGTCGCTGCCCGGCGGTTGTGCGATCGGCTCGCGTCCAGTCGACCAGCACATCCGTGGCCTGCGGGCACTCGGCGCCGATATCTCGGTCGAAAACGGCTACATCAAGGCCAGGGCCAAACGCCTCAAGGGCGCGCGCATCGTGATGGAGATGGTCACGGTGACCGGTACCGAGAACATCATGATGGCGGCCACGCTGGCGCAGGGCACCACAATCATCGAGAACGCGGCGCAAGAGCCCGAAGTGGTGGATCTCGCCCATTGCCTGATCGCGATGGGCGCGCAGATCGAGGGTGCCGGCACGTCGACCATGGTAATCCACGGGGTCGAGCGTCTGCATGGTGCCGAACACAACGTACTGCCTGACCGCATCGAAACCGGCACCTATCTGGTCGGTGCGGCGATGACCGGCGGCAAGGTACGTGCGCGACATGCGCGTGCCGACTCCCTGGACGCCGTGCTGGCCAAGCTGGAAGAGGCCGGCGCCCACATTTCCACCGGTCCGGACTGGATCGAGCTGGACATGCAGGGGCGCCGGCCGAAGGCAGTCAATATCAGCACCGCACCTTACCCGGCGTTCCCGACCGACATGCAGGCGCAGTTCACGGCGCTCAACTGCGTGGCCGAGGGCACCGGCGTAGTCACCGAAACGGTGTTCGAAAACCGCTTCATGCACGCGCAGGAACTGCAGCGCCTGGGTGCCAATATCCAACTGGAAGGCAATACCGCGGTGGTGCGAGGCGTGCCCGAGATGAGCGGTGCGCCGATCATGGCGACCGACCTGCGTGCGTCGGCCTGTCTGGTACTGGCCGGACTGGTCGCCAAGGGCGACACGATCGTCGATCGCGTCTACCACATCGATCGCGGCTACGAGAACATCGAAGAGAAACTTGGCGTGCTGGGAGCAAAAATCCGCCGCCTGCCCAACTGATTGCACGGCCTCAGGCGGATTCTGTAGGAGCGCGCTTGCGCGCGATGTTTTTCGTTGCGGCACCGAGGCAGGAGCATCGCGCATGAATGCGCTCCTACAATATCTCGATGGTTATTTCGCTGCGTAGCTGACCAGTTCCATTTCGATGTCGCCGCCATCGTGCTGGGCGAGTTTCACCGGAATCGGATAGCGGTCGGGGGCGTACCACGCGCTGAAGCCGCGATCGGCGTCAGTGCGGTCGATGCGTTCCGCCTGGAAACTGCCGGCAGGAACCTTGACGGCTTCCTTGCCAGTCACCTTGAAATGTTGCATCTCCACTTGCTGACGCACGGCGACGGGCAGCGTGGCTTGCTGCTTGCCATCGCGCAGGGCCAAACCCAGGGCAAGCGACAACGTATTGCGCTCGACCATGCCGGCGGTGGCCGGATAGGACGTCGGACCCTTGCCGTCGTCGACCGTGACCTGGGATTTTCCCCAGTCGACGGTCAGATGGCGCTGCTTGTTCTTGATCCCGGTCTGCAACTGGTAGTCGTAGCTGACGGCCTCGGGGACATCGTTCTTCCAGCGAAAGCGGGAGGACTCTTTCAGGCTGGCACCGAGCAGCGCGGCCAGTCCGCCGGTGCCTTTGACGTCCTTGCTGTAGGTCCATTCACCGTGGTCGGACGGACGTAGGGTGATGTTCGCCACGCCCAGCGGCTGTCCGTTTTGCGACACGTTGTAGGTGGCGGTGAAGGCACCCGGCGTGGCGGCTGGTGCGACCGGCGCAATGAGCAGCAAGCCAAGGCCGAGGAGCGGAGCAAGAAGAGGGCGTTTAGTCATGCTGCCGATTCTGCCGGGCTGGGGCTGAACCCGGTATCACTTGGAGTCGGACCAATGAAGGCCGTCGACGCCGAGCACCAGGGGTGCCGCCAGTGGCTGGCCATCGAACAGCGGAACGTCGCCGCGCCATTGCAGTCGGCCGCTGGTCAAGGTGGCCAGTACGGCAGGAAGCAGACGATGTTCGAGCGGCAGCAGTCGTTTCGCCAGTGCTTCTTCATCGTCATCGGGCTCGATGGCAAGTTGTGCCTGCGCGATCACCGGGCCCCCGTCCAGTTCGGCGGTGACGAAATGTACGCTGGCGCCATGATCGCGATCGCCCGCTTCCAACGCGCGGCGATGGGTATGCAGGCCACGATATTTCGGCAGCAGCGAGGGATGGATATTGATCATGCGGCCGTTCCACGGACGCAGCGCCTCGCTGTCGATGATGCGCATAAATCCGGCCAGCACCAGCCACTGGGCGCCGCTGGCCGCGATGCGGTCGAACAGCTCGAGGTCAAACGCGCGGCGATCGGGAAAGCTGCGCGGATCAAGCGCCAGCGTCGGGATATTGGCTGCCTCGGCCAGTCGCAGCGCGCCGGCCGTGGCCTTGTCGCTGCCCACGAGAACGAAGTCGACCGCCAGCTCGCCACGCTCGCGTGCATCGAGCAGGGCAGCGAAATTGCTGCCGCGACCCGAGGCGAGCACGGCCACGCGTGGCAACGGTGCGGTCATCGTCCAGCCTGCCAGCAGTCAGCCGATCCGGACGCGTTCATCGCCCTGCGCAGTGACGACCTCGCCGATCACCGAGCTCTTGAGGTCGTGCTTTGCTAGCAGCGCGGAAGCGCCCGCGACAGCATCACGCGGCAGAATTACGGTGAAGCCGACGCCGCAGTTGAAGGTGCGCCACATTTCCTCGCGCGCCACGTTGCCCTCACTCATCAGCCAGTCGAACACCGGCGGCAGGGTGATCGCCGAAGCCTCCAGAGCGATACCAAGACCATCCGGCACCACGCGAATGATGTTTTCCTTCAACCCACCACCGGTAATGTGCGCCATGCCATGCACCACGCCGGTACCGATCAGTTCGAGCATCGACTTCACGTAGATCGTGGTCGGCGCCATCAGCGCATCGGCGAGCTTGATGCCGCCCAGATCCAGATCCAGCCCGCCGCTATCGGGCGTGCAGCCGGCGCGTTCCAGAATCTTGCGTACCAGCGAATAGCCGTTCGCATGGGGGCCCGAGGAAGCCACGCCCAGGATCACGTCACCGGCAGCGATGGCGTCACCCGTGAGCATCTGCGACTTCTCCACTGCGCCGACGGTGAAGCCGGCCAGATCGTATTCGCCCGGCGGATACATGTCCGGCATCTCGGCCGTTTCGCCGCCGATCAGGGCGCAACCGGCCAGTTCGCAGCCCTTGGCAATACCGCTGACCACGGCCACCGCGGTGTCGACATGGAGCTTGCCGGTGGCGAAATAGTCGAGAAAGAACAGCGGTTCGGCACCCTGCACCAGCACGTCGTTGACGCACATGCCGACCAGATCGATGCCGATCGTGTCATGCCGGTTGAGGATCTGCGCCAGCTTCAGCTTGGTGCCGACACCGTCGGTGCCGGAAACCAGCACCGGTTCCTTGTAACGACCGCCGAGATCGAACAGGCCGCCAAAGCCGCCCAGCCCGCCCATCACCTCGGGGCGGAACGTGCGCTTGACCAGCGGCTTGATGCGTTCGACCAGCGCATTGCCGGCGTCGATATCCACGCCAGCGGCGCGGTAGGTGAGGGCGTCAGACATGGCGAAAACCGGCGACTGTCAAACAAGAAAGTTTAGCAGCAAGTACGGCAGATGCCCTCCGTTCCGCAGCGTTCGGGCGAGCTTGGCGGCTGTGCCGATGGACGCTGGGTGCGCGATTGGGCAGACTTCCCTTGAGCTTTCACCGGAAGATACCCAACTCCATGCGCCTGTCACGCTTGATGATCGTCACCCTCCTGCTGGCTTTTGCCCGCCTGCCGTCGTTGCATGCGCAAAATGCGGGTTCGCCGTACTCGGTCATCGTACCGGTGGCCGATACCAGCGAGGCCCAGCGCGACCAGGCCTTTTCCACCGCTCTGGGACAGGTATTGACGCGCGTGGCGGGCGGGCAGGATCTGCGCAGCAATGGCGGTTACGGCAGTGCCCTGAGCCAGGCCGGCTCCATCGTGCAGAAATATCAGTATCAGCGTGCGGCGACCGGCCTGACTCTCGACGTTGACTTTGCGCCGTCGTCGGTGCGCCGCCTGGTCTCGACACTGGGCGTGCCCAGTGCGGGAATCAAGCCGCCGGTGTTATTGCTGGTGAAGGGGACCGACGGCCAGTTGCTGGATCAGGCGGCATTGTCCGGTCTGGCATCCGCCGCTGCAGCGCGCGGCACCGAGGTGGTGTATCCCGACTACCACCGGCCTCCCGATGCGGCCGCATTGGCGTCAGCGGATCCCGCCGCGCTGTCCGCGATCAATCAGAAGTACCACACCGGTCTGGTGCTGGTCGGCAAGATGCACGGTGTCAGCGCCGACTGGACCCTCGTGTCCGGTGGACAACCTCTTCACTGGACCAGCCAGGGCGCAACCGAGGATGCACTGATCGGCGGCGCCGGCAACGCGGTGGTCGATCGCCTCGGCAAGCAGCTCAACGTGATCGGCGCCGGTCCGAGCGAGGGCAAGTTGTGGGTCAGCGGCCTTGGCTCGGCAATGGACTACGCCAACCTTCTTTCCACCTTGCAGGGTGATCCGTCGATCAGTGAGGTCATGACGCTGGGGGCGGAAAACGACGGCGTGCTGCTGTACGTCAAGGCCTCGATTCCGATCAACGGGCTTACCGCGAATCTCGCGGCCGGTGGCCGCCTGCTGTTGCAGGGACAGTCACACGCCGGAGCCGACGCCAACCTGCGCTGGCTGCATTGAGTCGGACACAGGCAACATCGCGCCGGTTACAGACCTGCACGCAACTGCGGTCCGTCGAGCGTTGCCGAAGGTACGGGTTGACCCCTTTCCAATGAGCACGCCCATGACCCATGACCTCTCTCGCCGCTGGCAGCTGATTGCCATTGCTGCAGTCATCGTTTACCTGATCTGGCTGTTGGCGCCGGTGCTGATGCCGTTTGCGGTAGCGGCGACGATCGCTTATCTGGGCGATCCGCTGGCCGACCGGCTGGAGCGACTCGGACTCAATCGGATGTGGGCAGCAACCATTGTCTTCGTGGTGCTGATGATCGCGATGTTCGGCATCTTGCTGCTGCTGATTCCACTGATCGCCCGTCAGGTCGAGAACCTCATTGCCAACCTGCCGCGCTACGGCAACTGGGCGCAAGACGTGGCATGGCCATGGTTGCAGGGACGCCTGCATCTCGACCCACATCTTTTCGACAGTGACCGGCTGGTCGATGCGGTCAAGGCGCATATCGGATCGATTGGCGGCGTTGCCGGCGTCGTGCTGGGCAAGGTCTCGCGTTCGGGTCTGGGCGTGGTGATGTGGCTGACCAACCTGGTGCTGATTCCGGTGGTGTCGTTCTATTTGCTGCGCGACTGGGATCGTCTGACGGCGAAAATCGACAGCATGTTGCCGCGTTCGATCCAGCCGACGATCGCGCATCTGGCGCATGAGTCCGACAAGATTCTCGGTGCCTTCGTGCGCGGCCAGCTGTTAGTGATGCTGGCGCTCGGCGTGTTTTATGGCACGGGGCTTGGCCTGGTCGGCTTGAGCGTCGGCCTGCTGATCGGCCTGATCGCCGGCCTGCTCAGCTTCGTGCCGTATTTGGGCTTCATGGTCGGCTTCGTTGCGGCCATCGTGGCGGCGCTGGTGCAGTACGGCGACTGGACTCACGTCTTGCTGGTTTGCGGTGTATTCATCGTCGGACAGCTGCTGGAGGGTTACGTGCTGGTGCCCAAGCTGGTAGGTGACAAGATTGGCCTGCATCCGGTGGCGGTCATTTTTGCCGTTCTGGCGGGCGGCTACCTGTTCGGCTTTTTCGGCGTGCTGCTGGCGCTGCCGGCAGCGTCGGTCATCATGGTGCTGCTGCGTTATCTGCTCGAGCGTTATCGTCGGAGTGAGCTCTACAACGACGAAGGGACGGACGATCCGGCCATCGCCGAAGTCGATGTAGTGGTGCATGAAAGCGGGAAAGTCGAGACCCCTAGCGCGCCCGTGACACCACCTACGAGTCAGGCCCGGTCATGATCCCGCAGTTGCCGCTTGCGCTGCGCTGGCCCCGTCGTCAGCGCTTCGAACACTTTCATGCGGGAGCCAATGCCGCTGCTCTGGAAGCGGTGCGGACGCTGGCGGAGGAGCCGGGATCACCGTGGGTCTATCTGCATGGGGCGAACGGCAGTGGTCGCAGTCATTTGTTGATGGCCGCCTGCCAGGCTGCTGCAGCGGCAGGCCGGCGGGTCCAGTATCTGCCGCTGGCAAGTTTGGTCGACCGCTCTGCAGCGTTGCGCGGCGTCGCTGGCAGCGAGCTGCTGGCGCTGGACGATCTTGGTGCCATCGCTGGTGAAGCCGATGCAGAGCACGCGCTGTTCGATCTGTACAACCGTGCTCGAGCTGAAGGTAGCGCTTTACTGTTTGCTGCCGACGCTACGCCCGCACAAGTGGGCATCAAGTTGCCCGACCTGCGTTCGCGTCTGGGCGCCTGCACCCAGTTTGCCTTGAAGCCGCTCGACGACGACGAACGCCGAGCCGTATTGAAGGCGCAGGCCGCGTCACGCGGCATTGAACTGGACAACAGCGTTCTCGACTGGTTGTTTGCTCACTATGCACGCGATCTGGGCGCTTTGCTGGATTTGCTGGATCGGCTGGACGAGGCATCACTTGCTGCACAGCGAAGGATCACGATTCCCTTTCTGCGCAATGTCCTGCGCGAGGCCGAAGAAAGGTTCTGAAACGAAACAGGGCGCCCCGCGGGACGCCCTGTTTCGTTTCAGCCGATCTACCGAGTCAAGCCTTCAGCAATTCCGGTGTCGCCTGCTGACCGATGGCGTCGAGCATGCCCTTGGCCACGTTGAGGTTGCCAGCGACGATGTTGCCGCTTTCGGGGATGCCGTCGCGGCCGGCGAAGTCGCAGTAACGACCACCCGCTTCGTGTACCAGCAGCACGCCGGCGGCCATGTCCCAGGGCTTGAGGCCGATCTCGAAATAACCGTCATAGCGGCCGGCGGCAACGTAGGCCAGATCCAGGGCGGCGGAGCCGGAGCGACGGATGTCCTCGGCCTGTCCGAGGATCGCGCGGGTCATGTCGAGCTGTGGCGTCAGGTGCTCGCGCTGGCGGTACGGGAAACCGGTGGCGATCATCGCGCCGCCGAGGTTCTCGCGCTTGCCGACGCGCATGCGGCGATCATTGATGTAGGCGCCATCGCCTTTGCTGGCGGTGTACAGCTCGTCGCGCAGCGGGTCGAACACCACGGCGTGGATCGGCACCCCCTTGTCCAGCAGCGCGATGGAAACGCTGAAGTGCGGGATGCCGCGCAGGTAGTTGTGGGTGCCGTCCAACGGATCGATCACCCAGGTCAGCGGGCCCTTGCCGGTGGCACCGCTTTCCTCGGCGAGGATCGCGTGATCGGGGTAGGCACGGCGCAGTTCCTTGATGATTTCCGCCTCGGCCAGCTTGTCGACCTCGGAGACGAAATCCCACCTTTGCTTCTCGACGATATTGAGTCCGTCGATACGGTTCATGTATCGCAGGATCACATTACCTGCTGAACGCGCGGCGCGCGCCGCGATCGTGACGTGTGGTCTGGCCATGGGTTTCGACTTTGGGAGAGAGCGGGGTTGCGGCCGGCGATTCTAGCAGAGGCGGGGCTTCGAGGCCCGCCTGCCCGGCACGGCTGCGTTCGGATGGTGACCGAGCTTCCGTTATCCTTGCCGGCTGTCACCTCTATCTGGCCGTGTCATGTCCAACCTCGACGATCTTGCTGCCCGCATCCGCTACGTGCTGGTACGAACCTCGCATCCGGGCAATATCGGCAGCGCGGCGCGGGCCATCCGCACCATGGGTTTCCAGCGGCTGGAACTGGTGACGCCGGCGCAGTTTCCCGATCGCGAGGCCAACGCGCTGGCTGCCGGCGCCGATGACGTGCTGGAACAGGCCGGCGTGCATGAGGCGCTGGTCGACGGCCTGGCCGGTTGCCAGCTGGCACTGGGGCTGTCCGCGCGACGACGTGGCGTGAACCTGCCCGAGATCTCGCCCCGAGAAGCTGCGCAGCAAGTGCTGACGGCCGCGGCGCAAGGGGCGCAGGTGGCACTGGTGTTCGGCAACGAGCGCAGCGGCCTGGCCAACGAAGAGCTGGCGCACTGCCATGCGATGGTGCGCATTCCCAGTGTCGACGATTTCAGCTCGCTCAATCTTTCGCAGGCCGTGCAGGTGATGGCGTACGAACTGCGTGTGGCGATGCTGGTGGAGGATCCGGAGCCAGTCCCGCCATTGCACCATGACGAAGTGCCGGCTGACGCGGTGCAGATGGAACAGTTTTACAGCCATTTGGCGCAGATGCTGGATGACATCGAATTTCACAAAGGCCGCGAGCCGACCACCATCATGCTGCGCCTGCGCAAGCTGTTTCAGCGCGCGCAGCCAGATGAGCGCGAACTGCGCGTGCTGCACGGCATTCTGTCCGATGCCCAGCGGATGGCCGCGCTGTCTCGAAAATAGCCATCAGGCAAGGAACTGTGTAGAAGCGCACCCTGTGCGCGAAGCTTCTATCGGTAACCTAAAAGCGATCGCGCACAGGGTGCGCTCCTACAGTTCGGTAGGGTCGATCAGTCGTCCTGGCCGGGTTCGGTTTCGGGCGCCGGAATCACCAGCAGTTTGTCGATGCGCGCGCCATCGAGATCGACGACCTCGAAATGGATGCGGCGCCAGACGAAGATCTCACCGGTTTGCGGCACGTGGCCCAGCGCGGTCATGATCATGCCGCCGACGGTGCGGAAGTCATGTTCCTCCTCGCCCGGCAGTTCAGTGACACGCAGCAGTTCGCGCAGGTCATCGGTCGACAGGCTGCCGTCAATCAGCCAGCTGCCATCGGCGCGCTGCTTGATCGGGCCCTCGTCAGTTCCGTTGCCATGACCGATTTGACTGGCGCCAACCACGGCCGCCAGCAGATCGTTGACCGTGACCACGCCTTCAATGTCGCCGTACTCGTCGACCACGAGTGCCAGCGGCGTTTCCGCGTCACGAAATTCCTCCAGCAGATCCAGCGCTCGCGCGGTGGCGGGAACGAACAGCGGCTTGGACAGATGCTCGAACAATTCAGGGCGGCCTTCGGCGAAGCTGTGCAACAGGCTCTTGACCTCGACGATGCCGACCACTTCGCTTTCATCGCCCCGGTATACCGGATAGCGCGAATACGGCGTTTCGCGCATCGTCTCAATGTTTTCCTCGCGGGTGGCGGCGATGTCGAGCCACGCGATACGCATGCGTGGCGTCATTACGCTGTCCACCGTGCGGTCGCCCAGGCGCAACACCCGGTTGACCATGTTGTGTTCGTCCGAGTCGAGTACGCCTTGCTCGGCGCTTTCCGCCACCAGCATGCGGATTTCGTCTTCAGTCACCACGCCCCGGCCGTGCTGGTTGACCCGCAGCAACCTCAGCAGCAGGTTGCTGGATAGGTTCAGCAACCACACGAACGGCGAGCTAACCTTCGAAAGCACCAGCATCGGAATGGCCACATACGAAGACAGCCGCTCCGGCGCCGACAATGCCAGCCGCTTTGGCACCAGTTCGCCGAAGACGATCTGGATGAACGAGATCACCGCGAAGCCCAGCACGATGCCGATGATGCGGCCGTAAGGCAGCAGCCAGTCGAGCTGGCGGCCTTCCAGTGCCTGGGCAATGTGTGTGCCCAGCGCGTCACCGGCGACGGCACCGGTGATCAGCATCACCAGGGTGATACCGATCTGCACGGTGGAGAGGAAGTATTCCGGGTGCTCGGCGTGACGCAGGGCCAAGGCCGCGTTGCGGCTGGTTTTCGCCATTTGCTTCAGACGGCTCTTGCGCGAGACCACGAGCGCCATTTCCGACAGTGCGAAAAAACCGTTGCAGAGGGCGAGCACGAGGACGAGCGCTAATTCGGTCAGCATCGTGGTCTTGTTGGGGGCGGGGGCATGGACACAGTGTAAGGGCAGTGGGGGCTTCACATCATCTGCCGTGCGGATGCGGATGCGGATGCGGGGCGGCGAGAGCGTCATGTAACATCCCTGTCACATTTCCCCTTCAGGCGCCGCCCGCATGTTTTCCCTGCAGACGATATTTGGCAAAGGCGACAAATTTTACGGGTTGCTCGAGCAGAGCGCCGCCACGGTTTCCGAAAGCGCCAAGGCCCTGCATGAGCTGTTGACCCGGCCTGAAAAGGGTTCGGTGATGGCCGCCTTCACCGCCACCCGGGCGCGCGAGAAGGAACTGGCCAGCCAGATCAGCGAAGGCCTGATCAACACCTTCGTCACCGCCCTCGATCGCGAGGACATCGAAGCGCTGAATTCCGCGCTCTACAAGATTCCCAAGACGATCGAGAAATTTGCCGAGCGCTACGAAATCGTGGCCGAACGGTTGCAAGGGGTGGATTTTGTTCAGCGGGCCGTTGTGTTGCAACGTTCCAGCGAGGTGGTGGTGGAGATGATCGGCGAGTTGCGCCGCGGTCTGCGCATCGATCCGATCAAGAAGTTGCAGGACCGGCTGCAGGCGCTGGAGTCGGAAGGCGACCGCATGCTGGTGGAGGCGTACCGCACGCTGTACGTCGAAAACAGTGATCCCATGCGCGCAATGCTGGCCAAGGACTTGTTCGAGCTGATCGAGAAGGCCATCGACAAGTGCCGCGATGTCGGCAACATCGTCTATTCGATCGTGCTGAAGAACTCCTGAGGTCGCCATCGTGATCCTGCGCATTCCGCATTGCCCGGCCGTGGCGCCGGTGATCGTCGGCATCCATCCGATCCTCGCCGGAGGTCACGCATGAGCATTGTCATCGCGGTGGTGGTGATTGCGCTGATCTTCACTTACATCAACGGCTTTCACGATACCGCCAACTCGATTGCCACCGTGGTCGCGACCAAGGTGCTGACCCCCGGCCAGGCGGTGCTGCTGGCAGCGGTAACCAATTTGATTGGCGCCTTTCTCGGCACCGCCGTGGCAGCAACGATTGCGTCGGGATTGATCAACGCCGGCGTGATTGACATGAGCTCCCAATTGCTGATTTGCGCGCTGTTGGCGGCGATCGTGTGGAACTTGATCACTTGGTGGCTGGGTCTGCCGTCCAGCTCCAGCCATGCGCTGGTCGGTTCGCTGGTAGGCGCGGCGATCGCCGCTTCGGACAACAACTTCAGCTCGGTGATCTGGGAGCAGGGCAGTTGGCTGAAGGGCCAAGGCGTGATTCCCAAGGTGATCATCCCGATGGTGTTGTCGCCTGCCGCGGGCTTCATCATCAGCTTCCTGCTGATGGGCGGCCTTTATGCGCTGCTCGCCTGGTTCGCCAATCGTCATGGGTGGTCGCGCCGATTCGGGCGTACCCCTTTCGTCAATGCCTTTTTCGGCAAGGCGCAGATCGTGTCGGCCAGTGCGATGGGCGTGGCCCACGGCATGAACGACGCGCAGAAGAGCATGGGCATCATCGCGCTGGCACTGGCTGGTGCCACGGCAACGCATCAGTTTGATCACCTGCCGATATGGCTTGGGTTTTTGCGGGTCAACGAAAACCCGGCCGGCGGCTTTGCGATCCCGATCTGGGTCAAGGTGGTATCGGCATTGACCATGGCGGCGGGGACGGCGGGAGGCGGCTGGCGCATCATCCGGACGCTGGGACACAAGATGGTCAAGCTGCACCCGATCAACGGGTTTGCGGCGGAAACCAGCTCGGCGGCTGTGATCCTGGTGGCCTCGGCGTTCGGTATTCCGGTGTCGACCACCCACAACGTGTCGGCATCGATCATGGGCGTTGGAGCGGCCAAGCGCTTCAATGCCATCAAGTGGTCGGTGGTCGAGCGCATGGTCTGGGCCTGGATTCTGACCCTGCCGGTTACCGCGCTGTTGGCCTACGGGCTGGTGATGGCCTTCAGGTGGCTGTCCTGACGCGATTCAGAGCGCGTCGCCACCGCTGGCCATGGTCTGTTCCAGCTGATCGCCCAGGATGGCCAGCTCACTGACTACGCGTTCAAGTTCGTCGGCATCGAGGAATTCGTAAGGGCGGTTTTCGCACAAGTGGAGATACGGCGATCCGTCCAGATCCGCCACGGCCAGAAAGCCGGTGCGTTGCTGCCAGTTGAAGCGTAGGCAGCGGCTAGGATCCGTGCCTGCGAGCGGGCCGATCGGGGTGGAGATGCGTAGATAACGGCGATCCGCCTCGTCTTCCAGTTCCGCGAGGTAAACACCTTGATAGCGGTTCTGGCGCAGCTCGATGTCGAAACTGATCAGGTAGGGATCGTTGTGGTGCAGCTCGTGCTTGCTGCCGACGTGGGACCGCACGGCTTCAAAGTGACGCATGCTGTGACTTCCACTGGGGAGAGGAGTCGTTACTCTGCCACGTATTTCTGCTTGCGTCGCGTTGACTTCGGAGCCATCAGCATGAGCGACAGTCATCAGCGCATCTATGCCGCCATCGCCGCGATTCCCCGTGGGCGAGTCGCCAGTTATGGCGCCATTGCAGTGCGCGCAGGGCTGCCCGGGCGAGCGCGACTGGTCGGCAAGCTGCTTGGCCAAACGCCGGCAGGCATGGTGCTGCCGTGGTATCGCGTATTGCGCTCGAGTGGTCATATTGCGATGCCACCGGGCAGCCGGGGCTTTCGCGAGCAGTCCCGGTTGCTGCGGGCGGAGGGCGTGGAGGTGAAGAACGGCCGCGTGCCGCTGTGGCGCTTCGGCCTGGATGGCGATATCGATCACGCGTTATGGGGCATGCCGGACGATTGATGCCTCGAGGTTGGTGGGTGTGGGAGCGGCTTCAGCCCCGATGCTGTTGCTTTGTCAGGTGGGTTGCTATGCAAAAGCATCGCGCACAAGTGCGCTCCTACAGAGGGTGTTTGCGATGGCTCGCCTGAAAATCAGCCGGTTCCCACGCGATTGGCGACGCAGCGCCCAGCCCATTTGTTAGCATGTCGTGGATGAATCCCACCGCTCTCGACCTTCTTCAAAGTGTTTTCGGATACTCCAGCTTCCGCGGCGAGCAACAGGCCGTCGTCGACCACCTCAGCGACGGTGGCGACGCGCTGGTACTGATGCCGACCGGCGGCGGCAAATCGCTGTGCTACCAGATTCCCGCGCTGCTGCGGCAGGGCACTGGCATCGTGGTTTCGCCGTTGATCGCCCTGATGCAGGACCAGGTCGACTCGCTGCGCAATGCGGGAGTGGCGGCGGCCTACCTCAACTCCAGCCTCGTCGCGGACGAACAGCGCGAGGTCGAGCGGCAATTGCTGGCTGGCGAGCTGGATATGCTTTACGTGGCACCGGAACGCCTGCTTACCGGCCGTTTCCTAAGTCAGCTGGAGAACATCGACGTCGCCTTGTTCGCCATCGACGAGGCGCATTGCGTGTCGCAGTGGGGGCACGATTTTCGGCCGGAATACCGTGAGCTGGCGATACTGCACCAGCGTTTCCCGCAGGTGCCGCGCATCGCGCTGACGGCCACCGCCGATCCGCGTACCCGAGATGAAATCGTCGAGCGCCTGTCGTTGCAGCAGGCGCAGCAGTTCGTCTCCAGCTTCGATCGGCCGAACATCGGTTATCGCGTCGCGTTGCGGCATAACGCCAAGCGGCAGCTGGGCGAGTTCCTGCTCGATCACCAGGGCGATTCGGGTATCGTGTATTGCCTCAGTCGGCGCAAGGTGGACAGCACGGCAGCGTGGCTGGAGGAATCCGGTATCGAGGCGCTGCCGTATCACGCCGGGCTGGACGCCGCCACGCGGGCAAAGAACCAGAAACGCTTCCTGCGCGAGGAAGGTGTGGTGATGGTCGCCACGGTGGCGTTTGGTATGGGCATCGACAAGCCCGACGTACGCTTCGTGGCCCATCTGGATCTACCGCGCAGTATCGAGGGCTATTACCAGGAGACCGGCCGCGCCGGCCGCGACGGTCTGCCGGCCGAGGCTTGGATGATCTACGGCCTGTCGGACGTGGTCACCATGAGTCAGATGATCGCGCAGTCCGAATCCGCCGACGAGCGCAAGCGGGTGGAACGACAGAAACTTGAGACATTGCTGGCCTACGCCGAAGCCACCGATTGCCGCCGGCAGTTGCTGCTGGGGGCGTTCGGCGAGATCTATCCCGGTCCCTGTGGCCATTGTGACAACTGCATTGCGCCACCAAAGACCTGGGACGCCACCGTGCCGGCGCAGAAAGCCTTATCGGCGGTGTATCGCACCGGACAGCGCTTTGGCTCCGGCCACGTGATCAGCGTGTTGCGCGGAGAGGAGAGTGAGCGGGTGCTTAGCCTCAATCACCACCAGCTCAGCACCTTCGGTATCGGCGCCGACATGGACGACAAGCAGTGGCGCTCGATCTTTCGCCAGCTGCTGGCTGCCGGTTTGCTTGAGGCCGATGCCGAGGGCTATGGCACGCTGCGTCTCAGCAGCGCCAGCCGCGGCGTACTCAGCGGTGGACAGTCGGTGAAGCTGCGCGAGGACGCGCGTCCGGAACGCAGCTCGCGTCGCCGGCGCGACAGCAAGCTGATCACCGGTGAAAAAAGCAGTGGCGGCAGCCTCGGCATCGAGTCGTACGAGCAGTCGACCTGGGACGCACTGCGCGCGTTGCGCACGCAGTTGGCCAAGCAGCAGGGCGTGCCGCCCTACGTGGTGTTTCATGACGCCACCCTGCTGTCGATGTTGCGCGCGATGCCGACCACCGAAGACGAACTGGCCACGATCAGCGGCGTCGGCGAGGCCAAGCTCAAGCGCTACGGTCGTGATTTTCTGACCGTGATCAACGCCGCCGGGTAAGCGGACCGCGGCCTTTTCTGTCCGGGTTCATGCGACGCTTCTGTGGCAAAGCGGTTACGATTCCGCTTGACCATCGGTCGGTCGATAGCGACACAACGTTGCTGGACGAGGGGTTGCGGATCACGCAGGGCATGAAAGTAAAGGCGACATCGATCGACATCGCTCATCTTGCCGGGGTTTCCCAGGCGACGGTGTCGCGAGCGCTTGCCGGTAGTCCGCTGGTCAACGAGGAAACGCGCCGACGAGTCCAGGCGGCTGCTGAGCAACTCAATTACAAGCTCGACAAGAACGCCTCCAACCTGCGTCGCATGCACACCGGCACGCTGGCGCTGCTGCTATTCGAGGACCCCACGGCTGACGACTCGCACATCAACCCGTTCTTTCTGTCGATGCTTGGCTCGATCACGCGGGCGTGTGCGTTGCGTGGCTACGACCTGCTGATTTCTTTCCAGCAACTGTCGCATGACTGGCATGCCGATTTCGCCGACAGCAAGAAGGCCGACGGCCTCATCCTGCTCGGCTATGGCGACTATCTCGCCTATCGCGACAAGCTTGAAAAGCTGGTCGAACAGGGCACGTGTTTTGTGCGCTGGGGCGCGGTAATGCCCGATCAGCCGGGGGTGTCGATCGGCTGCGACAATTTTCGAGGTGGCCAGGCCGTGGCCTCGCATCTACTGGAGCGCGGCTGCCGCCGCATCGCCTTTCTCGGCGACGCCTCCAGTCATTACCCGGAATTCTTCGGCCGCTATCGCGGTTACGTCGATGCCTTGCAGCAAGCGAGCGTCAGGGTCGACCCGGCGTTGCAGGAGAACGCCGAAAGCACAGAAAGCTCGGGTTACGACGCGATGCGTCGGATGATCGCCAGCGATACGCGCTTCGATGGCGTGTTCGCCGCCAGCGACCTGATCGCCATCGGTGCGATGCGCGCGCTGAGCGACCATGGTCTGCGCGTGCCGGAAGACGTAGCGCTGGCAGGGTTCGACGACATCGCCACCGCCAGCTTCGTGAATCCGCCGCTGACCACGGTGCTGCAGGACACCCAGCAGGCCGGCGAAGTCCTGGTAGACAGCCTGCTGGCACTGATTCGCGGCGAGCCGGCGCAAAGCGAAGTGCTGCCGGTGAAGCTGATGGTTAGGCGCTCCAGCCAGCGTTAGTGCCACGATTGCGCGAGGCCGGCGCTGTCCACAGCCCTTGATCCATCGATGAAAGGCCCACCGACCGGGTGGCATCTGCGGCGCGACCGCGCGAGCCTTTTCCCAAGGAGAGTTCCATGCATATTGATCTGAGCAAGCGGCACGCCATCGTCAGTGGTTCCACTGCCGGCATCGGACTGGCCATTGCGCGCGGACTGGCGGCCGCCGGTGCTCACGTGGTGGTGACGGGGCGCACGCAGCAGCGCGTCGACGAGGCAATCGAAAGCATTCGCACGCAGGTGGCCGACGCGGAGGTGAGCGGCGTGGCTGGGGATCTGGGCACGCACGAAGGCGCCGACCAGCTGATCGCCGCGGTGCCGCAAACCGACATCCTGATCAACAGTCTCGGCATCTTCGAACCCAAGCCGTTTTTCGACATCCCCGACGAAGACTGGCAGAATTTTTTCGATGTCAACGTGATGAGTGGTGTGCGATTGGCGCGTCACTACGCCAGGGGCATGGCAGACCGTGGCTGGGGCCGGGTGCAGTTTGTCTCCAGCGAATCGGCCGTGCAGATTCCGGCGGAGATGGTGCATTACGGTGTGACCAAGACGGCGCAGCTCGCGGTATCGCGCGGGCTGGCCGAAACCCTCGCCGGTACGGGCGTCACCGTCAATGCCATTCTTCCGGGCCCCACACGCTCCGAAGGCGTCGTAGATTTTTTTCAGAAGATCGCTGATGAACAGGGCGTGTCACTGGAAGAGGTGGAAACCGACTTCATCACCACCCATCGGCCCTCGTCGCTGATCAAGCGGTTGGCCACCGTGGACGAGGTCGCCCACCTCGCGGTCTACCTGGCCTCCGAGCAGGCGTCGGCGACCACCGGCGCGGCGATGCGCGTGGACGGCGGCGTGGTGCGCTCGGTGATTTGATGCGAGCCGCGGCGTGTTGATTGAATCCTTTGCGATGGCTGCGAAAGAGGTCCTGGCCTGCACCCGCCGGCGGCCGCATTCACAAAGGCAACAGACCCCTTGCGGCGCATAACTGTGTCCTTTTCGTTCCGGCCGGAGTGGCGTCAGGCAGCGTCTACCTCTGCCGCAATTCAACAGAGCAACCGCCCGTTGGAAAGCTCGTGTGGTGAGAAGCCGAATAGCACGTACTTAAGCCCAAAGTTTCATTTCTCACCGTTCCTGCGAGGCGCTTTGCAACAGCCGCAGGGCGGGTCACGCAGGAATCCAGTGGCTTCGGCCGTTTGCAGGAGGCTATAGGCGCTGGACCCCTGCCTCGCGAGGATGACGAGCTTGAGTGAGCGCCATTGGAGTAAGGCCCGCTGTAACCGCCGTGGTTCGGCCAAGGTCGCACCAGTCTACGTCCCCGATAGCCGCCGCTGCGTTCGCGCGAAATTTGTTGGATGGCGCGAGACGATCGAGACGTTCCTCACGCGCAAACGGCAGCGTGATCTGTAGTACCTACTAATCAAGGAGCTGTGGGCCTTCCACCACAACCGCCTCGCGATGCGCTTTGCCGACGAATGCTGGGGTCAGAGCCACGCCCGGGAGCAGGATCAATACGGCGATGGCGAGTGTGCGCCTACGATACAGGTTGATTACCAACTCACAGGTCGCAGTGAACTTCGCCGCAGTGGCCGGCTATTTGCTGCACGCGGCCAAGAGGCGTTGGTGCTCCGCGATGCTGCTGCCGGCGTTCGCTGCCAGAGCCACGGATCACGGTATTCGCGTTGCCTCAAAGTGCTGCGTGATCCAAACAGCCGCGCAGCCTGTAAGCCAACGGACGCAAAACTGTCTTGAGCGGACGGTAACCTCGAAGGTTGCGACGAAAGTACAGCGCCTCCACGGATCGGTTCGCGACCCAAGCGGTATTCCGATGGGATCACCGCGCCCACTGCGGCTCCGTTTCCCGAAGAGGCCCAGCCATGAAAATCCTGATCGTCGAAGATGACCGGACGACGGCAGCTCACATTGCCGAAGGCGTACAGAATGCGACGTGTGCGGCCGATATCGCGGTGGACGGACTGGAGGGTTTATCCATGGCGATGCATGGTCACTATGACCTGCTCATTGTTGACCGCATGCTGCCTCGGCTGGATGGCATCAGTCTGCTGCGCGAGCTGCGCGAGAGAGGCCGTGAGATGCCGGTGATGATGGTCTCTGCGCTGGGAGAGATCGATCAGCGCGTCGAGGGTCTTCAGGCCGGAGTCGACGACTACCTGTGCAAGCCATTCGCCCTGGTTGAACTGAAGGCACGGGTGGCGGCGCTGGCCCGCCGGCCGCGGCTTGGCGAATCGACGACCCGACTGTGCGTAGGCGATCTGGAGCTGGACCGGATCTCCCGCGAGGTGCGCCGTGGCGGCATGTTGATCGAACTACAGCCACGCGAGTTTCGCCTGCTTGAGTTTCTGATGTCGAACGCAGACCGCGTGGTGACGCGAACCATGCTGCTGGAAAGTGTCTGGGAATTTCACTTCGATCCACAGACCAGTGTGGTCGAGACCCATATCAGCCGGCTGCGTGGAAAGATTGATCGCGGATTCGGTGGCGACATGCTGCGCACGGTGCGTGGCGCTGGCTATTGCCTGCATGCGGCGGCCTGAGCAACTGCTCGGCGTGCTGTTTCGCACAGCGGCGTTTCGCATGGCGCTGTGGCAGGCGGCGCTGTTTGTGCTGGTGGTAGTCACGATGCTGGCGATCGTCAACGATCGGATGGCCGATTACGCCCGTCGTGACCTTCGCACCAAGGTGACCACAGAAATCGCCAGCCTTCGCCTCGCCGATGCCGAGGGCACGTTGAGGGATCAGCTGAGCAAACGTATAACAGGCATGCCGGTGGGCCCGGACTACTACCTGCTGCTCAGTGCCGACAGCCGCCTGGTCTTCGGCAACCTCAATTACCGCCCTGCGGCCGCGGGCTGGCACACCGTGCCGCTGGTGGGAGCCGTAGGCAAAGACCACGACGACGCGGATAGTGTCGAGTTGTATGTCGAACATTTTCCCGATGGCCGCTGGCTGGTGGTGGGGCGGGACGACCGGTCAGTGGTCGAGTTTGGCGAGATGCTGAGCCATATTTTCAGCCGCCTGGCGATGGTTGCCGTCGTGCTGGTGCTTTTGGGTGGAGGCTTCACCAGCTGGCGCTATCTGAGTCGTATTGACGTTCTCGGCGAGCGCGCCCAGCGGGTACTGGAAGGTGAGCACGATCTGCTTATCGAGGGCAGCGGCCGCGGTGACGAGATCGATCGGCTCGCCCTGCGCCTGAATCGCATGCTGGCCAGGAACCGGGTGCTGACGGAAGGCATGCGGCAGGTCTCCAACGACATTGCGCACGACTTGAGAACGCCGCTGATCCGGGTGCGGCAGCATCTCGAATATTGTCTAGCCAAATCCCCTTCCGGACCTTTGGCGCCCCGCGTCGGTCTGGCGGTGGACGATCTCGATGCGGTGCTCGGCACCTTTGCTGCGCTACTGCGAATCAGCCGGGTGGAGGCTCGCGAGCGGCGCGCCGAGTTTGCACAGCACGATCTGTCGGTTATTTTCAACGATGTGCTCGAAACCTATGCGCCGGTGGCGGAGGACGCGGGATATGCCCTTCGTGGCGAGATCGAGTCGGGAGTATGCATCTCCTGCGACCAACCGCTCGTGGTTCAGTCGCTGGTCAACCTGATTGAAAATGCCTTGCATCACACGCCGGTGGGCACGGTGGTCGTGTTGGGCCTGCACCGCTCCGGCCGGCAGCTGGTCGGCTACGTGCAGGACAACGGTCCGGGCATTCCGGTTGCCGACCGTCGTCATGTTCTGGGGCGCTTCGTCCGCCTGGCGAGCAGTCGCAGCACGCCGGGCAATGGGCTTGGCCTGGCGCTGGTGGCGGCGGTTGCCGATCTGCACGGCATGCGGTTGACGCTCGAAGACGCCGAGCCCGGGTTGCGTGTATCGCTCCAGTGCGATGCGCCGTCAGCGTCGGAGACCGCCGCGCCTGCGCGAGACCATGCGCCCCGCCCCAGGTTGTCGATCTTTTCGGGACCGGTCTAGATAATTGCCCGGGCGCGCGACCCGATCACGGCGAAGGCATCGACATGCCGGCCCTTTCCCAAATGCCAAGGCGCGCCGGTCGCCGGTTTCGCCCGTTGGTATCGCGACTGCATCGCGCCACGCCACGAGTCAGCGCGTGCCGGTTACTGGTGGCAACTTCGCCACCATCAGGGTCATTCGAGCTGACCCAAATGGCTGGCGCGTCAGTCAAGACCAGCGCGCCAGCGGGACAGCGCAAGCCAGCAGGGGTCAAGGCCTGGGCTCAAGCTCCAAAAGGGTGAAGCCTTCGACCGGAGCATCATAGGCAGACTGTTTCGCGCTCACGGTATAGACGTGCTGGTTGCGAGGATCCAGCGCCAGCGTTCGCGCGCCCTTCATGGTCGTCGGATGCGCGACCAGGCGGAAATGATCCTTGTCGACTTCGCTGATCACGTCGAGCTCGCCTGCGGCGCCGGCCGTGGTCAGGATCTGCTGCGAGGTGGGGTCGAACGCGACCGCGTCCGGGTGTTTGCCGATCTTCACCTTGGCCACCTGACTACCGCTTTGCGCGTCAGTCACGATCATCCAGCCGTTGGCACATACCGAGAACAGCCGCCCGTGATCGGCGTCCATGGCCAGGCCGGTCGGCCCCTCGCACGGTGCCAGTGGCCAGGTGTGCAGCAGGGTGTTGCTTTTGCTGTCCACCTCGGCCAACTGGCTGATGTCCTCGAGGTTCACGTAGACATGGCCGTGACCGTCGCTGACGGCAAACTCCGGATTGCCCGGTAGCGCGATGCTGGCCACTTCCTTGCGTTGTTCCGGGTCGATCACGCTGATGCTGTTGCTGTGCCCGTTCATCGCCAGCACGTGCCCGCTGGCCGGATCGAGAATGATCGCGTCCGGGTCGTGGCCGCTGAGCGGAATACTGTCGGTGATCTTCAGCGTGGCGGTGTCCACCACGCTGACGTCGTCACCATCGCCATTGGTCACATAGGCCAGCGCGCCGTCGGCAGAAAGAGCCACACCGTGTGCGTGCTTGAGCCCGTGTATTTCGCCCAGCAGTTTTCCCGACTCCGGGCTGACCACCATCACGCGATCATTGCGCGCGATAAAAAGGCGGTTGCTTGCGGTGTCAAGGGTGAGGTAATCCCAGTGGCCGGGGCCGCCCAGCGCGTATTGATGAGTCAGCACGTAGTGCGGTGTCGGTGCGTCGGCGGCGTGCGCGGCACCGGTTAGCGCCAGCACGGTGAGCAGGGAAAGCAGACGTTTCATGGAAGCTCCGTTGATCGAGGGGAGTGAGCCCGGGCTGTTCGACGCTGCAAGGCGCCGAGCGGCCGGGTCATGGAGCGGGCGCTGGCGCCGGTCAGAGCGCCACACGAACGCCTGCCGTGTAGGTTTGTCCGTAGAACTCACGCTGGATCGGACGGTTGGCGCCCGGACCCTCGGTGAACTTCAACCGGGTGTCGGTGAGGTTTTTCACGTTGAGGAACACCGAAACATGCGAGTTGACAGCATAACTGCCTCCCAGATCCAGCGAAAAGCGCGGCTGCGACCAGACGTCGGTCGCCCGTGAGTCACCCACACCGAAGATGTTCTTGCTGATGTAGTACGCACCCAGGTCCAGATGAAGGCCGTTGAGGTCGTAGGTGAAAGCGAGGTTCGCGGTGTTCTTGGA
>JBDTXA010000007.1:0-55979 GCA_040006415.1 Rhodanobacter sp.
TGCTCCTGGCTGTGGCGCAGGCTGCGGTTTTCCTCGGTGAGGCGGCGCACGGTATCGAGCAGGCGGTCGAGCTGCTGGCCGAGTGCGGCCAACTCTTCGCGGACGGGATCAGACGGGGCGCGATCAGGCGTACTCATAGCCGAAACTATAGCAGGCCGACGGACGATATCTGCGACTCTTTCGACAGCGGCCGACGGTGCCCCCTGTCGCTGGATTAAACTGGCGGTCAATTCTTCAAGGAGCACCGCCATGACGGCTACCGGGCTTGTAGGCCACGACGATATCGATGCGCTAATCATGCGACTGAGGCTAGGTACGGAGGCTAGCGAACTTCACGGTTCGTTATGCGGATTCCTCGCCGGCGGCGGTTCGATACGAGGCACCTCCATGTTGGCCGTGCTGCAGCTGGACGGTGAGGCGACCCAGCCAACGTCGGAGGATCAGGCGTTGATGCAAAGGCTGGTGCGCCAGTGCGAAACGGAACTGGCGGATCCCGAGCTGGGTTTCGAACCGGTACTCCCCGAAGACGACCGGCCGCTGGTCGAGCGCGCCGAGGCGATGGTGGACTGGTGTCGGGGGTTTCTCGGCGGCTTCGGTCTGGCCGGTACCGCGGCGCACGCAAAGCTGTCGGATGAAGCGCAGGAGATCCTGCGCGACCTGAGCACGGTCGCCTCTTCGTCATTCGATTTCGGCAACGAGTCGGAGGACGAGGATGCGCTGATCGAAGTGCAGGAATTTGTGCGGGTCGCCGCGATGCTGCTACATACCGAATGTACCGCCCGCGATCCATCCTCCAGCGGCACCGTGCATTGACCTTGAGCTCCTCCATGCTGGCGGCACTTGCCATCACGGCTGACGAGTTCGCCCAGCGGCGTCGTCAGCTGATGCAAATGGCGGACGAGGACGCGGTACTGCTGATTGCCGCTGCACCGGAGCGCATGCGCAACGCCGATGCGGCGTGGCCTTATCGGCAGGATTCCGACTTCCATTATCTGCTGGGCTTTCCCGAGCCCGATGCGGTGCTGGCGTTGTTGCCCGGGCGCACGCATGGCGAAATGGTGCTGTTCTGCCGCGAGCGTGATCCTGAGCGTGAGCGCTGGCACGGTCGCTCGATCGGTACTGAACAGGCGGTGTCGCACTACGGTGTGGACGATGCCTTTCCGGTCGACGACATCGACGACATTCTGCCCGGCATGATGGAGGGCCGCGCGCGAGTCTATTGTCACTTCGGCCGAGATCCGGCATTCGATGCCCAGTTGCTTGGCTGGATGCGAAGGCTGCGCCAGCTGCGTGGCGGCGGCGTGGTGCCGAAGGAGTTTGTGGCACTGGGTCATCTGTTGCACGATCTGCGTTTATACAAGTCGCGGGACGAGTTGAAATTGATGCGCGCTTCTGCGGCCATCGCCGTCGACGCCCATCTCGCCGCCCTGCAGATAGCTAGGCCCGGCAGCCATGAATACGAGGTGGAGGCGGAACTGCTGCGGGTGACGCGCAGCCGTGGCGCGGTACCGGCGTTTTCAGCGATTGTCGCCGGCGGTGCCAATGCCTGCGTGATGCATTACCAAAGCAGTCGAGCGTTGCTTCGCGATGGTGACTTGCTGCTGATCGACGCCGGTGCCGAGCTGGACTGTTACGCGTCCGACATCAGCCGCACCTTTCCCATCAACGGCCGTTTCAGTCGCGAGCAGCGTGCGCTTTACGAAGTCGTGCTTGCCGCCCAGCTCGCCGCGATCGATCAGGTGCGCCCCGGGCAGCCGTTCAATGCCGCCCACCATGCTGCCGTGCGGGTGCTCACCGAAGGGCTGTGCGAACTGGGCCTGCTCAGGGGCGATGCCGACGTGATGATTGCCGATGAAAGCTACAAGCGCTTTTTTGCCGCCAAGACCGGCCACTGGCTGGGCCTGGATGTGCATGACGTCGGAGACTACCGCGTCGGTGGCGAGTCGCGCCTGCTTGAGCCGGACATGGTGCTGACGGTCGAGCCGGGTCTCTACGTGGCGGCGGATGACAGATCCGTGGCCGAGCGCTGGCGCGGTATCGGCATCCGCATCGAGGACGACGTTGCTGTGACCCGCGACGGCCATGAAGTGCTCAGTGCCGCGATGCCGAAAGAAGCCGAGCAGATTGAGGCACTGCTGGCAGCACGGTAGTTCGACGAAGAGCACGGACCATTGCGGGCAGCGATCGTCCGTGCCCTGGATCAGCCCATGGCTGCAAACGCGTCGCGGGTCATGTTCTCCGGACCATCGTCGGTACACACCACATCGTCTTCGATGCGGATGCCGCCGTAAGGCTTGAACGCTTCAATCTTGTCCCAGTTGACGTCTTTCGACACCTGCTTGTCGCGAAGTTCGGCCAGCAGCATCTCGATGAAGTACAGGCCGGGCTCGATCGTGACAACCATGCTCGGTTCCAGGGTACGGGTCATGCGCAGGAACGGGTGGCCTTCCGGGCGGTCAATGCTGTCGCCGCGGTCGTTGCTGGCGAAACCGCCCACGTCATGCACCTGCAAACCGATCGAGTGGCCCAGACCATGCGGGAAAAAGGCGCGTGTAACGCCGCTTTCCACGGCTGATTCGGCACTCATGCGGATGAAGTCGTGCTCCTTCAGCACGTCGGCCAGCTGTCGATGTGCATGGATATGCAGATCGGCGTAGCTGCGGCCGCTGCGAACCATGTCGACCTGGGTTTGCTGATTGGCGTCCATGGCATCGATCAGGGACTGGAATTCGCCTGCGTCGGTGCTTGCGTAAGTCCTGGTGATGTCGCTGGCGTAGCCCAGTGCGCTGGCGCCGGCGTCGATCAGCAGTGAGCGTGCCGGCTTGGGTGGCTGGCGGGTAAAATCCATGTAGTGCAACACCGCGCCGTGCTCGTTGAGCGCCACGATACTGGAGTAAGGCAGTTCGGCGTCGGTCTGGCCGGCAGCAGACAGATACGCCTGGTGGATTCCCAACTCGCTCTCGCCCATGCGAAATGCCTGCTCGGCGGCGCGATGGGCGCGCGTGCCGATGCGGCTGGCTTCGCGCATCAGCACGAGTTCGTAAGATGTTTTGTAGGCACGGTGATAGTGCAGGTAATCCATCACCGGTTTGGGATTGTTGATCTCGATACCGCCAATAGCCGCCGTCGGCTCCCCGATCACGGCGCATGTGCCCTTGGGCAATTCGGCGATGGCGTCTTCGGCGGTGCGCACGATCACGATGTCGAAGGCATCCACCCAGTAGCCACGGGGTGCGTCGGGCACGACATGCCAGTAATCGCGTGGTTGTAGAAAAATCAGTTTCGGTCTTGCACCCGGCGTGTGGACGATCCAGCTGCCGGGCGCGTTGATCAACGGCAGCCAGTATTTGAAGTGCGGGCTGACGGCATACGGGTAATGCAAGTCGTCGAGAAACTTGACGCCAGGCATGCCGGCAGCGATGAGCAGGTGGTCGAAGCCGCCCAGCGCAAGGGCTTTGTCAGCGTTCTCGCGCACGGTGGCGAGGTGCTGGGGATAAAGTGTCGCAAGTGGGTCGTGCATGGGGAGTCCTGGTGGAGGGGCCATGCGTTATCGACATTTGCAAATGTCGATGCGAGTGCGAGGTTTGTCACCTTGCCGCTTCAGCGGCGCACATGCGCGAAGCAGGGGGCCCGGAGAGAGAAGTCGTCCAAATCCAACGCACATCATGACGCCCAGCCGCGCACAGTTCCAGTCGGCGCGTCTCAGGTCTGAGCCAACCAGGCCTCAAGTCGCATCGCATCGACATCGGTGAGGGCGACGATCCGGTAGCCGGCCCAGATCTGCCCGGAACTGGCGGCCGACTCGTGCCACTGTTCCTGGATGCCAATCTCGATCGAGTGTGACTCGGTCAGCATGCGACCGGCGCCGGGCAGGCTGAAACTGACTTGGTAAACCGCTTCGCCGTGTGGCGCTTCGGAGCCGATCAGTAGCATGCCGGTACTGGAAAGATTGCCCAAGTGGCCCATGGGCTGGCCGCTGATCACATCGGTAACCAGGGCGTTTGTGGTGCGCTTGCGCTCGGCGCGACGCTGGTTGCTTTCTTGCTGGGCGTTCATCAGCGGTGGGTTCCCTTCGGGGCGGCCTGCCCGCCGTCAGCGTTCTGCCGAAGGACGCCGGTGAGACCGCGCCAGGCACGGTCGAGCATGCTCTCGCGCTGTTCCTGTACTTCGCATACTCGTCCGCTGGCAATTTCGTGAGCTAGCTGGGCGAGCGTCATCTCGTCGCTTCTCTGGCCACGCCGGCTGACCAGCAGGCAGCGACCGGACATCGGTGAATACCAGGCCAGCTTGCGCTGCGAGATCTGGCCTGAGGCTGGGTCGACGAACTCAAACCAGCTTCCGAAGGGAAGCCTGCGAAGGTGCTCCTCGATGCGACGATCTCGCGGACTGGGCTCCGGCGGCATGGCCTGCGCGCGCGCCGAGATAGGCGTTGAAGCATCTGCGGCCTGGGTGGCTGGCTGTACCGGCAGCTTGGTGGATTGCTGTTCCCCCAGTCGGTGATGCTGCTTCAGACGCAGCGCCAGATCCGTCGCGCTGGGCAGCTCGACGCCCGGGTCGGGCTTGCCCGCGCCGATTAACCGCTGTGCCACCTGAACGGATTCCTCGGCGTGCATGCCGATTTGCTGCAGGCCCGCTTCCACGTCCAGCTGCAGCTGTCGTAGATCGTCCGTGGGCAACCGGCCGAGCAACTGGTCGGTGATGGCGAGTTGGGTACGGAACGTGTCACTTTCTTCGCCATGGCGCAGCAGCGTGAGGGCAAGCACGTCTGACCAAGCCCGATCGAGCAGGGCACGCAGCAGCCCCCGCGGCGGGGATTCGAGGAAGCGCTCGGCCATCAGTTCGCTGGCGCGCTGACGTGCCTGATCCAGGCGTTCGCGCCCCTGCGCCGCTTCCACATGGCGCCGTTCGGCAGCTTGCGCCTTGCGGGTCAGCAGGCCGAGGTGATGCTCGATGTCAGCCAGCAACGTGGTGTAAAGACCGGTGCTGGGTGGTTCCTGACTGGCACGATTGACCAATTGCTCCAACTTGGTGGCCAGCGGTCGATTGGTTTCGTCGTCGCTCCCGTCGAGCCAGTCATGCGCTGCCGAGGTGACGGTATCCAGCAATCGGCGGGCGGGGTGTTCACGCTTCTCGAAGAAACCCTTGTCGGCGACCGCCATGCGCAACACCGGAAGCTGCAGGTCGCTGAGCAGGGCGCTGGCATTGCCACCTTGCTGCAATTGCTGACCGAGCTGTTCAAACAAACCGGCGACCAGTTCTACCGTGTCGCCCTGCTCGCCGCTGAGCTGGGTGGCCGGTGCGCCCGCGGGCTTGCCGATATTCAGCTGCGCCAGCAATTCTTCGCGCAGCCGCGCTGCACTGCGCAGTTCGCGGCTGGCGTGGTCGGTGACCTGGGCCAGATGCTGCTGCAGGGCACTGAGCGCCGTCTGCAACTCGTTCTCGCTGGCGGCACGACCGCCGAGCGAACCGCCGACACCCTGTGTTGAACGTTGCTGCGCCAACAGGTCCCGCAGCGATTCCAGCACCGCGATCGAGTCACCACCGGAAGCGGGACTCTTTGACTCGGCTGGACTACCGGCAGTCGCGGGCGATTCGCCTGCCACTGGCTGTTCGGCAGAAGGGCGTTGCCGCTTGACGATGTGGCGCGGCGTCGTAATGCTGCGCAGCTGCGGCAGGACGCCATCGTTCTGCAAGCGAAGGTTGATGCTGTCGTAAGGCGCTCCCAGCGCCTGAATCACCCATAGATCGAAGTGCTGCAACAACAGCAACTGATGTTTCAGCGGCAGTTCGAGTTCGGCGCTGGCCTGATGAAAAGCCTTGGCGAGCGCATGCGGGCCGAGCGGAAGCGCGGTGCCCTCCAGCGGCGGTGCGGCAATGAGCACGGCCAGGCGAAAACCCAGCTCGTGCAACACGCTGGCGTGGCGAACCTCGCCACGGGCACCCAGCTGGTCGATCGACATCGACAATTCCTGCACCAACGGATCGAGCAGTTCCAGCGATTGCCAAGGCTTTTGTTCGCCGATGCTGGCGGCCGGAGTGGGGGAGCCAAGTTCACTGAACGTGTGGGCCAGTTGTTCGGCGAGACGCTCCTGCACGGTGTTGCGGTTTTGCAGCACACGCTGCCGACTGGCGAACCAGTCCTGTTGCTCGTCCGAACGGTGGGCGCGTTCGGCCAACGCGAAAAGCTTCTTCTCGAATTCTCCGAGACAGCGCCTCAGCGGTTCTTGAAGTCCCTCGATGCAAAGCTCCAGGCTTTCCTCGATCGACTTCTGGGCACGCGCTGACCAGCGCATACCATCACGGCGTGCGCCCTGATGCGACGCATTGATACGCCGCCGCTCGTGTCCGACATCCATGCAAGAACCTGCTTTTTTTCCCCCGATACCGCAAGCATATGCTGGTTGTCGCAGGGATGCCATCGCCGATGGTCTGCCTTCAATCAAGAAAAGTGGCGATGACGTCGTTGAGGAAGCGCTGGCCGAGCACCGTGGTGTGCAAGCATTGGGGATCGTCGCGGAGCCAGTCGCGTTGCCGCGCGATCGACAGGCCGGCGGCAATGTTCGCCAGCGGCAGGCCAGTGCGCTCGCTGAAGTCGGTCAGTGGGACGCCATCGATCAGGCGCAGCGCGTTGAGCATGTATTCGAATGGCAGCTGATCGGCAACGACGACGTTGTCGCCGCCTATGCGGGCCGCGCCGCCGCCAGCGTCCATGTAGGCACGCGGCAACCGGGCCTTCCAGCGTCGGTGGACTTGACCGGTTTTGGCATCGCTTACCTTGGCGTGAGCGCCTGCACCGATACCAAGATAGTCACCGAAGCGCCAATAATTGAGATTGTGCGTGCAGCGACGGTCGGGTTTGGCATAGGCCGAGATTTCGTACTGACGGTAACCGCCGTCCGCCAGCCGGGATTCGCAGGCTTCCTGCATTGCCCAGGCGTGATCGTCGTCCGGCAGCGGCGGCGGGTTGGCGGCAAACGCGGTGTTGGGCTCCAGCGTGAGCTGGTAATGCGAGATATGGCTGGGCTGAAGAGCGATTGCGCGCTCGACGTCGCTCAGCGCACCGTCGAGCGTTTGCTGCGGCAGCGCATACATCAGATCGAGATTGAGGTTGGCGTAGCCCGCATCCTGCGCCGACTTTACCGCCCGCTCGGCCTCGCTGGCCGAATGAATACGCCCGAGCCGCCTCAGCTTGTCGTCGTCGAAACTCTGAATGCCGAAAGAGAGCCGGTTGATGCCGGCGGCCAGATAACCACTGAAGCTGCCGTGTTCCACCGTGCCCGGATTTGTTTCCATCGTGATTTCGGCATCGGCGGCCAGGGTCAGCCGTTGACGCACGCCTGCAAGCAGGCGGTCGATAAGGTCGGGTGAAAACAGACTAGGTGTGCCGCCACCGAAGAAAATGCTGACCACCGGCCGGCCGTCGAGCGCGGCGGCAAAATGAGCGCGATCAGCATCCAGGTCGGCCAGCAGGTGATCAATGTAGTCGGCGTAGGGTGGCGGCTCGCTGCGCACCCCATGCGAGTTGAAGTCGCAATAGGGGCACTTTTTCACGCACCACGGCATGTGGATATACAGCGACAGCGGTGGCGCAAGCAGACTCATGCGTGCGCAAACTCGCTCAGGCGCCCGCGCAGCATGGCCAGTGCCTGCCCGCGGTGACTGAGCCGGTTCTTGAGAGCCTCATCCATTTCGGCCACGCTTTGCTCATGGCCGTCGGGAAGAAATACCGGGTTGTAGCCAAAGCCGCCCTGGCCGCGACCTTCAGTGAGAATGCGCCCTTGCCAGCGCGCTTCGGCAATCAGCGGCGCGGGATCCTCGGCGTGTTGCAACAGCACCAGCACGCAGATGAAGAACGCGCCGCGTTGCGCCGCCGCGACGCCGTCGAGTTCGCCCAACAGCTTGGCATTGTTCGCGGCCGCGTCACCATGACCACCGCCGTAGCGAGCCGAGTAAAGCCCCGGCGCGCCGTGCAGGTGCTCCACGCACAGGCCCGAGTCGTCCGCCAGGGACGGCAGGCCACTGATCTGCGCGGCGTGACGGGCCTTCAAAAGCGCGTTCTCGATAAAGGTAAGTCCGGTTTCCTCGACATCGTCCACGCCGAGGCTGGACTGTGGAATCACCTCCAGCCCGCTGTCACCCAGCAGGGCGCCGAATTCGCGCAATTTCCCCGGGTTGCTGCTGGCCAAAACGATACGTTGTGTCATGGAAGGGCTCCGGTTTCCGCGGTGCTTACTGTGCCAGCGCTGCGCGCTGCGCCTCGACCAGTTCGCCGATGCCTTTTTCCGCCAGTGCCAGCAGCGCATCCATCTCGTCGCGGCGGAACGCGTGACCCTCGGCGGTGCCCTGCACCTCGATGAAGCCGCCACCGTCATTCATCACGACATTCATGTCGGTGTCGCAGTTGGAGTCTTCGGCGTAGTCCAGATCGAGCACTGGCATGCCTTGGTAGATGCCAACCGACACGGCCGCGATCGAGCCGACGATCGGATTGCGCTTGAGGTTTTCGCGCTTCATCAGCAAATTGACCGCGTCCACCAGTGCCACATAAGCACCGGTGATCGCGGCGGTGCGAGTACCGCCGTCGGCCTGCAATACGTCGCAATCGAGGGTGATTACCCGCTCGCCCAAGGCTTGGCGGTTGACGCAGGCGCGCAGGCTGCGGCCGATCAGACGCTGGATTTCCATGGTGCGGCCACCCTGGCCACCGCGCGCCGCCTCGCGCTGCATGCGTGTGTTGGTAGCGCGCGGCAGCATGCCGTATTCGGCGGTGATCCAGCCCTCGCCCTTGCCGCGAAGCCAGGCCGGGGTGCGATCCTCGATACTGGCGGTGCACAACACCCGCGTATCGCCGAAGCTGACCAGCACCGATCCTTCGGCGTGGCGGGTGTAATGACGTTCGATGGTGACGCTGCGCAGCTGATCGCTGGCGCGGCCACTGGGGCGGGGGACGGGGTTCATGGGGATATTCCTGTCTTCGCTTGGCCGGATGGGCAAGGCGTAACCGGAGAGTTTACCATTGCGTCCTTATCCCCACGTCCGGACGGCACCGAAGATGATCCGCAGCATGACGGCTTACGCCAGCGCCGAAACCACCGGCCCCGCCGGAACGCTCAGTTGCGAGCTGCGAACGGTCAATCACCGCTATCTCGAGCTGAGTCCGCGTCTTCCAGATGAATTGCGCAGCTTCGAATCACTACTGCGCGAGCGGATTGCGGCGAAACTGTCGCGCGGCAAGGTGGACATCACCGTTCGTCTGCGTGGCGGCGAGCTGCACACGGATTCGCTGGTGGTCAATAGTGCGTTGCTTTCGCGGCTTTCCGAGTTGAATCTCGACCTGACAGCGATGTTTCCCAGCATCCAGGTGCAGTTGACCGAGCTGCTCCGCTTCCCCGGTGTGATGCAGCAGAAGGATGTCGATCCGGATGCTCAGAAAGCGGCACTTTTCGATGTGCTCGAGCGCGCGCTCGACGCGCTCACCGCTACCCGCGAGCGGGAGGGCGAGAAGCTAGGCGAGATTTTGCAGGACAAATTGAACGGCATCGAGAAAGTCGTCTCCGATGTGCGCGGCTGGATGCCTGATATCCGCACCGCGCTGCGGTCCCGCCTGGAAACCCGCTTGGCCGACCTCAAGCAGCCGGTCGAGCCGGGCCGGCTGGAGCAGGAGCTGGTATTGCAGATCACCCGCACCGATGTCGACGAGGAACTGGACCGCCTCGACACGCACATCGGTGAGTCGCGCCGCGTGCTTGGGCTGAAGGAGCCAGTCGGTCGCCGACTGGATTTCCTGATGCAGGAGTTCAACCGCGAAGCGAACACGCTCGGTTCCAAATCCGTCGATTCACGCAGCACCAATGCCGCGGTCGAACTGAAGGTTTTGATCGAGCAGATGCGCGAGCAGGTGCAGAACATCGAGTGACGGTTCTCCTGTCCGCTCGAACCCCAGGCAAAAAAAACCGGCACTCTCGTTCAAGGAGAGTGCCGGCGGTTGGGGAAACTCAAAAGTTCACGTGCAGCCTGACGCCGTAAGTGCGTGCCTCATTGAGGAACCGGATATTGACGCCGGATCCGGCTATCTCCTTCTGCGATACGGTCTTGTCGAAGACGTTGCTGATGTAGCCCTCCAGCCGCCACACGTCACTCTCCGGCGAATAGCCCGCGCCCAGGTTGACCTGATAGAAACCGGCCTGTTTATCCGGGAAGCCGGCAGCAGCAGCGCTGGAGACCCGATCCACATCACCCTGGGTGTTCTTCAGAAACGTTACCGGCAGGTTGTTGTAAGGCGTCAGGTAGTAGGACGAGCGGTAGGCAACCAGCACCTGCCAGTCCCACTCGCCGCCGCTGTTAAGATTGACGTACTGCTGCAGGTGAGCCGATGCACTCAGCTTCGAGGCTAGCGCCAGTCGATTGCCGGAAAGATCGATCTGTGAGGAGATGCCGCCGGCACCGTAGTTCTGGCTGCGGGAATCACCGACTACGCCGTTCAGGATCTCGGTGTGCAGGTAGAGAGCATTGACGCCAAGGAGGAAGCCGTGGTTGAACAACATGGTGTCCTGCAGCTCGACACCGTACAGGCGTGACTTGCCGAGGTTGCGGCTCAACAGCGAGTAGCCTGAAGCGGTGCCGTCCGGATTGAACGCCGTGGTCAGCAGGCTCTGGAACACCTGATCTTTCCAGTTGTAAAGGAAGGCGGAGACGTTCAGCGTGCTCTGCCGGCCCATCAGCTCAAACTGATTCTTGCTGCCGACCTCGTACGAAACCAGGAATTCGGGTTTGTAGGTCAGCGCCGCCTTGCCCTGCTCGATGGTGTCGTTGAAGCCACCTGCCTTGTGACCAGTAGTGATGGTGCCGTAGACCATGTGGTCCTGAGCGACATCGAACTCGAAGCCCACGCGTCCGTCAGCATAGTTGGCGGACGTGTAACCGTACTGCGCGATCGGCAAGGTCAGGTTGAGGAAGGAGTTCTGGCCGTTGGGCGGGCAGCTGAGGTTGCCATTGCCGTTGGTGGCAGGTGTATCGACGCAGGTGCCATTGGGCTTGGATCCATCAGCCACACCGGCAAGTTGTTGCAGCAAGGTGTCGCCGTTGCCGAAGTATTTGCCGGTTTGCTGCAGGAATTGCGCCTGCTGCTCACGACTCAGGTTGGAGACGTTGAAGCTGGGGCGATCAAGTAAGGCTGGCTTGAAACCAGGCGATCCGAGCCGGACTGCATAACAGCAGGCATAGTTGTTGCCGGCGCCCAGATCCTGGCCGCCCGGGAGAATCGCGATGTTGCCGCCCAGGCCGCGTCGCTCTTTGGATTCATCGGTGTAACGCACGCCGGCAATCACGCGGAACGCATCAGTCAGCGAGAACGTGCCGTCAGCAAAAATGGCCGCTGACTTGCTGCGCACGTAAGGCATCGTGTACTCGCTGCCCGAATAGCAGCAGGCGCCGGGCGAGCCCAGATCGTTCAGCGACAGGAAGCCTGATTTTTGTCGTTCGTTGGAGTAGAAGCCGCCGACGGTCCACTTCAGGCGGGTGTCGTCAGGAGACTGCAACAAAATCTGCTGGGTCTGCGCCTTCGATTGGGTCTGCCAAAACACGTTGGAGTAGTTGTTGTAGATCTCGCCGCCCGGATTGGCCGCGCTGAAGGCGGTGAGATTGCGGCCCGGCCAGGCGATGCCGTCGGCTTCGGCGTTGGTCTGCTGGAAGTCGACCGTACGGTAGCTGCCGGCGTACTTCAGCGTGAAGGGGCCGAAGTTGTAGTCGATGTTGGCCGCGATGCCCCAGATGTGATTGTCGAGAGCGCCTTGCTCACCACGAAACACGACATTGCGCAGGTTCAGCTTGCCCGGGTCGGTGAAACCGGCCTGGGTGGCGCTGTAAATGTTGGCACCCGGATAGCCGGTGCCGCCTTCGTGGCCGGTATCACCCACCACCAGGATCGATAACTTGTCGGTCGGCTTGGCAAGAAACGAGATGCGTGCATCTTGTTCGGCCCGAATGCCGGCCGGTCGCAGGTTTTTCTGGGTGCCAGCGTTGTTGAAGTCGGAATCGATGTTGTTGGTGTAGGCCGACACGCGGAGGGCTGAATTTTTCGTCAACGGGATGTTGACGGCGCCTTCGGTACCAGCGGCATGACGATTCCCGAATTCAAGCTGCCCATAGCCACCGAACACGCCGAGCTCCGGCTTCTTGGTGATGATGTTGAGCGTGCCGCCCAGCGCATTGCGGCCGCTGGCCGTGCCCTGTGGCCCCTTGTGCACTTCCACGGTCTGGAGATCGTAGAAATTCAGGCCCATGCCGCGCGGCCGCGCGATGTAGTTGCCGTTGAGATACGGCGATACCGCGGGATCACCCAACTCGGTACCGTTGGAGGAGCCCACGCCGCGCAGGTAAATCTCGACGTTGCCCTCCTGGTTGGCGATGTTCAAGCCCGGCACCAGCACCTGGATTTTCTTCAGCGAGTTGTTGATGCCCAAGCCACGAAGATCAGTGGCTTCAAGCGACTGCACCGTACCCGAAAATTTCTGCAGATTCTGTTCGCGCAGCACGCCGGTAACCTTGATCTCCTTCAGGTCGGTGGCGTCGGCGTTGTTTCGCTTCTTCGTCGTGGCTGGCTTGGAATCCGGCGCCGTAGCGGCATCGCCGGTTGACTGGCCTGGATCGGTTTGTGCAAAAGCACTGGCAACGACGCAGGCGTTGAATATGCCCAAGGTCGCCACAAGCAACAGTGTTCGTGACAATTTCATGGTTTCTCCCCACTTGCATCAATGACAACACGGAATCTCGTGCGAGGCACGATGATCGGCTCCTCTCCGGACGCCGCTACTCCCAAAGCACGACGACTGAATGCTTGTTCGCTGAACGGTTCAGCCAATGATGATTTGCCCTGGCGGCTTTCAACGCCACGTTGCGGATCGATTTTCACTCATCGGCGTTCCACGCTCTACCGCATGCTGGCGGCGATACCGGCGCGGTGGCAATTGTGAAATTGTCCAGACAGATTGACGATTCTTGTTGTGCAGACGCCGCAAAATACGGCGGCTATATCACGCAGGCGGCATGGTCCCTGACGAAAGTTTCCCTTCAGCTGGTGAGGGAATTGCCGGCACTTTCCTGGAAGGTCCGTGGCGTACAGCCCAGTTCGCGACGAAACACCGTGTACAGATATTGCACCGAGGTGAAGCCGCAGCGCACGGCGATATCGGTCATGGGCATATTGCCATTCCGCAGCAGCTCCTGCGCCAGTGCCAGCTTGTGGCGCAGAATCTCCTGATGCACGCTGCGTTTGAGGCTGCGCCGGAAGTGCTCCTCCAGCAGCGACCGGGAAACGCCCACGTAATCGCTGACCTGTTCGGTCTTGATGCCGAGGCAGGCGTACTGGCGAATGTAGTGCAGCGCACGCATCACGTAAGGGCTGCGGACCGTATGCAGCAAACTCGATGCGGCGACATGAATGCCTTCCGGCGCCACCTGCAGCCGCGTGTCGCGGCAATCTGCACCATGCAGCATGCGGTGCAGCACATGCGCTGCCGTGCGGCCCATTTCTTCCGTACCCTGTTGCACCGAGGTCAGGGGGATCCGGCACAGCATATGGGCCAGCGGGTCATTGTCGATGCCGACGATGGCCACCTCATCGGGTACGGCAATGTCGGCCATCATGCACGCTTGCAACATCTGTCTTGCTCGTGCATCGGTCACGGCGAGAATACCGATGGGTTTTGGCAATGAGTACAGCCAGGTCGTCAGCGCTTCGGTCGCCTCATTCCATCCTGCCGCGCTGGTGGCATGACCTCGGTAGGTGTGAGGTGTCACCCCATCGCGCGACAGCATGTCTTCGAAAACTTGTTCGCGTTCGCGCGCCCAGCGGTTGCCCGGCTCGGGAGGCAGCGAGTAGATACCGAAATGTTCCAGGCCTTGTTCGATCAGGTGCTGATAGCCGAGTCGAACCAGTTCGCGATTGTCGGTGGCGATATAAGGAACGCCTGCCGGATAGCACGACTCGTCCGCATACGAACTGCCGACAGCAACCACGGGTATGTCGACTTCCTTCAATGCCTCGCAGACGTGGGGATCGTCGAAGTCGGCAATGATGCCGTCGCCACACCATTGCGAGAGGCCGCTCAGCCGAAATCGAAAATCCTCTTCAAGGAACAGGTCCCAGCTGACCCGGGTGGAAGCCAGGTAGGCACCAATGCCAGTAATGATCTGCCGGTCATAGACCTTGTTTGCGTTGAACAGCAACGCAATGCGATGCAGGCCGTGCGGTGTGCCCATGCTGTTCACGATACAAATTTACCCCGGTGATGCGACGTGCGATATTTCGCCACTGCGAAGCGATCGCACCGGCGTTCTATCTATTATCTATCGTTCGTTTCCTAGGGAAAGCTAGCACGCACAAGTCGGGTCGGGCGCAAATTGCGGCGTTCGCAAAATGAGAAACGTCAGCCCGTCTGGGGAATTTCACAATTGCACTGGTGCCGGTGCCCACTGAGCATGAACAAGGAAGAACGCCGCTCGAGAATCGGAGAAAAGCGGCGGCTGCCGCCATCAGGCCGCTTGTCCAGCGGCGAAACACGCATGATTTTGGGGATGCTGGATGAGCAAGGTGCATATCGTGGATGGCCTGGGTCAGCATGCCACGCTGCGGGTGGTATTGATTTCGGCCGTGGCTGCGCTGGGCGGATTTCTGTTCGGCTTCGACACGGCGGTGATCAACGGTGCCGTTGACGCGATTCGCGGCAGTTTCAGTTTGAATGCGACACAGACCGGGTTTGCGGTCTCCTGTGCACTGCTCGGTTCGGCACTCGGCGCATGGTACGCCGGGCCATTGGCGGATCGTTTCGGACGGCTGCGCACGATGCAGGTAGCAGCGGTATTGCTGGTGGCCAGCGCGCTGGGTTCGGGGCTGGTTACCGGCGTGATCGATCTGATTGCCTGGCGGGTCGTGGGCGGTATCGGTATCGGCGTCGCGTCCGTGATCGCACCCACATATATCGCCGAGATTGCACCAGCACGGATTCGCGGCCGGCTCGGTTCAATGCAGCAGATGGCGATCGTGTTGGGCATCTTTGCCGCTTTGCTGAGCGATGCCTGGCTGGCACGTCTGGCTGGTGGTCCTTCGAACGCGCTGTGGTTTGGCCTGGCGGCCTGGCGCTGGATGTTCCTGGCGGCTGCTACGCCCGCCCTGATCTACGGATTGCTGGTGCTGGCCGTGCCGGAATCGCCGCGTCACCTGGTGGCCAAGGGGCGGCTGGTTGAAGCGCGCGGCGTGCTGGAGAAAGTGTTGAACATGCATAACGCGCCGGCACTGGACAAGAAGATCGGCGAAATCGCCGACAGTCTGCGTTCCGAGCACCGTGCGCGCTTCCGGGATCTGTTCGGCGGTAGTGCCGGACTGCTGCCGGTGGTTTGGATCGGTATCGGCCTGTCGGTGTTCCAGCAATTCATCGGCATCAATGTGATCTTCTACTACTCGACCACGCTGTGGCACTCGGTCGGTTTCAGCGAAGCGGATTCGTTCGCCATCAGCGTGGTGACATCGATCATCAACGTGCTCGCTACCGTGGTGGCGATCCTGCTGGTCGACCGGATCGGGCGCAAACCGTTGCTGGTGATCGGTTCGGCCGGCATGGCGATCACGCTCAGCATCATGGCGTGGTGCTTTTCGCAGGCGACCGGCACTGGCGCCGCGTTGAGCCTGCCCGGTTCGGTGGGCATGGTCGCGTTGCTGGCGGCCAACGCTTACGTGGTCTTTTTCGGCTTGAGTTGGGGTCCGGTGGTGTGGGTACTGCTCGGCGAGATGTTTCCCAACCGGATCCGTGCGATCGGGCTGGCGGTAGCCGCCTCAGCGCAGTGGGTCGCGAACTTCGCGATCACCAGCAGTTTCCCGAAACTGGCCGAGATCGGGCTCAGCTTTGCCTACGGTCTTTACGCCGGCTTCGCGCTGCTGTCGCTGGTTTTTGTCCTGCTCGCGGTACGTGAAACCAAAGGCATCGAACTGGAAGACATGCACGCATGATGTGTGGCTGTCGATGTCCCGAAGCATCTGAAAGGACGAATTACTGAGATGCCGTCGCCACCAAGCCGAGGACTGCGGGTCGAACCATGGGGGCGGTTGCCCGATGGACGCCAGGTGCATCGGTACGTCTTGCGCAATGCGCAAGACGCCGAGGTGGTCATCAGCGACCTCGGTGCCAGCCTGCTGAGCTGGCATGCGCCGGATGCTCATGGTCATTTCGACGAGGTTTTGCTGGGCCATGCCGATGCAACGGCTTACGTGGAGCAGCACTTTTTCATGGGCGGGGTGGTGGGACGCTGGGCCAATCGCATCCGCGATGGTCGCTTTCGGCTCGATGGCGTCAATTACCAGCTGGATTGCAACGACCACGGGCACCATCTGCATGGCGGTGATGTCGGCTTCCATCGGGCGGTGTGGCAGGTCGCTCTGGATGGCGACGGCCTGCTGCTGCGCTGGCGTTCGCCGGATGGCGAGGGCGGCTATCCCGGCAACCTGGTGGTGGAGCTGCGTTATGTGTTGCTTGACGACGGCACGCTGAGCCTGGATTTCCGTGCGTGGAGTGACCGGCCCACGCCGCTCAATCTTACCGCGCACCCCTATTTCAACCTCGGCGGTCGAGCGGGGGAACTGGCTGACCACCTGCTTCGCATCGACGCCGATGTCTATCTGCCAGTGGATGCGGAAATGATTCCGTCAGCCAAGCTGCCGGTTGTCGGCTCGCCATTCGACTTTCGTGACCCGGCTTTCATCGGCGCACGCCTTCATGCGAACGATCCCCAGCTATCCCTCGCCGCCGGCTTCGATCATTGCTATGGCCTCAGCGAGGCTTCGGGCCACGTGCGTGAGGTGGCGCAGGTGCGCCATGCACTTAGCGGCCGGCGACTGCGTGTGTCTACAGATCAGCCTGGCCTGCAGTTCTATACGGGCCAGCATCTGGCCGGCGCGCCGGATCGGAGTGGCGGCGAATTTGCGGCCTATGCAGGTTTCTGTCTCGAAGCCCAAGCGTTTCCAGACCAGATCAACCGTACCGATGCCGAGCGTTGCGTTCTGAGGCCTGGTTCCATCTACCGTCAGCACACCAGCTATTGCCTCGATACGGACTGACGCTCCGGCGCAAAAAGCCATGCGCCCTACGATAGCTTGCCGTGGATGGCTTTCATGTCGCGCTGCCACACAAAAAATGATCATGCGAAAGCCAAATTTCGCAATGGCGGATGAGTGCAAACGCTGGGCAACATCGGAGCTAGACCTTCGCCTCCCGCCTCAGCATTGGAACTCGTCCATGTCCTATTTTGAACCTATCGCGCCGATCGCCTTTGAAGGGGCCGACGGCAACAACCCGCTGGCGTTTCATCATTACGACGCGCAACGCACGATTCTCGGCAAGAGCATGGCCGAGCACCTGCGCATGGCGGTCTGCTACTGGCACAGTTTTGTCTGGCCAGGCAGCGATGTGTTTGGCGCCGGTACGTTTGATCGCCCTTGGCATCGAGTTGCCGATCCGATGGAGGCTGCGCGCGCCAAAGCTGATGCGGCGTTCGATTTCTTCGCAAGACTTGGCGTGCCGTTCTACACCTTCCACGACACCGACGTGGCGCCAGAAGGGGACGGCCTGGCTGACTACTCGCGCAACCTCGCGGCGATGATCGATGTGCTGGAGGCGAAGCAGGAACAGACCGGCATGAAGCTGCTTTGGGGCACCGCCAACGTGTTCAGCCATCCGCGCTACGCGGCGGGCGCCGCCAGCAACCCGCAGCCGGAAGTGTTTGCCTACGCCGCCAGCCAGGTGTTTCACGCGATGAATGCCACCCAGCGACTGGGCGGTGCCAATTACGTGCTGTGGGGTGGTCGCGAAGGCTACGACACACTGCTCAATACCGACCTCAAACGCGAGCGCGCGCAGCTCGGCCGGTTCTTCCAGATGGTGGTCGAGCACAAGTACAAGATCGGCTTCAAGGGCGCGCTGCTGATCGAGCCGAAGCCGCAGGAGCCGACCAAGCACCAGTACGACTATGACAGTGCCACGGTCTACGGTTTCTTGAAGGACTTCGGCCTTGAGCACGAAATCAAGACCAATCTCGAAGCAAACCACGCGACGCTGGCCGGGCATTCGTTCCACCACGAGGTAGTCACGTCGATTGCGCTGGGCCTGTTCGGCAGCATCGATGCCAATCGTGGCGACATGCAGAACGGCTGGGACACCGACCAGTTCCCCAACAGCGTCGAGGAAATGACTTTGGTGATCTACGAGATTCTCAAGGCCGGCGGCTTCACCAGCGGTGGATTCAATTTCGACACCAAGCTGCGTCGGCAGAGCAGCGATCCGGCGGATCTTTTCCACGGCCACATCGGTGCCATCGACACGCTCGCGCTGGGGCTGGAGCGAGCGGCGAAGATGATCGAGAACGACGCGCTGGCGCAGTTCAAGGCCAAGCGCTATGCCGGCTGGGACGGTGACTTCGGCAAGCAGGTGCTGTCCGGCAACTTCACGCTGGCGTCGCTGGCGGCCGAAGCAGGCAAGCGCGCGCTGCACCCGGTCCATGTGTCGGGGCAGCAGGAGGCGCTGGAGAATCTCGTCAACCGCTGCATTTACGGTTGATGGCGGCGGTGTCGGCGATGCCTCCGTCACGGTCAATGTTCATCGGCATCGACCTGGGCACATCGTCAGTCAAGGCGATCCTGCTTGACCGGAGCCAGACGGTGCGCGCCAGCGCCAGCGTGCCGTTGGCGATTTCCAACCCACATCCGGGCTGGTCGGAACAGGATCCCGAAGCCTGGTGGCAGGCTACTGTGGCGGCGATGGATGAGCTGCGCCGACAGATTCTCGCGCTTGGTGACGACATCGAGATCGGCGGCATCGGGCTTTCCGGTCAGATGCATGGCGCGGTGCTGCTGGATGCCGAAGATCACGTGTTGCGTCCAGCGATCCTGTGGAACGACGGACGCTGCATCGAGGAGTGTCGCGAACTCGAACAGCTGGAGAATTTCCGCGCCATCACCGGCAATCTGGCCATGCCCGGTTTCACCGCGCCGAAGCTGATGTGGGTGCGCCGACACGAACCGGCTATCTTCGCCCGCGTCGCCAAGGTGTTGCTGCCGAAGGACTACCTTCGCTTCAAACTCACCGGCGTGTTTGCTGGCGACATGTCCGATGCGGCCGGCACTCTGTGGTTGAACGTGGGCGAACGCGCCTGGAGCGAGCCCATGCTGGCGGCGTGTGGACTGACCCATACGCAAATGCCCGAGCTGTTCGAAGGTAACCAGATTACCGGGCATCTGCATGGCGAGCTGGCGCGTCGCTGGGGCATGGGCGACGTGCCGGTGGCGGCGGGCGGCGGCGACAATGCCGCAGGCGCGGTGGGCGTGGGTATCATCGAGCCCGGTCAGGCGATGCTTTCGCTGGGTACCTCGGGCGTGTTCTTTGCCGTCTCCGACGCGGTGGTGGCTCGGCCCGAGCAGGCCGTGCACAGCTTCTGTCACGCGTTACCGGATCGCTGGCACGTGATGAGCGTGATGCTCAGCGCCGCCAGCTGTCTGGACTTCACTGCACGTCTCGCTGATTACGCCGATGTGCCGAGCCTGCTGGCCGATGCCGAGGCACATGCATCGATCACCGGGACCAGTCCTTGGTTTTTGCCTTACCTCAGTGGCGAGCGCACGCCACACAATGACAGAGACGCCCGTGGCGCCTTCATCGGATTGAGCACTGATACGCCGCGTGCAGCACTGGCCAATGCGACGCTGGAAGGCGTCGGACTGGGGCTGCTGGACGGCCTGCGCGCGCTCGAATCAGCAGGTATCGAGATCGATGGCGAGCATCCGATCAGCGTAATCGGAGGTGGCTCACGCAGCGCGTACTGGATGCAGATGCTTGCCGATATTCTCGGCCGGCCGCTGCAGCAATGCGTGGGCGGTGATGTGGGGCCGGCGCTGGGTGCGGCACGACTGGCGTGGTTGGCGGTAGAGCCGGGCCAGACTTGGGCTGCCGTGTGTCCGGCGCCGCCGGTCATACGGACCTTCCTGCCGGACCCGGAGCGCCATCGTTTTTTTTGTGAAGACCGGTTTCCACTCTTCCGACGTTTCTATCGCCAACTTCGGCCACTATTTGCCGACGCGGCAAAGCGCGCGTCAATACCGCCTTGACTCGCAAGCGGACAAGTGCGATCACCAGGCACGCAACGACGCTAGAACAACATCAACCAAGCCGAGAGACAAGCCATGAACCGACGCGCCCATGCATTTCACGCTCCGGTTGCCATTGCAGTGAAGAAGCGGGCGACGTGCGGCTCGCATCGGCGCCTGAGCGGCCTCACGCTCGCAGTTGGGATGGCACTTGTCGCGACCTCCCTTTCCTCCCTCGTCCAGGCGACCGACAGCACGGCCATCTCGCGCGCCACCGTGTTGGTGGCCAAGATGAGCCTGCAGGAGAAGGTGGCGCAGACGCAGAACGCGGCGCCGGCGATTCCGCATCTGGGCGTATCCGCTTACGACTGGTGGAACGAAGGTCTGCACGGCGTGGCCCGCAGCGGCTACGCGACGGTGTTTCCGCAGGCCATCGGCATGGCCGCCAGCTGGAACCCGCAACTGCTTCACCAGGTTGGTACGGCGGTCTCCACTGAAGCGCGCGCACGCTTCAACCACACTGGCGTCGGCCATGATCATGCCCGTTACCACGGCCTCACCATCTGGTCGCCCAACATCAACATCTTCCGCGATCCGCGCTGGGGTCGAGGGCAGGAAACGTACGGCGAAGATCCGTATCTGACCGGGCAGCTGGCGCTCGGTTTCATCACCGGCATCCAGGGCGACGATCCGTCACATCCGCGTGCGATCGCCACCGCCAAGCACTTTGCCGTGCACAGCGGACCGGAAGCTGGCCGTCACGCGTTTGACGTCGACGTCTCGCCGCACGATCTGGAAGCGACCTATCTACCCGCGTTCCGCGAAGCGATCACGGTGGCCCATGTCGGTTCGGTGATGTGTGCCTACAACGCAATTCACGGCGATCCCGCCTGCGGCGACAGCGCTCTGCTTGAAAAACGCTTGCGCCAGGACTGGGGCTTCAGCGGCTACGTGGTGTCCGACTGCGATGCGGTGGACGACATGACTGTGGCGCACCACTTCCGGCTGGACAACGCGCAATCATCCGCGGCCGCGATCCGCGCCGGCACCGACCTCAACTGCGGCCACGCCTATGCCGGCCTGGCGCAAGCGGTACGGAAGGGGCAACTGGAACCTGCGGTATTGGACAAGTCGCTCACAAGACTATTTACAGCCCGCTATAGCCTCGGCGAAATAGGTGGCGGGAACGATCCGTATGCCACCATTGGCGACGATCAGCTCGGCAGTCCTGCACACCGGAAGCTTGCACTGCAGGCCGCGCTGGAATCGATGGTGTTGCTGAAGAACGACCACGCCACACTTCCGTTGCACAAGGGCATGCGTCTTGCCGTCATTGGACCGAACGCCGACACGCTTGAAACCTTGCAGGCGAATTACCACGGTACCGCCGTAGCCCCAGTGACACCGCTGCAGGGGTTGCGCCAGCGCTTCGGCACCGACCATGTTGGCTACGCGCAGGGTGCGCCGATCACTGCCAGTGTGCCGATTCCGGTACCGGAGAGTGCGCTGCGCACTGGCCCGGGTGCTGACGCGTTGGCAGGGCTGAAAGGCGAGTATTTCGCCAACACCGATTTCAGTGGCAAGCCCGCAGTCACCCGAGTCGATCGCACGATCGATTTCGACTGGGACAAGGTCTCGCCGTCGCCGGGCATTCCAGTGGACCGCTACGCTGCGCGCTGGACCGGCACGCTGAGCCCGCCGGGTCCCGGTGACTATGACTTGGTTGTCCACGTTGATCGCTGCTACGACTGCGCCGGCCACGATCCGGTGCGCCTGCTGCTCGACGGCAAGCAAGTGATCAACGACAGCGGTGACGATGCGCATACGGACATTCCTGTGCACTTCGCCAATGCCAAGTCGCACGCCATTCAGCTGGAAATGCGTCACACCGGCCAGGACTGGGGTGTGCGCCTGCAGTGGCGGGCACCGGCCGACGTACAGCTGGCGCGGGCGGCCAAGGTGGCGGCCGACGCTGATGCCGTGGTCGCCTTTATCGGCCTTTCGCCCGACCTCGAGGGCGAAGAGATGCCGGTTGAAGTGCCCGGTTTCGATGGCGGTGACCGTACCGATATCGCATTGCCCGCCGCACAGCAGGCCTTGCTTGAACGTGTGAAAGAAACCGGCAAGCCGCTGGTAGTGGTGCTGATGTCCGGCAGCGCAGTGGCCTTGAACTGGGCGCAGCAACATGCGGACGCGATCGTCGCTGCGTGGTATCCAGGTGAGGAGGGTGGCACGGCGATTGCGCAGACATTGGCCGGCGACTACAACCCCGGCGGCCGCCTGCCGGTCACCTTCTACCGTTCCAGGCGCGATCTGCCTCCGTTCATCGACTACGCGATGACCAACCGGACCTATCGCTACTTCAAGGGCAGCCCGCTGTATCCGTTTGGCTATGGGCTCAGTTACACCCAGTTCGGATACGCGCAGCCAACGCTTTCCAGCACCACGCTGCAGGCTGGCCAGCCGCTGACGGTCAGCACCGAATTGCGCAATGCGGGCAGCCATGATGGCGACGAGGTGGTGCAGGTCTACCTGCAGAGCCCGGACTGGCCGCTGGCCGCAAACCAACAGCTGGTGGGCTTCCAGCGTGTGCATCTGGCGGCGGGTAAGTCGCGCAAAGTCAGCATTACACTGTCCCCACGCCAGTTGAGCCTGGTCGATGCCGCTGGTGATCGCGCCGTTCGGGCAGGGCATTACCGCATTTTCGTCGGCGGTGGACAGCCGGGCACCGAGGCGGTCGGTGTAGCGGCCCAGTTGCAAGTCACGGGGCGCAAGGTGCTCCCCAAATAGCTTTTTCCGGGGAGATCGCGCACCTCGTCGCCTGCTGCAGGGTGCCGGTCGAGGTTGTCGTTATACTTGGCGGATGTCCTACACCTCCTCGTCCGCCCCTGCCGGCGACCGGCTTCATCTGATGCGCCGGCTTCGATCTGTGACCGGTGCCAGCCCCGCATGATCGATCCTGATCGCCCTCGCAACGTTCCACGCAAAGGCACGCTTTTCGTGGTCGCGGCGCCCTCGGGAGCAGGCAAGTCAACCCTGGTCAATGCGCTGCTCGAGCGCGAGCCGGCGATCTCGCTGTCGGTTTCGCACACCACGCGACCGCCGCGCGTCGGCGAAAAATACGGCCGCCACTATTATTTTGTCGAACGTGAAGAGTTCGAGCGTGAGGTGGCCGAAGGCATTTTTCTGGAGCATGCCGAGGTTCATGGCAACCTGTACGGCACGTCGCGCACCACGGTGCAGGCACTGCTGCAGCAAGGTAGCGATGTGCTGCTGGAGATCGATTGGCAGGGTGCCGAGCAGATCCGTCTGAGCAAGCCTGATTGCGTCAGCGTGTTCATTCTGCCGCCGTCAAGGGTGGAGCTGGAACGTCGATTGCGCGGCCGCGGTTCGGACAGCGCCGAGGTGATCGAGCGCCGGCTGCACAATTCGCGCGAGGAGATCGCACATGCCTACACTTTCGACTACATCCTGGTCAACGATGCGTTCGACCAGGCGCTGGCCGATCTGCAGGCGATCATACGGGCCGTGCGCCTGCGCAGTGCCTTGCAATGGCAACGGCACGAAACGCTGATCGCCGAACTGCTGTCGCCTGCCGGCTGAGCCGTCAAAGACGCGTGCTGCATGGCCTTCGGGCTGCGCTTCGGCTACCTTGTCCGCTTTCCCGCACGCTTTTATCGCCCATGACCGACCCCGTTCGCACCACGCCTGACGACAGCACCCTGGTGCGGATCCGTGGGCTGACCACGGTGCTCAACGGAAAGACCATCTTCGACAAGCTCGACATGGATATTCCGCGAGGGAAGATTACCGCGATCATGGGCCCCAGCGGCACCGGCAAGACCACCTTGCTCAAGCACATCACCGGGCAGATGAACGCCGACGCCGGTACCATTCATGTCGGCGAGAGAAATGTTGCCACCTTGTCGCGCGAGGAGTTGTACAAGCTGCGCGAAGGGATTGGTTACCTGTTCCAGAATTCCGCGCTACTGACCGATTTCGACGTGTTCGAGAACGTGGCGTTTCCGCTGCGCCAGCACACCAGGTTGCCGGAAGTGCTGATTCGCGATCTGGTGCTGCTGAAGCTGCAGGCGGTGGGCCTGCGCGGCGCCGCCCGGCTGACGCCAAACGAGCTTTCCGGTGGCATGGCACGTCGTGTGGCGCTGGCTCGTGCGATCGTTTTCGACCCGATGCTCATTCTTTATGACGAGCCGTTCGTGGGGCTTGATCCGGTGGCGCTGAATCAGGTGCTGAAACTGATTCGCACGCTGAATCAGACGCTCGGCATCACCAGCGTGCTGGTGGCGCACGAGCTGGAGGCGATCAAGCAGATTGCCGAGCATGTTTTTTTGATTGCCAATGGCAAGGTGGTCGCGCAGGGCGATCCGAAAACGATCGCCAACGACGGCTCGGCCTGGACGCGGCAGTTTTTCGGCGGTGAAGCGGATGGCCCGGTGCCGTTCCAGTATCCGGCCAGCGACTATGCGCAGGAACTGGGCTTTGCGGGAGCGAAGACATGAGTGTCCGCATGCCGCAGAGCAACAACGTGGTGATCCAGTCACTGACCCAGATCGGCAGCTGCGGGCTGTTCCTGCTGACCCTGCTGGGCGCGATTCCACGCAGCTTGCGTTATTTCCGCGAAACACTGCGCCAGATCTGGTTTGTGGGCGCGATGAGTCTGACCATCATCATGGTCTGCGGCCTGTTCATCGGCATGGTCCTGATGTTGCAGCTGTATCACGTGTTGTCTATCTTTGGCGGCACCTCGGCCAGCGGCCTGGTGGTGGCGCTGTCGGTGTATCGCGAGCTGGGGCCGGTGGTGACCGCACTGCTTTTTGCCGGCCGCGCCGGCACCTCGATCACCGCTGAGATCGGTTTGATGCGCGCCACCGACCAGATCGACGCGATGGAGATGATGGCGGTCGATCCCATCGCCTATGTCGCCACGCCGCGGTTCCTTGCGGGCCTGATCGCCATGCCGCTGCTGTGTTGCGTGTTTAGCGCGATGGCGATATTCGGCGGTCACCTTGTCGGCGTCAGCTGGCTCGGCATCGACAACGGCACGTTCTGGTCGAACATGACGGCGGTGATCGATGTGCATACCGATATCGTCAACGGCGTGCTGCTGAAGAGTCTCGTTTTCGGTGCAGTGGTATCGCTGATTGCCGTGTTCCAGGGTTTCACCACGCCGCCGACCAGTGAGGGCGTGGCCTACGCGACCACGCGCACGGTGGTCGCCTCGTCGATCGCCATTCTGGCGCTGGACTTCGTGCTCACCGCGTTTTTCATGTAACTACCATGACCAAGACCATTATTTCCCATTGTTCAACGAGGATCGTGCCGTGAGCCAACCAAGATCGTCTTATGCCGTCGGCACCGGCCTGTTCATCGTGCTGGGGTTTGCCGCGCTGGCTTATCTGGCCACGCAGACCAGTTCGGTGGCGAACATCCATCAGGGTGACAGTTACACGGTCGACACCACGTTCACCAATATCGGTCAGCTCAAGGAACGCGCGCCGGTGAAGATCGCTGGCGTGCGTGTCGGCCAGGTGCAGTCGATCAGCTTGATGGCGGGCCATGATGTTGCCGAAGTGAAGCTGTCGATCGACAAGAGCTTCGACAAGATTCCGCAGGACTCGGTGGCGACCATTTTCACCAGCGGCCTGCTTGGCGACCAGTACGTTGGCATCCAGTACGGCAGCGCAGGCAAGTTCGTCGCGGCTGACGGCAAGCTGGCCCGCACCAAGTCGACCCAGCCACTGGAAGAGATGCTGGGCAAGTTCTTTGGTGCCGGCGGCGTTGCCGACAACATTGGCGGCACCTATGCAGTCGAGGCGTCTTTCACCAACGTCGGCACGCTTTCGGCCGGTGCGCCGGTGAAAATGGCCGGGGTCGCGATCGGCAGCGTGCAGTCGGTGCAGGCAGATCCGGTCAAGCTCAATGCCCGGGTCGTGCTGGCGATCGACAAGCGTTACAACGAGATTCCCGATGATTCGGCCGCAGCCGTGTTCACCAGCGGTTTGATCGGCACTCAGTATGTTGCGATCCAGCCCGGCGGTTCGCCGGACGTGCTCAAGAACGGTGACGAAATGATTCTGACCCAGTCCGCGATGCAACTGGAGGATCTTATCGGGAAGTTCATGGTCAACGGTTCATCCAGTGACAAGAAAGACGCCGGCAACGGCAAATAAACGGATATTCCCCGCCGGCTCTCGATAGCCGGTTTCCCTGAAGGAGTTACCCATGTTGCGCAGACTGGTTCTTGCCACCGCTATCGCGTTTGGCACCCTCATCACAGCCGCTCCGGCTTTTGCACAGACCGCCGCACCTGTCAGCGTGCAACAGACGCCGGCCCAGATCGTGCAGAGCATCGCCGATCAGCTGGCGACGGCGATCGATGGGCATCGTGCCGAACTGAAACACAATCGCGACAAGCTGATCAGTATCATCGATGAGGTATTTTTGCCGCATTTCGATATCGATTACGCATCGATTCTTGTATTGGGTCGCCACGCCCGCGAGGCCACGCCAGCGCAGCGGGAACGTTTTGCCAAGGCGTTTTACAACTCGATCACCCATCGCTATGCCGAAGGCCTGCTCAATTACACCCGCGGGCGCGTCAAGGTGCTGCCGTTCAACGGTGACCTCAACGACAAACGTTCTGTCGTCCGCACGCAAGTTGTGCTGGATGACGGCAAGCTGCTCTCGATCGACTATGCCTTCCGCAAGAGCCGCAGTGGCGACTGGAAGGCCTATGACGTGATCATCGAAGGCATTTCCTATGTCACCAACTATCGCAATCAGGTCGACGCGGAAGTCCGCAAGGTCGGTATAGACGCGCTGATCAAGAGTCTTGAAACGCAAGGTGACAAGGCGCTCGATACGATGTCCAAGGACAGCAAGGGCTCCCAATGACAGCCAGCAGAGAACCCGGTTTTGAGCTGAACCGGGTGCCGGGAAAGCTTGCGGTGGGCGGGGTGTTGAGCTTCGATACCGCGGCCGCCGCGTTGAAAGCGATCCAGGCTGCCATGGTTGGCGGCGACGTTGGTGAACTCGACCTGGGTGATGTCAGTCATTGCGACAGTGCGGGACTGGCTTGCGTGTTGGCCGTGGCTGCCGAAGCGGATACGCGAGGCACCGCTTTGCGGGTAACCCGCATGCCTGCGGGCATGCAGGCGCTGGCGCAGGTCTGCGAGGTTGATCGGCTGATGGCGTAAGTCGTTTCCGCTGTTGCTCGAAATAAAAAGGGGCCGCTTGGCCCCTTTCTCTACTTGCGGATTTAGCCGGGCTGCTTAGTGCGCGGGCTTGTCCATTTGTTTCTTTTCATAGCTGTGCTGCTCGTCGAGCAGCTCCTCCGGATCGAAGCCCTTGTCATCCAGTCCCTGCATTTGCTGGATGATGGCGGCCGGCGGGTTGCCGTCGTAGATCTGGTACAGGGTCTGCTGTCGGTAGGCGTCGCGGATGAAGACGTACGGGTCATAGGCAGACTGCAGAAACCCTTCGGCATCGATCGCCCGTGCGCGAAGGGTGATCAGGTACATCGCCTGCGGCAGATACTGCAAGCCGTTGTAGTGATGGTTGGAGGCGAACAGGCTCAGCGGGTCGAAAAAATAGCCATCGACCGGCACCCGCCATATATCGCGGACCGTATTGGGACCGAGCAATGGCACCACGAGGTAATCGCCTTCCGGTACGCCCCAGCGCGCCAGGGTGATTCCGAAATCATTTTTTTCCAGCGGCAGACCGAGCTGACTGGCCGGATCAAACAGACCACCAATGCCCAGGGTCAGGTTGACCAGAAAGCGGCCCGTGCTCTGCAGCGCCTGTTTCGGTCGCGCTTGCAGCAGGTCATTGGCAACGGTGATCGGCGTGTGGATATTGGTGAAAAAGTCGCTGAACGACCGCCGCACCGGTGGGTTGGTGACCTTGCGATAGCCCAAGGCGACGGGTCGGATAACGGCCTTGTCCACCGCGTCGTTGAATCTGTAGGCGGCGCGGTTGTACTTCTCCAGCGGATCATCCGTGCGCGGCTTGGCGATAGTGCAGCCGGCCAGCAACGTGATCGCGAGCAAGGTCAGCAGATGGCTCAACGGGGGAAATCGAAGCTTTGGGGACATAGGTGCAGGAATTCGCGTCGGGAAACAGCATAAGTGTACTGTCAAGTTTTATATCTTGCACGGCTTTCTACGCGCTTTCGCCAGTCCGCATCCCATCCGTGATCAGCCCACCATGATACGCGTTGAATGATTGCCAGCAAAGAGGCTGCTGGCTACACTATCTGACCGTATAAGTTATTTATTCTCTGAGGATTTCGCATGGCACGCATTACCGTGGAAGACTGCCTCGAGGTGGTCGACAACCGTTTCGAGCTCGTGCTGATGGCAACCAAGCGCGCGCGTCAGCTGGAAAAAGGCGCCGAACCGGCGGTCAACCCCGAGCAGGACAAGCCGACCGTCTTGGCGCTGCGCGAGATCGCGGCGCGCCGGATCGATCAGGCCACCATCGACCAGATCGACAAGGCCGAGCGCGAGCGGGCCGAGCGCGAAGCACTGGAATGGGCTGCTGCCGAGGTCGATGACGATCTCGCCAAGGGGGCCGACGACTGATGGATGGCGGCGGCTGCAGAGCTCGCCGCGGTCGCACCGGTATTGACGGTGCGACGTCTCATGCGTATTCGGCAGTCGCTGACGCATGGCGATCACAGGGGAGCGCCTGAACAGGCGCCCGGCTAGCATGACGTCGGCCACCCCTTCGGCTTCGGTCGACCTTTCTGCGTTACCGCCGTATGTGCTGGCGCTGAAGGAGCGCATTACCTACCTCTCTGACGAACAGGTCTCGCGCGTATTGCGTGCATTCGAGATTGGCGCAGAGGCCCACGAGGGGCAGGAACGCAAATCCGGCGAACCGTACATTACCCATCCGGTGGCTGTCGCCGGCATCCTTGCCGAGCTGGGTCTGGATGCCGAAACCATCATTGCGGCGATCCTGCACGACACCCTGGAAGACACCCAGCTGAGCCGCGAGGGTTTGGCGCTCGAATTTGGCGAGGTCGTGGCCGAGCTGGTCGACGGTGTCACCAAGCTCGACAAGATGCGCTTTGGCAGCCGTCAGGAAGCCGATGCGGAGAGCTTCCGCAAAATGCTGCTGGCGATGGCTCGCGACATTCGCGTCATCCTGATCAAGCTCGCCGATCGCTTGCACAACATGCGCACGCTGGGTGCCAAAGATCCCGATTCTCGTCGTCGCATAGCGCGCGAAACGCTGGAAATCTTCGCGCCGATCGCCCAGCGACTGGGTATGAACAAGTTCAAGGCGGAGTTGCAGGACCTGGGTTTTCGCGCGCTCTATCCCGATCGTTACCGGGTGATCAGCGAGCGTATTCGGGCCGCCATCGGCAACCGTCGCGAAGCGATGGGCAAGATCGAAACGGAGTTGTCTTCGCGGCTGGCGAGCGAACAGTTGCCCGCCAGGGTGGTCGGCCGGATCAAGTCGCCGTGGAGCATCTATTCGAAGATGCGCAGCGAGCACAAGAGCTTCACTCAGCTGATGGACGTCTACGGATTCCGGGTGGTCGTCGACAGCGCGATGAGCTGTTACATGGCCCTTGGCGTGGTGCATGCGGTATACAAGCCGGTCGATCGCCGGTTCAAGGATTTCATCGCGATTTCCAAGGCCAACGGTTACCAGTCGCTGCACACGGTACTGCTGGGCCCGTTCGGTGCACCGATCGAGGTACAGATTCGCACGGCCGAAATGGATTCCGTAGCGGAGCGCGGCGTTGCCGCCCATTGGGCCTACAAGACCGACAGTGGCCCGGCCAACAGCGCCCAGGCGCGCGCTCGCGAATGGCTGTCCTCGATGGTCGACAGTTCCGCCAACACGGTCTCATCGGCCGAATTCATCGAAAACGTGAAGATCGACCTGTTCCCGGACGAGGTCTATCTGTTCACGCCTCGCGGCGACATTCTTTCTCTGCCACGCAATGCCACCGCGCTCGATTTTGCCTACGCGGTGCATACCGATGTCGGCGATCACGCCGTTGCTGCGCGCGTCGACAAGAAACTGCTGCCGTTACGCACCCGGCTGGAGTCCGGACAGCAGGTCGAGATCATCACCGCGCCATCGGCGGTGCCGAATCCGGCGTGGCTGGAGGTGGTTGTCACCGGCAAGGCGCGCACTGCGATCCGTCAGTATCTGAAGCACTTGCAGCACGAGGACGCTGTCGATTTCGGGCATCGCATGCTTGACCGCGCACTGGACGCTCAAGGCAGCAATCTGGACAGCATCTCGGCGCAAACGCTGGACCGTTTTCTGGTCAAGTCGAAATTCAAACGCCTGGAAGAGTTGCTGGCGGACATTGCTCTGGGCAACCGGATGCCGGACATTGTTGCGGCCCAGCTGCTCGGTTCGCGTCGAAAGAAGGTCGATGCGACGACGCTGTCCGCGTCGCGCTCTTACGACAAGATCCGTATTACCGGGGCCGAACGGGGCGTGCTGACGTTCGCCAATTGTTGCCATCCACTGCCTGGCGACGAGATCGTTGGTTATCTCTCTTCTGGGAAGGGCATCGTGGTGCATCGCGAGGAGTGTCCCAATGTCGTTGAGCTGCGCAAATCGCCGGAGCGCTGCGTTGGCATCGAATGGGATCGTGGCGTAAAGGGCGATTATCGTGCCGAGTTGCGCATCGAGGTGATCAATCGACCCGGTGTTCTTGCCACGATAGCGGCGGCTATTGCTGCGGCCGATTCAAATATCGAGAATGTGGAGTATGTCGAACGCGACTCGTCAGCGGCGACGCTGCTTTTCTCCATCGAGGTGAGAAACCGCAAGCATCTGGCCGACGTGATTCGTCGCGTACGTCGTACCGGCGTGGTCAGCGGGGCCTATCGCTATCCGCTGTGAGCACACCTTGCGAAGCGTCATATGGCAAGGCCCAGGTGCTCAGGCCGTATGCTTGCCGATCACGACGCGATAGTCTCACCCATCCCCGGTTCCAAAGGAAATCCAATGTCCCGAAGCACTATTGCTACCGAGCAGGCGCCTGCCGCCATCGGCCCGTATTCGCAAGCCGTGCGGATCGAGAATACGGTCTATTTCTCTGGACAGATTCCGCTCGATCCAGCCAGTGGGTTGCTGGTCGATGGAGACATCACGGTGCAGACGCGGCGGGTCTTCGACAACCTCGATGCAGTTGCCAAGGCGGCTGGAGGCACGCTCTTCGACATCGTGCGAATCGGTATCTACATGACAGATCTGGCCAACTTCAGCGTCGTCAATGCGGTGATGTCCGAATATTTCGAACAGCCATACCCGGCGCGCTCCACCATCGAGGTCTCTGCGCTGCCGAAAGCGGCGCAGGTGGAGATCGATGCGATCATGGTATTGGCGCCATAGGGCGCTGAGCAGGCAATCGTCTGATTGCCTGCTGCGGTCATCGCCCACAGTTATTGCCGCCGCGCCGCTTACGAGAGCAGGCCGTGCTCCGGTAGGCTTCATCTCATGGTCACCCGCATGTCTCGCACTGCACCCGTTACAGGCAACGATGCCGGCCTCGCGCCGGTCGGCTTACTGCCTGGAGTCGGGCCGGCGCTCGCCGCCTCGCTGGCGCGACTGGGCCTGGAGCGGGTGCAGGACCTCTGGTTCCATCTGCCACTTCGTTACGAGGACAAGACTCGGGTTATCTCGATCTCCGATCTGCGCGTTGGGGAACCAGCACAGGTCGTTGGCGTGGTCGAGGCGATCGAGCGCGGGTTTCGCTACCGGCCACAGCTGAAAGTGGCCATTGGCGATGCCAGCCAGCAGACCTTGCTGCTGCGTTTCTTCCATTTCAACCGAGCGCAGGCGGAACAATTGAAAGTCGGCTCTCGCGTGCTTTGTTATGGCGAAGTGCGTCATGGGGCACACGGACTGGAGATGGTGCACCCCAGCTATCAGCGCCTTAGTGGCGACGCCGCGGCAACGGTCGATGAGTTGCTGAGTCCAATTTATCCGACGACCGAAGGGTTGGGCACAAAACGTCTTGCTGGCGTGGTGGGCAAGGCGCTGGCGCTGTTGCCTTCGTCGGAAAGTTTGGAGCTTATCCCGGCAGCTTTGTGCGCCGAGCATGGGCTGACCTCGCTTCGCGATGCGCTGCTGTACGTCCACCGACCGCCGCCGGATGCGCATCTCGGACTGTTGACACTTGGCCAGCATCCAGCGCAGCAGCGGCTGGCATTTGAGGAGCTGCTGACCCAGTACCTGAGCCTGAGACGGATGCGGGCAGCCGTGCACCTTCGCCGCGCGCCTGTGCTGGGCACGGACGGCGAGCTTCGCCGGCAACTGCTTGCACAGCTGCCGTTTCAATTGACGGCAGCGCAAGAGCGGGTCAGTGAAGAGGTGGCTGCCGACATCGCCAGGCCAAGACCCATGCTTAGACTGGCGCAGGGCGATGTGGGCAGCGGCAAGACGGTGGTGGCTGCCATGGCGGCGCTGGCAGCGGTGGAGTCCGGGCGGCAGGTCGCTCTGATGGCGCCGACGGAATTGCTGGCCGAACAGCATCTGCACAATTTCCGTCAATGGCTGCAACCGCTTGGCGTTGAGGTAGTTTGGCTGGCGGGCAAGGTGACCGGCAAGGCGCGCAAGCGGGTGCTGGAGCGTATCGCTGCCGGAGCATCTGTCGTCATCGGCACGCAAGCATTGATGCAGGAAGGTGTGACCTTTGCGCAACTGGGGCTGGTGATCGTCGACGAGCAGCACCGGTTCGGTGTTCAGCAGCGGCTGGCACTTCGCGACAAGGGCAGGGAAGGCGAAGTGGTACCGCATCAACTGGTGCTCACCGCTACGCCGATCCCCCGCACGCTGGCCATGAGTGCCTACGCCGATCTGGATGTCTCATCGATCGACGAATTGCCCCCGGGCCGTACGCCGGTACAGACGATCGCGATTTCCAATGCGCGACGACTGGAGATCATCGAACGCATCCATGCGGCCTGTGTAGAAGGGCGCCAGACTTATTGGGTGTGTACGCTGATCGAGGAGTCCGAGCAGCTTCGTGCGCAGGCGGCCGAGGTGGCGCACGCCGAGCTCTCGTCCGCGTTGGCGGGTTTCAAGATTGGCCTGATCCACGGCCGAATGAAGCCCAAGGAAAAGCAGGCAGTCATGGACGCGTTCAAGGCCGGCAAGCTGGCGGTGCTGGTGGCAACCACAGTGATCGAGGTGGGTGTGGACGTACCGAACGCCAGCCTGATGGTGATCGAGAATAGCGAGCGGCTGGGGTTGGCTCAACTGCATCAGTTGCGCGGCCGGGTAGGGCGTGGGGCGGTCGCTTCCAATTGCGTGCTGTTGTATCAGCCGCCGCTGGGCCAACTGGCAAGGGAACGTCTGCAGGTCATGCGCGAAACCACCGACGGCTTCCGCGTCGCGGAGAAGGATCTTGAGCTACGTGGTCCCGGCGAAGTGCTGGGCACTCGCCAGACGGGACAACTCAGTTTCCGGATCGCCGACCTTGGTCGCGATGCGCACCTGCTCCCGGCGGTGCAGCAGGTCGGCGAGCAAATGCTCAAGTCGCATCCGCGCCTGACCGAACAGCTGATCGAGCGCTGGATAGGCAGTGCTGCACGCTACGCCCACGCCTGAGCGTGGTGGTCCGCTCCGGTGCGGTCATTCCTGTTCCATGCTGTCGGTTGCCTCTAAGCTAGTGCGCTTATTCGACAACTGTGCCACTCATGACAAGACTGCAACTTCTGATCGATACCGACCCCGGCGTCGATGATGCTCTGGCCATTCTGATGGCCCACGCCCATGCCGATATCGCTGGTTTGAGCATCGTCGCGGGCAACGTCGGCATCGGTCATACCGTGCGCAATGCCTGCACCCTGGTGGATCTTCTGGGCACGCACGCGCCGATTTTTGCCGGTTGCGCCACGGCCCTTGTGCGAACGCCGGAAGAGGATGCCGCTTTCGTCCACGGCCAGGATGGTTTTGGTGATATTGGCTTCGGACCGCCGATCACGGCACCCGCCGACGAGTCGGCGGCGCTGGCGCTGCTGCGGCTGACCCGAGAGCGACCCGGAGAATTGACCCTGGTCGCGCTCGGTCCGCTGACCAATCTCGCGCTGGCGCTGCGGCTTGATCCGAGTCTGCCCGAACGCGTGGCTCGACTGGTGGTGATGGGCGGTGCCGTGACGGGTCACGGCAACACGGGCAAGATACCGGCCGAGTTCAACATCGGTTTTGATCCGGAAGCGGCACACGTGGTGTTTGAGGCGTTCTCAGCATTTGACCTGATCGATTGGGAGGCAACCGTGCGTCATGCGTTCGACAATGCCGAGTTCGATCGATGGCTTGCTGCAGGAGACAAGCGTGCCAAGTTCTTCGGCCAGATCATCGGCGCGGCACGCCGTTACAACGCCGCGCATGATCGGGCTGGGGTAATTGCTGCCGACGCCCTGGCCATGGCGGTGGCGCTTGATCCGTCGATCGTCGTGCGCAGTGAAAAGCGAGCCGTTGCCGTCGAGCTGGACGGACGCCTGACCCGCGGCGCCACGGTGGTCGACTGGGCGGCGCGGCTGGGCCATCCAGCTCAGGCAAATATGGTGCTGGAGGTCGATCAGCCTCGTTTCGCCGCCATGGTACGACGTGCTCTAGGCGTCCCAGACTGATCCATCCATCCGGTGCGCCAGCGCTTCGGCTGGCTACGGACTTGCGATAAAGACCGCTTTCTCGTTACACTATCGCTCTTTTCACCACCGCTTTAGAGCCTGTCATGAAGCCTGATATCCATCCGAACAACAACCCGGTGGTATTCCAGGACCTGTCGTCCGACTTTGCGTTTTTGACCAAGTCGACCATGTCCAGCAAGGAAACCATCAAGTGGGAAGACGGCAACGAGTACCCGCTGGTAAAGGTGGATATCTCCAGCCACTCGCACCCGTTCTACACCGGCAAGCAGAAGACGCTGGACGTTGGCGGTCGTGTTGACAAGTTCCGTCGCCGCTATGCGGGTTCTGTCAAGGACGCTTCCGTCAAGGAATAATGGGTGGCACGGCCGCCGTCGATCCATCGACGGCCCCAGACCCGATTCGAGACACGGGACAAGTGCATGCTTGTCCCGCGTTTTTTCGTGTCTCTCATTCGACCATGCGCCATCGAATGTCGTTGGGTGCTTGTGCGATAATGATCGGTGAGCTGACGCGCAGGCGTCGGTTGCGCCGCATGTTTTCCCCGGCATGCGTTGCCCAAGTCATTACCTCGCCAGACCGCGCCGTCATCGCGGTCGACGCTGGCGAAGACCCCTATGCAAGGAGAATTCCGTGTCAGACCCCAAGATCGTCAAACTGCTGGATGAATCGAACAACAAGAGCAGCGAACTGCCCCTGATCAGCGGAACGCTCGGTCCTGCGTGTATCGATATCGGCACCTTGTACAAAGACACCGGCCACTTCACTTACGACCCGGGTTTCGGCAGCACGGCAAGCACAAAGAGCGCCATCACGTACATCGACGGCGACAAGGGTGTGTTGCTGTATCGCGGGTACCCGATCGAGCAGTTGGCCGAAAACTCCAGCTTTCTTGAAGTCGCCTACCTACTGCTCAACGGCGAATTGCCCAAGGCCGACGAGTTCAAGACCTTCGAGCACGATGTCTCGCATCACACGATGATGCATGAGTCTCTGAAGAATTTCTTCCAGGGTTTCCACCATGACGCGCATCCGATGGCGATGCTTGCTGCCGCTATCGCGTCGTTGTCGGCGTTCTATCACGATGACCTGAGCGTGGACGATCCGGCCGACCGCAAGATGGCTGCCATTCGCCTGATCGCCAAGATGCCGACCATTGCCGCTGCCTGCTATCGCTATTCGGTGGGTTGGCCGCTTCGCTATCCGCGCAACAATTTGAACTATGTCGATCGCTTCCTGCACATGATGTTCGAAGTGCCGAGCGAGCCGCTCGAGATGAATCCGGTCGCGGCCAAGGCACTCGATCTGCTGTTCATCCTGCATGCCGACCATGAGCAGAACGCCTCTACCTCGACGGTTCGTCTGGTCGGCTCGACCGGTGCCAATCCGTATGCATCCATTGCGGCCGGCATCACCGCGCTTTGGGGACCGGCACACGGCGGAGCGAATGAGGCCGTGCTGAAGCAACTTGAGGAAATCGGCAGTCCGGACAATGTCGAGTCGGCCATTTCGCGGGCGAAGGACAAGAACGACAGCTTCCGCCTGATGGGTTTCGGCCATCGCGTGTACAAGAACTTCGACCCGCGCGCGAAGATCATTCGCGAGATGTGCCACAAGGTGCTGGCGGAGCTGGGCGTGCAGGACCCGCTGTTGGATGTTGCGTTGAAGCTGGAAGAGGCAGCGTTGAAGGACGACTACTTCATCGAGCGAAAGCTTTATCCGAACGTCGATTTCTATTCTGGCCTCATCTACAAGGCGCTGGGTATTCCGACCGAAATGTTCACCGTGATGTTCGCCATCGCACGCACCTCAGGCTGGATCGCTCACTGGATCGAGCAGCATGAAACGCCGGGATCGCGTATCGGTCGACCACGCCAGATCTACACTGGTTCGGATGTACGTAATTACATGCCGAGCGAGAAGCGTTGATGATTTGCTGGCGTTAAGGGTCGGCAAGGACGTAAACACGAACGCCCCGGTTATTGACCGGGGCGCTTTGTTTTGCAGTCAGGCGATGAGCGTCAGCGCAATGGTGTCGTCAGTCGCTGCTCAAGGATGTCGTTTGAGTCCTCGTTGAGAAGCATCTCGACCTGGGCCAGCGTTGCTCGCCGCATGGGGCGATCATCCAAGCGATCCATCGGCGCCTGACGCAGGGCATCTCTGGGCAGCACGGTGAGATCGAAAGGAACTTCATCGGCAGTAAACAGCAATACCGGGTAATCCGGCTGACTCTCGCGGCTATTACGCAGTCGGCGTGCCTGCGTTTCGACCGGGACGCCTTGCTCGCGAAGAAACAGCTCTACTGCATCGGCATCATCGTTGAATAGGTGCAAGCAGACGGCCGAATGAGCGTCTGCGGTGCCTTCCAGTACCGCACCGACCAGTCGCGGTTCGAAGGCGCTGAGGAACCGCATGGCCTCGATGGCGGCTTCACGTCTTTGACGCAGCAACTGCGGCTGACTATCAGCGAGAAAGAGGCGCTGATGTTCGCGCAAGGCCTGTTCGATCTCGAGGTTGCGGGGCAATGCCTGGGTGTCGAGAATGCCGAGGCGTTCGGCCGCTTTCAGTTTTGCGTGCTGAAAATCGCGAATGCCATGTTCGGTCATGAGGCGTGCGGCCTCCTGAGCAATACGCAGACGATTTCGCTGTACACGGTCGTTCGCATGAAGACGGTGGTGTTCACCCTGGGACATGGCGAGGCTCCTGGTTGTTCGTTAGCTGGCACGGGTCGCTGCTCGGGCTTCCCGGTACCCCGCTGGGTCAGAAGATGTCGTAGGCGTGTTGTTGCTCCTGCTCCTTCTGCTGGGCTGCCTGGTTTCGCAGCCGGTCGATGTCTTCCACCTTGAACATTTCGTTCATGCCGTCCGGATCATCGGACGACGTGGGCAGACCGCTCTGGCGGTTGATCAATACCGTACTGATTCCCGGCGGCATCGGCAACGAATTCAAGGGAAGATCCTTCAGGGCGCTGCCCATGTAGTCCATCCAGATAGGCAAGGCCGCCTTGGCGCCAAATTCGCCCCGACCCAGCGAGGAGTAGTCATCGAAGCCCACCCAGACGGCGGTCGACAGGTCCCCATTGAATCCCACGAACCAGCCGTCGCGATGATCGTTGGTGGTTCCCGTTTTGCCGGCAAGATCGGCGCGGTCAAGTTTTCGCGCTGCAGAACCGGTGCCGCGAAGAATCACGTCCTTCATCAGCGAGGTCATCAGGTAATCGTTGCGAGGATCAAGGACGCGAGGCGCCAGAACCGGCGGGTGGCCACTTGCATCGTGCACGTCAGCCGGCAATACCGCCTCGCCGACCCCATCCACGCTGCTGGACTCGACCGGCGCAGTTGCTGCGCCGACGACGCTGTTCGCCGGCGTCTTGTTCATGTCGGCAGGTGGCGGACCGGGCGGCTGCGAGTCGAGCAGCCGCTCCTGGCAGTTCCGGCAGGCCCGCGCAGGATTGGCAACGTAGACCGGCTTGCCATTGCGGTCGTCGATCTCGTGAATGAAATAGGGCGTGACCAGATAGCCACCGTTGGCGAATACCGCGTAGCCCCGAGCCATGCTCATCGGCGAGACCGAGGCGGTACCCAGTGCCATCGACAGATTGGCCGGAATCGAGTCCGCGGAAAAGCCGAAACGGGTGGCGTAATCACGCACGAATCGCACCCCTACCGCATCCAGCAAGCGCACCGACACCAGGTTTTTCGACTGCACCAGCGCTTCACGCAAGCGCATCGGGCCGGCAAACTTGCCATCGTCGTTGGATGGCGTCCACAAGCCATTCGGTTTCGATGGATCGGGCAGGGCCAACGGTGCGTCGTTGATGATCGATGCTGGCGTGAAACCGCGATCAAAAGCGGCGGAATACAAATACGGTTTGAAGCTTGAACCGGGCTGGCGTTGCGCCATCACGGCACGATTGAACTTGCTGCGGCTGAAACTGAAGCCGCCAACCAAGGCCTGGATCGACCCATCCTCCGGGTTGATCGAGGTCAGTGCGGCCTGGGCAGTTGGAATCTGCGCCAGCTGCCATTCGCCCTTGTCGTCACGCGAAAGTCGCACGATGTCACCGCGTTTGACTACCTTGTCGACGGCGCTGGGGGCGGCGCCGATACGGTTGTCATTGATATGCGGCCGGGCCCAGCTCATGGCCGGCAAATCCAGTATGACGCTCTCGTGGGTACCCAGGAAAACGGTTGCCTGTTTTGCATCGCTGGCCGTCACCAGACCGGGTTGCAGGCCGGAAACGTCGCCGTAGCTGGACAGCAGTCGGTCGAAATCCTCATCACTGGCGCCGCTGGGAAGATCCTCATGCGCCTCGGGCCCACGCCAGCCATGCCGGTGATCGTAGGCGATCAAGCCGTCGCGAAGTGAGTCAACCGCCGTTTGCTGGCGTCCACTCTGCACGGTCGTTCTGACCACCAGACCCTCGGTGAGTGCATCATTGCCGAAACGATCGAGTACCTGTCGGCGCACCATCTCGGCGAGATAGGGCGCGTCCACTTCAATCGGCTGTTCATGTGGAAAAGCATGATTGGGCTCCGCGATCGCCTGGTCGTGGACCGCTTTGGTGATGTATCTGTGGCGCAGCATTTCGCCAATCACCCAGTTGCGCCTGGCGATCGCGCGTTTGGGGCTGTTGATCGGATTTACCGCCGACGGTAATTGGAATGTTGACGCGATCAGCGCGCACTCCGCCACCGTCAGTTGGTCCAGCGTCTTGCCGTAGTAGTACTCGGCTGCCGCGCCCACGCCGTACGAACGATGGCCGAGAAACATCTTGTTGAGGTAAAGCTCCAGGATCTGGTCCTTGCTCAGCTCATGCTCGATTCGCAGTGCGATGAATATCTCGGTGAGCTTGCGCGAGTAAAGTTTTTCGGGGCTCAGAAAGAAGTTGCGCGCGACCTGCTGGGTGATGGTGGATCCACCGGAGCCCTTGTCACCGCCGGTGATGATGACGTGCCAGCCCGCACGCGCAATGCCGTGCCAGTCGACGCCTGGATGGTGATAGAAGTCGGCATCCTCGGCGGACAGCACCGCGTGCTTGAGTCGCTCCGGCACCTTGTCGATGTCCACCGGAATGCGGCGCGTTTCGCCGAAGCTCGCAATCAGCTTGCCGTCAGCGCTCAGCACTCTCAACGGTACCTGCATCGGGTAGTCCTTGAGCTGGGCTACCGAGGGCAGTCTCGGCGCTATCAGCCAGTAGGCCACGCCCACAGCGAGTATTGCCAACAGTAGACCGGTAAAAGCCAGAAGAAGAGCCCAGCGCAACAGACGTTTGAAAATTTGCATGATGTGGAGATAGCGAGACCTGAGTCAAAACATGGGGGAGTATAGATGTTGCAGAATTCACTGCATGAGTCGTAGTCGGCTAAAGCAAGGGTCAAGCCAGCGTAGGGGTGTGACGAAATTGTGGTGGACTTCACGCCAATTACTTGAGAAGGTTGCCGTAGACCGTTGCTATTGCGTTAATTGTTCGATTTAATGTCGTTGCGCACCTCACCAGGACTCTGGCTCAGGGCGTTAGCGGCAAGGGGGAAACACCGTGGGGCTTTTTACACCCAAGAAGCCGGCGCTTATTGGTGTCGACATCAGTTCGACTGCCGTCAAGCTGCTGCAGCTGAGTCAGGCAGGCGGTCGATATCGCGTGGAGCATTACGCGGTCGAGCCGTTGCCACCCAATGCGGTGGTCGAAAAGAACATCGTCGAGGTGGAGGCCGTCGGTGACGCGATTCGTCGCGCGCTCGCTCGCTCGGGCTCCAAGCTCAAGCATGCGTCTGCAGCGGTGGCGGGATCCGCGGTCATCACACGCATCATCCCGATGACTGGCGAGCTGTCCGACGACGATCTGGAGGGTCAGATCCAAGTTGAAGCCAACCAGTACATTCCGTACCCGATCGACGAAGTCAGCCTTGATTACGAGGTGCTCGGTCCGGTACGTGACAACCCTGACATGAACAACATCCTGCTTGCCGCGTCGCGCACCGAGAACGTGGACATGCGCGTGGCTGCGCTGGATCTTGGCGGACTCATTGCCGGCGTCGTCGACGTCGAAGCGTTCGCGATGGAAAATGCGTTCGCGATGGTCGCCGATCAGCTCAACGTCGGTCGCGACGCGCTGGTGGCCGTGGTCGACATCGGCGCCACTATGACCACCCTTTCGGTGTTGCGTAATCAGCGCACCATCTACTCACGTGAGCAGGTCTTCGGTGGCAAGCAGCTGACCGACGAGATCATGCGCCGCTTTGGCCTCTCCTATGAGGAAGCCGGCCGCGCCAAGCGCAAGGGAGGCTTGCCCGAATCCTATGAAACCGAGGCACTGGAGCCGTTCAAGGAGTCACTGATCCAGCAGATCAGCCGACTGCTGCAGTTCTTCTTTGCCGGTAGCGAGTACAGCAAGGTTGATCAGGTGGTGCTGGCTGGTGGCTGCGCCTCGATCGCGGGCTTGGGTCCGATGCTGGAAGAGCAGCTCGGTGTTCCCTGTGTGGTCGCCAACCCGCTGGCGCGCATGTCGCTGTCACCACGAGTGCAGGCCCAGTCGCTGGCCCAGGACGCACCCGCGCTGATGATTGCGGTCGGCCTCGCCTTGAGGAGTTTCGACTGATGGCACATGTGAACTTACTTCCATGGCGTGCTGAACGCCGCAAGCAGCGCGAGCGCGAGTTCTACATGCAGCTGGTTGCTGCGTTCGTGGTGGCCCTCGGCGTTCTGCTGATCTGGATCTTCTGGATGGGTCAACGCATCGACAACCAGAACGAACGCAACACGTATCTGCAAACCGAAATCAAGCAGCTCGACGTTCGCAACGCCAAGATCAAGGATCTCGAAAAGGTCCGCGCACATCTGCTGGCGCGCAAGCAGATCATCGAACAGCTGCAGGCCGATCGCTCGCAGATGGTTCATCTGTTCGACGAGCTGGTCAAGACGATTCCTTCCAGCGCCAGGCTCTCTGCCATGAAGCAGAGCGGTCAGTCCATGTCTCTGGATGGCGTGGCGCAGTCCAATGCCAGCGTTGCCGAATACATGCGCAATATCGAGACGTCGCCGTGGATGGGTCATGCGGAACTTCGCAAGACCGAGAACACGCATGATGCGACCCGCATGCCTTATACGTTTGGCCTCAATGTGTCGCTCAGCCGACCCCAGACGGATGGGGCCGATGTCGGCAAGTCGTCGACGGATCCCGCCGATGCGAGTTCGGTGGCGACGCCTGCTTCCAATGTGCCTGCGCCTGTCGGAGCGGCCGCGAAGCCAATGACGACGCCCGCGACGAAGCCCGCCGCTGCTGCATCGGAGTCGACAACCGCGCCTGCGAGTGCGGCGGCCGCCAAGGGAGGGGCCAGGACATGAGTTTCCTCACTGACATCCAGAATCTTGATCGCAACAACGTTGGTGGCTGGCCGCAGTCAGTAAAGATCTTTTTCACCGGCCTGTTGTGCGCGGTGGTGCTGTTGGCCGGTTGGTATTTTTTCGTCAGCGACCAACAGGAGTCCTTGAAACAGCTCGGCACCAAGGAAACTCAGCTCAAGCAGGATTTCGTGAAGGCGCAGGCCAAGTCGGTCAATCTTGAAGCTCTGCAGCAGCAGCTCGATGAAATGCAGGACATGCTTCGTCAGTTGCTTCGTCAATTGCCTAGCAAGACCGAGATGCCGGAGCTGTTGATCGATATTTCGCAGACGGCTCAGGCTGCAGGCCTCGAATCTGATTTATTCCAGCCGGGCCCGGAAACGCCGAAGGACTTCTATGCCGAGAGGCCGATCAAGCTGAAGTTCACCGGCACCTATCATCAGTTCGGAACCTTCATCAGTGGCGTGGCGTCGTTGCCGCGGGTTGTGATCCTGACCCTGCATGATGTCTCGCTCACCCCGAAGGCGGCAAAGAGCGACGGCGCCTCGGGCGGTCAGCTGGTTCTGCAAGGCACGGTAAAGACTTACCGTTACCTCGATGATGACGAAGCTACGCCTGTAGGCATGAACTCCGGCAAGAACGCCAAGACCGGAGGAAAGAAATGAGCAAGACCACTTTCATCAAGCCGTCGCACCTCGCGCGGCTCACCGTGATTCTCGCGGCAGCCTTTGTGCTAGCCGGTTGCACCAGAGGCATGTCTGATCTGCGTAGCTGGGTCGCTCAGGAGAAAGCCAAGAAGGGCGCACCGATCCAGCCGCTTCCGGTGATCAAGACATTCGAGACTTTCAAGTACGACGACCAGGATCGACGTGATCCCTTCAGTCCGAGTACGGTGGAACTGGAGAGGAATGCCACCACCAGTGGACCTCGTCCCGACGCCGATCGCGCCAAGGAACCGCTGGAGTTGTTCGCACTGGACAGCCTCAAGATGGTGGGGACGGTAGGAACTGGCGGCGGCATGGAGGTTCTGATCAAGGACCCGGGTGGTGTGATCCATCGAGTGCACTCCAACGAATACATGGGCCAGAATTACGGGCATATCACCGCGATCAGTGAGGACCATATCGACTTGGTCGAGCTGGTATCCAATGGTAATGGTGGCTGGATGGAACGTCCGGCCAGCATCGCGCTCGGCAAGCAATAGGAAATACAGGGGCAGATGCAATGACCAACCAAATCAAATCCGTCAGGGGCCGAGTCATGCGCCATGCGAGCCGCTACATGTTGTTGGGCCTGCTGATCGCTGGTACCACCTGGGCTAGTGCTGCAATGGCGGCCACCACCACGTTGAAGAACATCAGCTACGACGCGTTGCCTGGGGGCAGCGTCGAATTGCACATGGACTTCGGCACCGGTCCGGTACCACAACCGAAGATCTTCACGACCGGTACGCCACCACGGATCGCTGTCGACTTTGCCGACACCGCCAACGCCGCACCACGCCATCTGGACATCGGCAAGGGCTCGACATCGGGTGTTTCTGCCATCTCGGCGGGTGGCCGTACGCGAGTCGTCGTCGAACTGATGCGTGAATCCAGCTATCGCTCGCGGGTCGATGGCAACAGCTTGATTCTCACGATCAACAACGGCAGCTCCGACAAGGCAGTGACCACGGCATCGACCATCGATCCGACCAAGGCGCTACCTTCGTCCTCCGACGGTCCGGCAATTTCCAAGATCGACTTCCGCCGTGGACCCAATGGTGAAGGACGTGTGCTGATTGATTTCGCAGGCCCCGGTGCCAATGCACAAATGACGCACGCTGGCGACAAGGTGATCGTCAACATCGATCACGCGAATCTGCCCGCCAATCTCGCGCAGCGTCTGGATACGCTGGACTTTGCCACTCCGGTACAGTCCATCGTGACCCACACCGGCATGGGTGGCGGCGCCCGCTTGGAAATTGCTGTCAAAGGTAATGTGGAAACCTCGGCCTACCAGACGGCGGACCAGTACGTGGTTGAGGTAGCTCCGAAAAAAGCCGACGCAAAAATCGACAAGCTGGCCGCTTTGAACAAAGAGCCCGACTACAAGGGCAAGCGCGTCACCTTCAATTTCCAGGACATTCCGGTGCGGTCGGCACTGCAGTTGATCGCCGATATTTCCGGCCTCAATCTGGTGGCTTCGGACAGCGTAGGTGGCAGCGTCACCCTGCGTCTGGTCAACGTTCCCTGGGATCAGGCACTGGATGTGATCTTGCGTGCCAAGAGCCTCGACAAGCGACGCAATGGCAACGTGGTCTGGGTCGCGCCACAAGCTGAGCTCGCCAAGTACGAACAGGACATTGCCGACGCCAAATTGAAGGCGCAGGACACCGCCGAACTGATCACCGACTACGTGCCGATCAGCTATGGAAAGGCGTCAGATATCGCGAAGCTGTTGACCACCGGCGCCAAACAAGGCGGTGGCAGCGGTGGCGGCGGTGGCGGCAGCAGCAGCCGCGGCTTTCTTTCACCGCGAGGCAGCGTTTCGTTCGACGTGCGAACGAACACGTTGCTGCTCAATGACACACCCGAGAAGATCAAGCAGCTGCGTGATCTGATTGCAGTGCTGGACAAGCCGGTTCAACAGGTGTTGATCGAGTCCCGCATTGTGGTGGCCACCGACGACTTCACCCGCGAGCTGGGCGTGAAGTGGGGTGTCTCCGGCAGCCGCGTTAACAGCAACAACATCATCAGCACAGGTCCGAAAGGCGATAGCACGCTTGGCTATGCGACGGATATCAACAACCGCAATGTTACGTATCAGAACGCGCTGCAGGACTACATCGCCAACGGGAGTACGGGTACGCCACCGCATCCGGGTGCGATCAAGCTTCCCGGCGGTTTCAACGTCAACCTGCCGGCCACGGGTGGCAGCACGCTCGGGCTCGCAATTCTGGGCGCCAACTACGCACTTGACCTCGAGCTTTCCGCAGCACAGACCGAGGGCCGCGGTGAGGTCATTTCAAGCCCGCGTGTGATTACCGCCAACCAGCAGGAAGCAGTCATTCGCCAGGGTCAGGAAATCGGTTACGTCACCTACCAGAACAGCGGCGCCGGTGGCGGCGGTAACGGTACAGCCACGGTGGCGTTCAAGGACGCGGTGCTTGAGCTAAAAGTGACGCCGACCATCACCGCGGACAATCGCGTCTACCTCGCCATCAACGTCAAGAAAGATGCGCTGGCTGGCTACGTGACGGTCCCCGGCAGTGGCCAGGTGCCAACTATCGACACTCGCGAGATCAATACGTCGGTACTGGTGGACAACGGTCAGACCGTGGTTCTTGGTGGCATCTACGAGGTGAACAAGAACAACACCACGTCTAAGGTGCCCGGTCTCGGTGACATTCCCGGTATTGGTGCGCTGTTCCGCAAGACCTCACGGACCAACACCAAGGCCGAGCTGCTGATCTTCGTGACACCACGCATCCTCAGCGATACGTTGCAATAACTATTAGCAGGCACAATAAAAAAAAGGCGGCTTCGGCCGCCTTTTTCTTTGGTGCGATCGGCGTATCGCGGCGAAAGATTAAACTTCCGCGCTTATTTATGGTCAGAGAGCACGCCTCCCGAATCCAACCGCGCCATAGATGTCCGCAGGTTGAGCTGTCGCTTCTTCGAGAACGGAAAACCCCCCATGGATACAATCGAAACTCCGGCCCTGAGCACACTGCAGCACTCGTTTGCGGAACTGCGGTCCGATCTGCAGCGTTGCATTATCGGTCAGCCGCATCTGATCCACTGTCTGTTGATCGCGTTGCTGGCAGACGGGCATTTGCTGGTCGAAGGCGCGCCGGGCCTGGCGAAGACCACGGCCGTCAAGGCATTGGCGGCGCGCATCGAAGCGGACTTTCATCGGGTCCAGTTCACCCCGGACCTGCTGCCCGCCGACCTTACCGGCACCGACGTGTTTCGGCCTCAGTCGGGCAGTTTCGAATTCGAGCGAGGCCCGCTGTTCCACAACATCATTCTTGCCGACGAAATCAACCGTGCACCAGCCAAGGTGCAGTCCGCCCTGCTTGAAGCCATGGGTGAGCAGCAGATCACCGTCGGCCGTAGCACGTGGAAACTGCCCGAGCTGTTCATGGTGATGGCGACCCAGAATCCGATCGAGCAGGAAGGCACGTTCACCTTGCCCGAAGCGCAACTGGACCGCTTTCTGATGCATGTGACCATCGGCTATCCGGATGCCGCCGCCGAACTTGCGATTCTCAAGCTGGCCAGGGAGCAGGCCAGTCGCCGATTGCATCCGGTCAGCGCACCACGCGCGTTGGTGAGTCAGACGGATGTCTTTGCCGCTCGGGATGCGGCGATGGCCGTCCATATGTCGCCCGCTCTGGAGGAATACCTTACGCAGCTGGTGCTAGCGACGCGCGATGCCGGCCGTTACGGCGCCGAACTGAAGCGCTGGATTGCGTGGGGTGGCAGTCCGCGCGCCACTATCGCGCTGGATCGCTGCGCTCGTGTGAGCGCCTGGCTGGCGGGTCGTGATTACGTGTTGCCTGAAGATATCCATGGCGTGGCCCATGAAGTGCTGCGCCATCGTGTCCTGCTCAGCTACGAGGCGGAGGCCGAAGGCGTACGACCGGATCAGGTGATTGATCGTCTGCTGGATCTCGTTCCACTGCCGTGAGCACCGCTGTGACACATCGAAAGGATGGCGACGGGCGCAGCGAGGTCTCTCTGGCTGAATTGATTGCCTTGCGCGGGCGAGTCGGACGCGTGCGTGTCGCGCCGCTGCCCAGCCGCGCGATGCGCAGTGGTCAGCAGTCCAGCCGTCTATATGGACGGGGTATGGACTATGCGGAATCGCGCGCATATCAGCCCGGGGACGACGTGCGCCGCCTTGACTGGCGACTCACCGCCCGCAGCGGAAAGTTGCATACCAAGCTGTTTCAGGAAGATCGTGAAGGTTGTCTGCTTATCCTTCTGGATACACATGCCAGCATGCGCTTTGGTACGCGGGAGCGCTTCAAATCGGTGCAAGCGGCGCGGGCTGCCGCGGCGGCGGCTTGGTATGCCGTGCGTGCCGGAGAGCGAGTCGGCGTCATGGCGTTCGGTCACGCGGATCAATTGATGCGCCCGCAGGGCGGTCCTCGCGGTGCACTTTCGGTATGTGGTGCACTGGCCGAGTGGGATGCCTTGCAGTCATCGCAAAAAGTCGAGCCACTGGAACAAGCACTGGCGCGCGCGTCAAGGGTGTTGCATGGCGCAAGTCGCGTCCTGTTGATCAGTGATGGCTTCAGCTGTTTACCCGCAGCACGTCAGCGAATGCTTGACCTGACCCGCCATGCTGGGGTCAGCGTGCTGGTCGTGGCGGATGCGCTGGAGTTGGCGCTGGCGCCGCCCGGGCGTTATCCGCTGGAACATGACGGGGAGCGCAGCGAAATCGTGCTGCAGTCCGACCGTCAGCGCAGCGAGTTTCGACGGCTCATCGGGGCGGGTCCGGCACAGCTGGGCGACATGGCCGAATCTCTGGGTTTGCGCTGGAACAGCATCGATACCGTGGCCGACCCGCTGATCGCTGTTACCCGTCTGCTTGGCAACGCAAGGCGCCCGCGATGAAAGGTCTGCCCATCCCGTCGTCCGTCAGCCCGTCGCCAGTCAGCCCGTCGTCACTGAGCTCGTCGCCAGTGGCTGCGCTGCCACAGGACGCTCCAAAACTGCGCGACATTCATCTGCCGTCACCGCCCTCCTGGTGGCCGCCTGCGCCTGGCTGGTGGCTGCTGGCGGCGATCGTGTTGCTGGGGCTGGTGATCACACTGCTGATCTGGCGACGGCACCGGCGTGTCATCGCGCAGCGTCTTCGGGTGCTGCGGGAAGTGGACCGGCTGGCCGAACAACATCGACACGACCATGACCAGGCCGCGCTGGCCATCGGGCTCCATCAATTGTTGCGACGCGTGGCGCGCCAGCACGATCAGTCGGCGGCCCGACAAACCGGAGCTGCATGGCGACAAACGCTGGGGCGGGTTCCGGTGGATGCGTCCACACTGGATCGGCTGCTTGAGCTGGATCAGCTGATGTACCGGATGCAGCCGTCGTTCGATCACGCGGCTGCCGTGAACGGCGTCAAGGCTTGGTTGCGCGTCGCCTTGAAACAATCGGCGTGGAAAACGCCGGTGACGGAGCAAGCCGATGCCTGATTTCGCCTGGCCCTGGATCGCCCTGTTACTGCCCTTGCCCTGGCTGTTGCGCCGGTGGCTTCGCCCGGCCGCGCCCGGACGGGCGTTGCATCTCCCGCAGCCTGGGCTTCAGTTGACCAGGGTGAACGCAGCCAGTGGTCGCAGTCTTGCGCCGTGGCTGTTATTGCTGGCGTGGTTGTGCCTTGTGGCGGCTGCCGCGCGACCGCAATGGGTTGGCCCGCCGCAGACACAGCAACGTAGTGGCAGGGCATTGATGCTGGCGGTGGATTTGTCCGGCAGCATGCGCACGGGCGATATGGAGCTGGCGGGTCGGGCGGTAAGCCGCTTCGGTGCCGTCGAAGCCATCGCCGGTGATTTCATCAATCGCCGCAGTGGCGACGAGCTGGGTCTGATCCTGTTCGGCAGCCAGGCCTTTCTGGTGACACCTTTGACCTACGACCTGTCGGCTGTCCGTGCACAACTGCAGGGCGCTGCGGTCGGACTTGCCGGTAGCGAAACGGCGATTGGCGATGCCATCGGTGTGGCGGTCAAACGATTGTCGGCACTGCCCCAGCAGGCCAGAGTGCTGGTGCTGTTGACCGATGGCGTGAACAACGCTGGCAGCATCGAGCCACGCGAGGCGGCGCGGGCGGCGAAGGCGGCGGGCGTGCGCATCTACACCATCGGTATCGGTGCCACACGGATGCGGATACCTGGATTCTTCGGCAGTCAGTTGGTCAACCCCTCCGCGGATCTCGATGCGGGCATGCTCACCAGCATTGCCGAGAAGACCGGCGGCCGTTTCTTCCGTGCGACCGACAGCAGCGAGCTCGCCGACGCCTACAGTGCGATCGATGCGCTCGAACCGATGCCTCAGCACGGTCCTACCTTGCGTCCGCGCCATGAACTTTTCCGCTGGCCACTGCTGGCCGCCGTGATGCTGCTGTTGCTGGTGATCGTGCCTCGGCGCATTCGTCCGGCGCGGGGAGGGCAGGCATGAGCGCGTTGCTGCAACAGTTTCACTTCTTGCGCCCATGGTGGCTTCTCACGTTGGTGGCGTTGCCGCTGGTTGCATGGTTTGGCACGCGACGTAGCGCGGCGGAGCTGGCATTGTCGCGGCTGGTGGATGCCGAGCTGCTGCCGCACCTGTTGCGGGGTCGCGCCGGCAATCGCAGTCTGCCCGTGTGGTTGTTCGCCTTGGGTTGGACACTCGCTGCACTGGCGCTGGCCGGGCCGAGTTGGAATCGCGTCAGTCAGCCTTTGTATGCAAACCGTGCAGCACAGGTGGTGGCGATATCCCTATCGCAACACATGCTGGCGCGGGACATCGCGCCCAGCCGAATCGATCGCGCGCGTTACAAGGCGCGCGACCTGTTGTCGAGCAATCACGATGGTCTCAATGCCTTGATCGGCTATGCCGGCGAAGCGTTCGTGGTTGCGCCATTGACGTCCGACGTCAACAGCCTCGACGATTTGCTCGATGCGATGGCACCGGACACGATGCCGATCGATGGCGACGATGCGGCGGCGGCGATCGAACGTGGTGCAGCCCTGATTCACGATGCCAAGGCCGGCGGCGGCTCGCTGGTGCTGATCACCGATCAGGCCGATGCCGCGGCCGATGCCGCAGCACGCAAGGCGAATGCTGCCGGTGTAAGTGTCTCTGTGCTCGGTGTCGGCACCACCCAAGGCGGCCCGGTTCCGTTGGCCAACGGCGGGTTCCTGCATGATGCGCAGGGAAAGATGGCCTTGGTGGCACGCGATGACGCCGCGTTGCGCGCCCTGGCCGCGGCTGGCGGCGGTCGCTACGTGGCCATGAGCACCGACCAAACCGATATCGATGCGCTACATGTGCAGTTGCGCCAGCAGCCTGCGGTCGCGTCGAGTGCCCAGGTCGGTGATGAATGGCAAGATCGCGGTCCATGGTTGTTGCTGCCACTGCTGCTGATCGTGGCGCTGGCATTCCGCCGGGGCTGGCTGCTGTTGTTGCCACTGGTGCTGTTGCCGATGTGGCCGACTCCGGCGGCGGCAACCACATGGAAGGATTTTTGGGTCCGTCCCGATCAACAGGCGGCACACGCTTTGCAGCAAGGGCAGCCGAAGCAGGCGCAGCAGCTGGCGCGTGATCCTGCATGGCGTGGGGCCGCAGCTTATCGTGCTGGCGACTACGCCGCGGCGGCCGATGCGCTGCAACAGACACCGGGCACCGATGGGGCCTACAACCTCGGCAACACCTTGGCCCGGCAGCACAAGTATCCAGAGGCCATCAAGGCCTACGACAAGGCTTTGAAACTTGACCCAGCCAACGCCGATGCGAAGTCCAATCGAAAGGTGATCGAGGATTGGTTGCGCAAGCAGAAGTCGAAGCAGAAGCCATCCGACCAAAAGGGCGATCAGAAGGATCACCAGGGTCACGATGGCGGCAAGGGAAAATCGAAACCCGACGGTCAACAGGGCAAGAGCAATAAGCCGGACGCAGACAGCAAGGAGTCGGGAAAGGACGGTTCCAGCTCGTCGGATGCTTCCGATCGAGACGGGAAGCCGAAGCGGCAAACTTCCCCGGATCAAAAGTCACCCGGCAACGATCAGCCCAAGCCACAAACCCCGCAGCAGCAGGCTGAAGAGAAGGCGAAAGCCGAGCAGGCGAAGCAGGCGCTGAAAAAGCAGATGGATCAGGCTTTGTCTGGTAAACCATCTGACCGGAAGCCGGCCACGCACCAACTCGGCGCGATGGCAAAGGATGATCCGCAGTCGAAGTTGCCTGCGGATCTTCAGCACGCGCTGCAACGCGTGCCCGATGATCCCGGCGCCTTGCTGCGGCGGAAGTTCGAACTTGAATATCAGCAACGCCACGGCGTGGCGCCAGATGAGGATGCACAGCCGTGATCTTTCGACGACTGATGATGGTGTGCTTGATGCTGCTGGTGCCGCTGGCGGCACCAGCCGCCCAGGTAACGGCGACGCTCGACCGCAACAGCGCGCAGCTGGGCGAAACCGTGACCTTGAATGTGCGGGTGGAAGGTACCAACGGCGGCGTGTCGATGCCGGACCTGCAGGTCTTGAATCAGGACTTCAACATCCTTGGCACGTCACAGAACAGCAGTCTCAGCGTCGTCAACGGCTCGGCGACATCCAGCCTCACGATCGGCATTGCGCTCAGGCCGAAGCACGTCGGCACTTTGGAAATACCCGCGCTAGACGTTGATGGCGGAAGAACCACGCCACAGCAGTTGCAGGTGACGGCGTCGGATGCGAACCCGGCAGCTTCCGGCCGGGATGTCTTCATGGAAGCGAAGGTCGAGCCGCAGCAGGCTTACGTCGGCCAGCAATTGAGCTACTTGGTGCGCCTTTACTACGCCGTAAGCATCAGCAACGGTGCGCTCAATGAACCGACGGCCGATGGGCTCGAGGTGAGCCGGGTGGGCAAGGATCTCAATTACGATGCCCAACGCGCCGGCCGCATGTATCACGTGCTGGAGCGCCGTTACGCACTGGTGCCACAGCATGCCGGGCGGATCGAGATCCCTGCCGCCAGCTTCGACGGCCAGGCCATCGACAGGAACGACCCGAACAGTTTCTTCGGCTCCAGTAGCCCCGTATCGGCGGTGGCCTCGGCGGTGTCGGTTGAGGTGAAAGCACCGCCCACCGACTGGGGCAAAAGCGCGTGGCTCCCGGCACGCGACCTCACCCTGTCCATGGACGGCTGGCCTGATGCCAAGGATCAGGTTCGCGTCGGACAGCCACTGAACCTGACCATGACCTTGCAGGCGACTGGCTTGCCGTTCGAAGCCTTGCCGGCCTTGAGCCTGCCGCCGCTGAAGGGCGCGAAATCCTATCCGGACAAGCCCGTCACGCGTACCCGACAGGATGGCCAGTGGCTCGTTGGCCGTCGTCAGCAGGCGTTTGCGATCGTGCCCGAACGTGCGGGGACCCTGACCATTCCCGCGACCACCCTGAAATGGTGGAACGTCGACACCGACCACATGGAGTTGGCGCAGATTCCCGCCCACAGCGTGACGGTGCTGCCGGCCATTGGTAATGCCGCGAGCGCGCCATCCACTCCCGCGATTGCATCGTCGAGTGCGGTGCCGAATGGGACGACGAGGCCGGTTACGCCGTGGCGCTGGATCGCACTGGGCAGCTTTGGCCTGTGGTTACTGAGCACCTTGATGTGGTGGCTATGGCGCCGCCGCCGCGGCACGGCAAAAACCCGACCTGTGACGTCGAAGCCGTCATCCGCACGTCAGTGTCAACAGGCCTTTCTTGATGCGGCGCGCGGTACGGATGCGGCTAAGCAAGCGCGTACCTTGCTGGCATGGGCCCGTGCCGAGCGTCCTGCGATCCAGCATCTGGGCGGCTTGACGGAGGCACTGGACGACGCGGCGCAACGCGATGCCATTGCCGCCTTGCAGCGACGGCAGTACGCGGGCACGGCAGGCAGCGACGGCGATGCAAAGCTGGCCGAGGTGTTCAAACGTGGCTTCGTCTGGCGCGCGGCGGATAGAGGGAATCAGGATGAAGGGAGTCAGCATGCCGACTTGCCGCCGCTATACCCGTTTAAGCTTCATTGATGATGGTTCAGGTCGCGTCGAGCACTCGCTGAAAGGCATTGCGCAGCTCGGCCCCAAAACAGCACAGCGTCACCTCGATATCGTCGTCGCTGCCGAGCTCCTCGCGTAGCGTGGAAATGGCGACATGCGCCGCCTGCGCTGCGGGATAGCCGTAGACACCGCAGCTGATCGCAGGAAACGCGATCGTGCGAAGGCGATGTTGCCGTAGCAGCCGCAATGAGTTGCGGTAGCAACGCGCGAGGAGTTCCGCTTCGCCGCGTTCGCCACCGTGCCAGATCGGCCCCACCGTATGGATCACAAACCTCGCGGGCAGGGCGAAGCCTGGGGTCATGCGCGCCTCACCGGTGGCGCAGCGCACTCCCGGAGTCGACTGGGGCAATGCGCGACAGGCCTCGAGCAATGCCGGACCGGCGGCACGGTGGATCGCCCCATCGACGCCACCTCCACCCAGCAGGCTGGAATTGGCCGCGTTGACGATCGCGTCAGCGTCGAGGTCGGTGATGTCTGCGGTAACGATTTTCACGGGCATGGCTTCATCCGGGTGGGCAGCTTATGCTTTGGGCAAGCATCGGGTTGTGACGGAGTGGGTATTGGCCATGGCAAAAACGGAAGATATTTCCTTCGGTTATCTGCTCAGCGACGTGACTTTGCTGTTCCGCAAGCACTTTGATCGGCGAGCGGTGAAATTTGGGCTGACGCGTGCACAGTGGCGCGCGACCAAGATGTTGTATCACCGCGAGGGTTTGCGGCAAACCGAGCTGGCAGAGTTTCTGGAAATGGAGCCGATCGCCGTGGGACGCGTCATCGACCGCCTTCAGGCCGCTGGTTTTGTCGAACGGCGCCCCGATCCTAAAGACCGACGTGCCTGGCGGTTGTACACCACCGAGCAAGCGAAGGTCATCGTGGCCGACATGGAGCTGATCGCCCGCGATCTGCGCAAGGATGTGACCCGCGGTATCGAGCATGACGAGCTGCAACAAGCCCTGGCCGTGATCGGCAAGATCAAGGAAAACCTGCTGGCGCTGGAACAAGTCGACAGTGGCACGGTCTGATCCCCTGAAACCTGTCGGAACAATGCCATCGGTGGGCAGATCTGATCGGCGATTGACGGCATCATGCATTCATTGAGACGTCTGGGGTCAACCTGGCTTCGGCGTGCGCGTTGTATGCGTTGTAGCTGATTGGCGATGTCACTTCGCTGCAAGACGCTCGCTGCGGTGGCGGCGTAAAGAGCGAGAATTCTCCCGCATGTCCTTGAAGAAAATCGCGGTTGTCCTGGTCACCCCGGTGGCGGCCGCTTCAGTCGTGCATTTCGGCCGCTATGCAGGCGACGGAACTGCGCCGAAGGCGATGACTCAGCCGGTACTCCTCAAAGTGGCCACCGCGCTCCAGCGCGACATGGCCTTGTCGCTAAAAGTGGTGGGGCGGGTCGAGTCGGGGCCCAGCGCCGGCCGGGCGCGGGCGCTACGGTCGATCGGCTCAAGGCGGTATTGCCAAGCTTTCGCGCGGGCCTGCCGCCGTCGGTGAAGCTCGAAACTCTGTGGGACCGTTCGCAGTCGATCCGGGGCTCGGTCGACGATGTGCATGTTGCTTGCCGGTGTGCTGGTCGTGCTCGTGATCTACCTGCTTCTGGACGGCCTTTCGGCCACCTTACCCGGCGGTGACGTTGCCGATTTCGGTACCCAGCACGTTCGGGGTGATGTCCGAGCTGGGCTACAGGCTCGGCAACCTTTCATTGCTGGCGCTGACCCTGGTCGTCGGCTTCGTGGTGGCCGATGCGATCTTGATGCTGGAGAACATCGTGCGTCATATGCAAGCGGCCATGCCGCCCTGCGAGGCAGCGCTGCAGGTCGCGCGCGAGATCGGTTTCACCATTTTCTCGACGACGCTGTCACTGATCGTGGTGTTCACCCCGGTGATGTTCATGGGCGGCATCGTGGGACGCCTGCTGCATGAATTCGCGGTGGTGATCAGTGTTGCCTTCCTGATTTTCGGTGTGGTCGACGCCGATGCTGTGCAGCCGCTTCGTCAAGGCAAACGGCGAACAGAGGAAGAACTGGCGGGTAGCGGATTTCGATCGCGGCTTCAACGCCGTGCAGCGTGGCTATACCGTCAGCCTGCGCTGGTGCATGGACCGGGCGCGTCTGGTGCTGGCGGCATTCGGCTTGAGCCTGCTGGCCACCGCGTTGCTGTTCTACGTGACGCCGAAGGATTTCATCCCGGCGGGCGACAACCGCAATCTGCACATCAACTCGGAGGGACCGGAGGATATTTCGTTTGACCGCATGGTGGCTCGCCAGCGGAAACTGGTGGACGTCCTGGCGGAGCATCCGAACATCGCCGGCTACATGTCCAGCATCGGCGCTGGCGGTTCGCGAAGCACGGTCAACAACGGCTCGATCCTGCTGCTGCTGAAGCCGGCCGGCGAACGCAAGCTGGATCTAGACGCCATCATGCTGATCGACTTTGCCTTGGAGCGGCAACGTAAAGAGGGCATGGAGCCCGCGCAGGCGATTTTCGATGCGTGCCGCGTGCGTTTTCGCCCGATCATGATGACCAGCATGGCGGCCATGGCCGGTACCTTGCCGATAGCCCTGAGCTTGGGTGCCGGTGCGGAAGTGCGACGGTCGCTGGGCCTGGCGGTGGCTGGCGGACTGATCTTCTCGCAGATATTCACCTTGTACCTGACTCCGGAAATCTACCTAAGCATGGATCGGCTGCAGCAACGGTTCCAGCGCAAGGGCCGGGTGATTCCGACGTCGTGATTGCGGTGTTCATTCGGCCGGCGCTAGGCTGGCACTCCGATCCGGGAGGGAACAGATATGCGCATTCCGCTATCGATTGTCTTCGCCGCGCTTGGCGTCAGCCTCGCCATGGCCACTGCTTGCATTGCCTCGCCCACCGAGATGGATGCCGCCGCTCTAAAGGCCTATGCCGGCAAGCCATGGGACAAGGCGGCGTTGATGCACAGCACGGTCGACCTGGGGAGTTATCACGGGGTGCCGGTAATGGCCGAGTTTCCCTGCGCGGACGTTTGCCCGCAGTACACCGTGCGTATCATTCACCTCCGTCTTCCGGCCGACGCAAATTGTGCCGGTGCCGGTGGTGTGGAAAAGGAG
>JBDTXA010000008.1:0-53855 GCA_040006415.1 Rhodanobacter sp.
GCCGAGAACGGGGTAATTGCCAAACTCCCGCAGCCCCCTGAGACTTACAAACACGGGGTTGATTTTATGCATGAAATAGGCGAACCCACTGCCTATCGCAAGCGCCAGTGCGGAAACCAGCAACAGTAACAGTCCGCGTTTCGGGCTGACCGGGAATGGCGGAACAACCGGCGGATTGATTACGCGGAATTTCAAATTGTTGCCGCTTTGCGTCGCGTCCTGGGAAATATCGGCCGTGTTCAAACGCTCAACCAATTGGTCGTACTGCTTCTTGGTAACGTCGTAATTTCGTGTCAGACCCTGCAACGTGGCTTGTACGTCGGAAATTTTGTCCACGTTATCCTTCAGATCGGCAATTTGTTGTTTTTGAGAGGCAATTTGCATGGCCAGCGTCTGGACGCTGACTTGGCTGGTATACATGGATTTTTGCATCTCCTGATATACCGGATTATCTGATGCCACGTTCATCATTGCGGCGTCGGGAACCCCCTTCCGCAGGGTTTCGCGCCGGGCTTGCAACTGCGTAATCATCCGCCGGGTGGAAATCACGTCAGGATATTCATCCGTATAACTCAGCAATAGCTGGTTCAGATGCCGCTGATACCCCGTGATCTGCTTGTCGATCTCCTGGGTGCGCGGATCGATCGCCGAAGATGCCGCGCCGCTCGCCATGGCGCGCATCTGCTGTTGCGTGGTCGCGCGGCCAGTTACCGCCATATCGTACTGACCCTGCAGGTTTTGGAGTTGGGTCTGGGCCGCTTGTAGACGGCTGAAATAGCTACTTCCGCCTTGACTCGGGATGTAACCCACGTTTGCCTTCTGGAAATCCGCAAGGCGCAGTTCCGCCTCGTTCAATCGGTTGCCATAGGCTTGGACCTGTTGCTGCAGGAAATTCTGCGCCATGTTGGTGGAAGCTGTATTTGCGCCCAGAGTATCGTTCGTAAGAATCTGCAAGAACTCCTGAACGACTTTCTGCGCCATCTGCGGGTCGGGATCGGTGTAGCTGATGTTGTAGAGATCCTTGGGGCCAGCACCCCTCACACTTACGGCGGTGCCTAGGTTCACCAGTAGCTCGTCCTTGTCAGCGGGGCTGGTTGCGCGCAAGGAGAGTCCGGTCTTGTCCGCTACAGCCTCAAGATTGGGGTGCGAAAGTAACGTTTGAGTCATGATCTGGAGGCGCCCGCTCACGTCCGGCTGAACCGCCACTCCACGCAGCAAAGGATTCTTTAATGCCTCGGTGTCGGCGTACACCTGCGCGCTGGCTGCGTACTTGTTCGGGAGTCCAAACACCAGTAGCGCACCGATGATCGCAACACACCATGCAACGATCAGTGCATGCCAGCGGTAGCGCCAGGTAGCCCGCACCTCCAGAAGTAAATACTGAAACAACTCATGCAAATTGATCGATTGGGTTTGCATCGCCTTCACTTTCCCTATGTCTGTAGCTGTCGCCGTGTGTACCGGCCCGTCATGTCAAAAAAATGATTCGGGAATAATCAGAATATCGCCAGGGTACATAACCATGTTTTGCTTGATTACACCGTTCATCAGGTCGCCGAGCCGCACCGGAATGGTCTTCTCTTTGCCGTCGGAAAGCCGCCGAACAATCTTGGCGTTGTTGCCCGCCGCAAACTTGGTGAGGCCCCCGACATCGATCATCACATCAAGCACGGTCATCCCGCTACGGTAAGACAAAGCCGCAGGCCTGGTGGCCTGCCCGACTACGCGCACCTGCTGGCTATAGGCGCCCACGAAACCTTTGACTATCACGGTCACCAACGGGGCGCGAATGTAGCGGCTCAACGCTTTTTCCAAGTCGCCTGCCAATGCCTCAGGAGTTTCGCCGGCAGCCATGATCGATTGCACCATGGGGATCGAGATACGCCCATCAGGACGCACCGGCACAGTTGTGGACAGACTGGGATTGTCGCGCACAAAGACCTGCAGAGAATCGCCCGGTCCGATGAGGTATTGCTCTGCTGGCAGACTTCCCGCGGACGAATTACTGACTGCGGGTGCCATGCTGCAACCACCTGACAGCAGCACGCCAGCCACCACCATTGACCAGAACACGCACTTTTGCGATAACGATTTCACTAGCTCATACTCCTTGATTTCACCGCGCGCCGCGTCCAAACAAGACTACTTCCAGGGTCTGGACCAAGATAGCCAGATCAAACACGAAGTTCTGGTTTTTCACATAAAAAAGGTCGAACTTCAACTTCTCCTCGGCGTCCTCCAAGGAAGAACCGTAGGGGTAGCGCAGTTGAGCCCAACCGGTAAGCCCCGGCCTCAGGCAATGACGCAACGGGTAGTAAAGAATACGGTTGTTGAAGTCGTCTACAAAGTGCGGCCGCTCCGGTCGCGGCCCGATAATGCTCATGTCGCCACGCAACACGTTCCAGAGCTGCGGTAACTCGTCCAGCCGGGCCTTGCGGATAAATCGCCCAACCCGGGTCACCCGATCGTCGTTCTTGGTAGCCCAGCGTGCCACGCCATCCTGCTCGGCATCGATACGCATACTGCGAAACTTGATGACCTGGAACAACTTGCCGTTTTCACCAACCCGTTCCTGGTAGTAGAGGGCCGGTACGCGGTGGCCGGACTCCAGCCAAATTGCCAAGACCGTTACCAGCATGAAGGGCCATGTAACCAGCAATACCAGCGAAGCAATGATTAAATCGAAGGATCGCTTGATCGCGCGCCTCATGGGGGAAATGTTGAAACCGTCCGAAAACACCAGCCACGACGGATTGGTGGGTTCCATCTTGATTTTCCCCGCTTCGCGCTCGAAGAACTCGGCAAGCTCGGTCACTGCTATGCCACGCTGCTTGCACTCCAACAGCTGGCCTACCGACAACGTGCCGCGACGTTCGTCCGGACCTACCACGATTTCCTGCACGCCGAGCCTGATCGCCCATTCACACAAGGCCTTGTCCGGATATAGCAAAAGAGGCGCAGAGACGGACACCGGATCGGCATTGACGGGCACGCAACCCAGGATTTTGAACCCACGTTGATCGCTCTTGCGGCGCATCATGCGGATCATCTCAGCAGCGCGTTCGCCAGCGCCCAGCATCACCACTCTGCGCTTGAACAAGTCAGCGTCCACAAAACTAAGGAACAGCGCTTTCCATAGCGCTACGACGATATAGCCGAGCAGCAGAGCTATGCCCAAAACCCCGCGGCCCAGATACGCCTGGGGAATCGCATAATAGAGCACGGTGAGCGCCGTGCCAGCCAGTACGAAGGCGACAAATTGTCGGCTAAGCCGCCCTAATCGGCCCGCACGCAGATGCACTTGGTATAACCCAAGCGAGGCCATGGACAAAATCAGCATCGTTGCCACCAGTGGCGCACGCAAATTCAGCGCTTGTCCGAACGCTGCCTGGGTGCCTGAATCCCCCCAATATCGCAATACCATTGCGACATAAACACACACTACAAGCAGCAAAAACTCGACCAACACCAGCAGCAGCTGCCAGCGGACCGCTCTATGTCGGAACAACCCGTACATGTTAAGACCCCCTCGCAGACGCCTGCGTCTGGCGATGCTAGCCGACTATAAGGTGAAGTAAACGTATATTCTAAAATGTGATCGAATTCAAATTATTATTTGCGCTTGGGTGTTACAGGAGAAAGACTACCTGTATCAGCGCCTCAAGCGCGGTCTCTGGCCCCGTTTCCCCAATTTTTTCGTTTTGGCGCAGCCGTTGATCGGGCACCACCCGACCTAAATTTCGGAACTCTTCCATGGATCATCCGCTCTACATGTGACCATCATCGCGCAGGTTCCATACGCTGCACACGCATGGTCGACAACGTGCGCCTGGCTCGACTAGGTGTCGGCGACTTTTGACACCCGCAGTGTCTTAGGCAGTGCGCCTAACAGCCCACTGGCGACGGCCACCACCCTGCAAATCGACAACAATTACCTCAATGCGTTCTATTCTTGCGCATCACGACGTCCTCTTGTGCAAGATCGTGACGGTCGCTTTGGGATCCAGAAAGCGAAGTTCTATAAGTACCTGAGTGACTCGCTGCCGGCGAAGCAACGAGTAGTCGGCGCGTCGGCCCGCATGTCAAATTTTGCTGGCTTTTACTAGTGCGCGACTACCTGTTGGAAATCCGCAAGGTAAACTGCGACTGAAAGAAACCTCCATGGAGCACGCCCCCCGCGAGAGTGTCGGTGACCACAAGTCTGCGCAAGATCACCAAGAGCCGCGGCTGCCGGCTCTTTCCTGCGCGACAAGGCTATGCTGAGCTGTTCCACCTCGGCCAGCGCGAATCGGCAAGAAATCGACGAAGCCGATCCTACAACGGAAGGTTGCCTTGGACCACTTTGCAATCCGGTTCGAGGAGCAATTTCCTCAGCAGTCACTTAACAACGGTTCACACAATTCCGCACACCCTTCCGGCTGGCCTGGGGGCCGTCTTCATATCCGAGTCGACAGGAGCGCGGAACCCGAACGCTGGTTACTTGTTAGCGACGCCAGTCAGTTCACGGTACAGTTTTTCCGCCGCTGGCTTGCCTTGAAAATCTGTAGCTGATTTTTGTAGCGCCGCGAGCGTGCTGCGCGCGCTCACGGCGTCTCCAGTACGCGCCTGAGCCACAGCCAGATGAAATTGAATGGCTGGAACGTTGGGCGCTGCCTTGGTGGCTTGAAGCAGGATCGGCAGGGCGGTTTTGGACTGGTTTGCCGCAATCAGCGCCCAAGCATAGGTATCGGCAACTCCCGGCGATTGAGGCGCCAGTTTGTATGCCCGCTCCGCTAGCGGCAGCGCCTTGGGATTTTTTTGCTCTGTGTAAAACCAGGCGAGGTTGTTAAGCGCGCTGATATTGGCTGGATGCTTTTTCAGTACCTGCTCGTACTCGCCGGCAGCCAGCGCGCTCTGCGCGTGGTTCAGATAGTAATCAGCCAACAGCAGACGGGTGGCAGAATCGTCCGGATTCTTGGCCAACCAGTCGCGTAAAACGCTTTCAGGTGTCTTTGCTCCGCTTTCGCTTAATGCATGGAAGCTCTTGACCACCAGCGTCCGACCGTACTCGAGCTTCAGCCCTCGCTGGTAGGCTTGGACGGCCTCGCTGTACGACTTGTTTACCATGTAAAGGTCGCCTTCCAACGCAAAACCCGCCGCCTTGGTGGCTGTCTGCTTTTGCAGCGTTTGGGCGAGAGCAATGGCACCTGGTAGATCGTGGTTCTGCAACTTCAGAGATGCCCGCAGTCCCACTGCCGTCACTTGTGCCGGATTGGCCCTGATCACCGCATCGAGATTGCCTTCTGCGCCCTTGGTGTCCTTGCCGAGGAGCTGCGCACGCGCCAAATTGATACGGTACAAATCCGCCTGCGGCATGAGTTTCACGGCTTGCTGCAAGGGTTGCAGCGCCTCACCATGATGGCCAGCGTTGAGTTCTGCCGCACCGAGCACATTTAGCGCCTCCGGGTTATTGGGGCTGGCCTGCACCAACTGCTTGGCAACGATCACCGCCTCTTCAAATTGACCGCTTTCGCTGTACAGCACCACCAGTCCGACATATGTGGCGACTGACTTTGGCGCCACGCTGATGGCCTGCTTATACCGCTTGATTGCTTCCGCCTCGTCGCCTTGCTGCATAGCGAGTCGGCCGAGCGCAGTTATTGCCATGACGTTCGTTGGATCCGTTTTTAACACTGCGTTGTAGTGCTCAGCGGCGTTCTCGTATTTGCCATCGAGTGAATCCAGGCTTCCCAAACTGAGAAGCGCCGCGAGGTTTTTTGGGTCCAGTTTCACGGCCGTGGAATATTGGGCGCGGGCTTCGGTACGCTGACCGGCGGCAATCAGCGCGGTGCCGTACAACAAGTGCGCAGCGCTGTCTTGCGGATTCTTCGCGACATTTGCGACTGCCGCTTTCACTGCCTCAGCGGGGCGTTTGTCGCGCGCATAGGCCATGACCAGCAAGGCGTAGCGTCGCGCCTCGATCGCGGGACTGCCTGCGGGAATTGCCTGAAGCAAGCGGATTGCCTCGGGATCATTGCCTTTGGCAAGGGCTCTGTTGGCGCTGGCAAATTGCTTGTCAGCAGGATTGTCGGCACTGATGGCAGAAGCTTCTGCCCCGGGCAAACCGTTCCTCGCAGCAGCTGCTTGCTGCAACAACGCGAGCAGCTCGATGTCGGATGATGTGCCAGGCGCAGCGGGTCGCAGTGTGTCCAACGCCTGACGCGAGCGCCCTTCTCGGTAGAGCGTGAGCGCAAGCAACTTTCGAGCAGCGATATTTTTCTGATCCGAACCCATGGTGTTGCTGAGGTACATCTCCGCCTGGCTGTAGTTGCCTTGCGCATAGTTGACTGCGCCCATCAGCAGTTGCGCCTGGGCGTTGTCCGGCGATAGCTTAAGTACTTCCTGAAGTTTTGAGACCGCATCGTCCAGATGTCCCTGCTTGTAGAGCACCACGGCATGCAGATAATAGGGATATGGATGCCGCGGCGACATTTTTTCTAACGCCAGGATGCTGGCCAACGCCTTGTCCAGCTCGTTTTGTTGCGTCTGTGCGGTGGCTAGCCGAGTCAGGGCGTAAAAGCGCTCTTGCGGTAACCAGTCAGGCTTCTTCAAACCCAGAACCTTCTGGTAGTCCATCTCCGCACCGGCGAAATCCGCGCTGGCAAAGGCCAGGTCGGCTTTCAAGACCCAAGCGTGCGGATCATCTGGTGATGCGGCAATTGCCTGTTGCACGTATTTGCTGGATGAATCCGGATCGTGATCGATCGCCGCCAGGCTGGCGAGTCCTATCAGCGCGCGTGGATCCTTGGGATTCAGCGCCAATGCGGCGTTGTAGGATTGCTTTGCCTGGACATATTGCTTGAGTCCGAGATAGGCGTCGCCCCGCAGTCCGGCCACCTCGGTTGCGTCCTCGGGTGCGAACGACTTGTCAGCAGGCAGTGTTTGCAGCAGCTTGTCGTATTCGTGCGACACCAGCAGTGCGCGCCCCAGCGGTGTCGCCCAGCGCTCTGGTGGCACGCCGTTCGCCCTTGCTTTGTCCAGCTCGCTGACAGCGTCGGTCGGATTGCCCAGCATCAGCGAGGCCTGCCCGAGCAACAGCCAGGCAGCGCCGTTCTTGCTGTCGTGCTGCAGGACTTTCTTGGCCTCAATGTAGGCAGCGCGATACTCTCCGCTTGCCTGGTATTTGAGGCCGGCGTCGATGCTTCCCTGCCGGCCGACCAGACCGCAACCACTCAATACCAGGGTGCAGCAAAGCCATGCCATTGCATGGTGAGCGACGCCAGTGTTCAGTTTGATCAAGCGCATCATTTGCACCCTCGGTTCATCGCGCGCCACGCGCGGGGTCAAGCTGTATCGGCAGGCTTTTTCAAGCCATGCTTCTCCAGCAGATCATAGAGCGTTGGTCGGCTGATCCCCAGCAGACCCGCGACATTTGAGAGATTGCCACCGACCTGGGTCAGGGCCTGCTGGATCGCACGCTTTTCCGCGTGGTTGCGCACGTGGCGCAGGTCCAGGCTATCGGTGCCAGCCGCACTGAGGTGCAACCCGTCCAACCCGATCTGCCTGCCGTCCGCCATGATGACTGCGCTGTTGACTGCGTTCTCCAGCTCGCGCACGTTGCCTTGCCACGGACACGCCTCGATGGCCTTGAGAGCCTTGGCTGTAAAACCACGAACTGTCCGTCCGTGGCGCTTGGCAGACTGCTCGAGAAAATGCTGCGCCAGGGTTACTACGTCGCCGACACGTTCCCGCAACGGCGGCAGCCGGATACTCACTTCGCTGGCGCGGTAGAACAAGTCTTCGCGGAAGCGCCCTGCACTGATCAGAGCCCGCAAATCCTGATGCGTGGCGCAAATAATGCGCACGTCAACCGGTATCGGTTCGCGACCACCGATGCGCTCGATTATCCGTTCCTCAAAAAAACGCAGCAGTTTGGCTTGTAGTGCGACCGGCATGTCGCCGATCTCGTCAAGCAGCAAGGTGCCATTGCTGGCCAGTTCAATCTTGCCCTTGGTTTGCTTGTGCGCGCCGGTATAGGCGCCTTTTTCGTAGCCAAACAGCTCGGCTTCCAGCAGGTTTTCAGGAATGGCCGCGCAATTGATTGCCACGAACGGCCCGTCTCGCCGCTTGCTCAGGCGGTGCACCGCACGCGCGAATAGTTCCTTGCCGGTGCCGGTCTCGCCGAGCAACAGGACGGTGGCATTCGAGGGGCTGACTTTCTCCAGCAGCCGGTAGGCGTCAAGCATGACTGGACTGCTGCCAATGATGCCTTCGATGACGGTTGTCGACTGGCTTTTTAGCTCGCGGTTCTCAGCTTCGAGTTCATGAACGCGGAAAGCGCGATCCACGATCAGGCGCAGGACTTCCAACTCCAATGGTTTTGAGCAGAAATCGTAGGCACCGCAGCCGATGGATTTGACAGCGTTGTCGCGGTCGCCGTTGCCGGTGACCACGATGATTTTTGTGTGCGGCGCTTCCTGCAGAATGTCCGAGATCGTCGCGAAACCTTCGGAAGTACCGGTGGCGTCCGGAGGCAAACCCAAATCCTGCAGCACGACCGAGGGGTTGTGTTCGCGAAGCATGGCGAGTGCCGACGGCCGGTCGCCAGCGATGACTACCGCGTAATCCTCGAAGCTCCAACGCAACTGGCGCTGCAGGCCGATATCGTCTTCTACGATCAGCAGGCAACGCTGGTTCTGGCTCATGGCGCCGCCTGCAACTTGTCCGCCAAAATGGCAGCCCCGACAGGCTCGACCAGCGGTAACAGAATGGCGAATACGCTTCCCTGGCCCAGGGTGCTGTTCACCCGCACCGTTCCGCCCAGCGAATGCACGTACAAGCGGGCCTGATAGGCACCGATGCCCATGCCCTTGCTGGCCTTGGTGGTGAAAAACGGCTTGAAAAGCTGGTTGCGCATGAATTCCTCTTCCATGCCGGGCCCGTCGTCCTCGATTTCAATCAAGGCGTAAGCGGATTCACGCATGGCGCGCAGCGTAACATGACCATGCGGCTGCGCTGCATCCTGGGCGTTGCGGATCACGTGCCCCAACACCGTGGCAAGCTGTTCGGCATCTGCCCGCACCCAGAGTTCTTCCTGGGCTAACTGGTTTACCGGTTGCGGCAACTGCGCGCTGCACTCGTCAAGCGCCTTTTCGATCACCATTGCCAAGTGCACCCGACCTTGCCTGGCCGGTGTGGTGTCGCCACGCAACTGCTCTAGCAGCCGCGTGATGCGGTGTACTGAATTTTCCACAGTGGCTAGCATATCGTCCACAAATGCCGGGTTGTGCTTGTGGCGCTCAGCGTTTTTCAGCAGCAACGATTGCTGGGCCGCCAGGTTTTTGAGGTCGTGCATCAGGAACGCGGTGAGTCGGTTGAAGCCTTCGAACTGGCGCGCCTCGGCCAGGCGTCGTGCATCGACCGCCTGTGCCAGAGTGCCAGCCACCTGACTGCCGGCGGCCCGAAGCAGATCTATATCCTCCCAGTAGAGCGCGCGTGGCGCGCGTGCCTGCGCCAGCACCACGAAACCGACGAGCCGGTCTTCCAGCACCAGTGGTACCAGCAGCCAAGCGCGCGGCAGGATGCCCAATTCGGCGGGCACCTGCCATTGTGTATCAGCCGCTGGCGGCGGTTCACTCAAGTCATGGATCCACCTGCGAGAGCGCATGAGCTCGAACGCCGGCAAGCCGGCCGGAAGCTTCAAGTCGTCGGGAGTGGGCATATTCCAGCGCGCTTCCGGTACGAAATCATCAGCGTCACCGCGCATGAATAATACACCGGCCGGGCTGTCCATGATTTGCGCCATGGCCCGCACCGCACGCTGCGGCAGTTCCGTGTCGATCGCCGACAGCGTGGCCGTCAGCCGCAGCCATTCCTCACGATAGTCGTGGCGAAAACTGAAGAAGTTCTTGTGCAGAAACACCCGTAAACGCGAGCGCGCCTGTCCGGAGAAAGCAATTAACAGCACGCTCAACAGCGTCAGACACACGAGTGTAATTTCTGCTACTCGACCCCAGTCGCCACCGTAGAGGCGCACGTAATAACCACCAATGGACGTCGCGACGATGTAAGAAGCGACTGCCAGCAGGCTGGTGGAATAGAACACCACGCGTCGCGACACACCGACATCCAGCGACCACTGCGGGTTGCGCGCCGCCGCCACGAGCAACAGCGGCACCAGCAAGACATCGATGAAGCCACGCGCTGCCCACGCGCCGACATTGAACTGACGGTAGAGCAACGCATAGGAATACAGAAAGATGTCGTAGGCAAACAGCGCGCCGAGTGCGATCACCAGAAACTTGAGTGCCCAGCGCTGTTCAGGCCTTACGTTGCGGTAAATTTGCTCGAGAAAGACCACGCCAGTGAGGGCAAGCACCAGCACGCCCACCAGCGGCACACGTACGTCGAAGGGCAAAGTAATCGCTTGCAGCAAGCCCGCCATCGGCCATAGGCAGTACAGCGCTAGTACGACCCAGAGCGCGTTCGCGATGATGCGTATTCCGCGCAACAGGCCAGACATCGGCCAAGCCCCGAACAGGGCACTCACAAAAACAATCCAGGCGCCGTAGCGAAGAACTTCGGCCAGCATCACCCAGTTGAACGCCACCGAGCGCTGCCACTCTGCGTACGCCAGAATCCCGCCCCACAAGCTCGACATCAGCATCGCCAGGATCAGCAAGGCGCCCGTGCGCTGGCCGCGCCAAATAACGCCAAGCAGCAGCGTACCAGCCAGAAACGCGGCAGCAGCGATCAAGTAACTTGCAATGATGATGACGTGCATATCTGGACGATCTCGAGCTTGCGGAGGGTTGTCTGTGCTCAACCGGCGATGCGTCCCTTTCTGAGCTTAGGCGTCACCCCCCATACGCTGGCTGGCGCCGCTCCCACTCGCCGATGCATCGACAGTGGCGTCGGCCGGCTCGCTCAGCAAACGTCGGCGAATATCCTCCACCACGCGCGCGGCCGTTTGCCCATCCCAAAGCTGAGGCTTGCGTCCATGAGGCCAGTGACCGGCAAGGATCTCGTCCACCGCTGGCACCAGCTCGGCGGCGGTCACCAGCCGGTTGGTGCCCTCCGTGATCGTGATCGGCCGTTCGGTCGTGGTGCGCAACGTCAGGCAGGGTATGCCCAGATAGGTCGTTTCCTCCTGGATGCCACCCGAATCCGTGATGATCAGCCGCGCACCGCACACGAGGTTCATGAAATCCACGTAGCCGAGTGGTTCGATCACTTGAAGGTTGGGGGCAGCAACCAGTTTCGACCACAGTCCGAACGCTTCCAGATTCTTGCGGGTTCGCGGGTGCACCGGAAACACCAAAGGCAATCTGTCCGCCATGCGGGTCAGTTGACTGACTAGCTCCGTGAGCTGCGCGGGGTTGTCCACGTTGGACGGGCGGTGCAGAGTCACCACCGCGTATGCGCGACTCTCCAGTCCAAGTCGATGCCGCTCGCCACCCGCATCGATGCGCTCGCGCATGAGTTCGTAGGAGTCGATCATGATGTTGCCAACTCGCGTGATCTTTGCCGGTGCCACACCTTCGGCGGCGAGATTCTCGTCCGCGTCGGGTGATGGAGTCCACAGGATGTCTGCCAGCGTGTCGGTCACCAGCCGGTTGATTTCCTCGGGCATCCGGCGGTCGCGGCTACGCAATCCGGCTTCCAGATGCGCCACCGGGATGCACAACTTCGCGCCTACCAATGCGCAGGCCACCGTGGAGTTGACGTCCCCGACCACGACGATCAGGTCCGGTCGATCTGCGGCGCAGGCTTCGTCGTATGCAAGCATCACGTCGGCGGTTTGTTTCGCGTGGCTGCCGCTGCCCACGCCCAGATGCAGATCCGGCGACGGCAACTTCAGATCACGAAAAAAAGCCTCCGACATGTTCTGGTCGTAATGCTGGCCGGTGTGCACCATTCGCAAGCGGCACCACGGCTGCTCGTGCAACGCGTGGAACAACGGCGCGACCTTCATGAAGTTGGGCCGAGCGGCCGCGATCAAATCTATCCTGAGTAGCTGCACGACGGGGCACCCCTCGATTCCATAATGCGCAGAGTGTAGCAAGACGCTGCGTGCATTCCGCGTCCTGTTCCACCGGACTTCGTACTTGATTATTACGGTGTCGATATCAGCCTTTCGGCGTCAAAAACTTCACTTGTTGTTCAGTGGCGTCAGCGTAGTCCAGCGCACGAAAGGCAGGATCCGCTGATCACTAAAACTTTGATGCGTGATCCGCGCGTAAAGATAATCTTGTCCGAGACGCGCAGCCATGGTTACGTGACCCGCTTCCCCGCTTCCCCGCTTCCCCGCTTTCCCATGCCGTGCATGCAAGCTTTCGCTCCGCGCGGCCCATCATGGCGCCGCTGAGCGTTGTGCAATGAACTGCAAATACCACGGCATCGCCTCGCGCAGACCATCAGGCAAGGTGTGCGTCGGTGCATAGCCGAGCCGAGTCTGCGCTCGAGTGATGTCGGCCAGCGAATGGCGCACGTCACCTGCGCGAAAATCGCGATAGGCCGGTGCGCCCGCATAGTGCGCTCCGTTGACGCCCAGTTCGGTGACCAGAGAATCGAACAGCTGATTCAGGCTCGTGCGCTCCCCTACCGCGACGTTATAGACCCGGTCGCGCTGATCATCATCCGCCAGTGCTGCCAGCAAGTTGGCCTGCACGGCATTGGCGACAAAACAGAAATCGCGCGTGGTCTCGCCATCACCGTTGATGAACAGCTCGTCGCCGCGAATCATGCTGGCGATCCACTGCGGAATGACCGCCGCGTACGCGCCATCCGGGTCTTGCCGCCGCCCGAAAACATTGAAGTAACGCAGACCGATCGCCTTGAAGCCGTAGCAACGTGCGACCACCTCGGCATAGATTTCGTTGAACAGCTTGGTGGCCGCATACGGCGACAATGCGCGCCCAATCTTGTCCTCCACCTTAGGCTGTGTTGGTTCGTCGCCATAGGTGGAACTGGATGCGGCATAGGTAAAGCTGTCCACGCCGGAATCGCGGGCCGTGATCAGCATGTTGAGAAAGCCCGTGCAATTGGACGCATGGGTGGCTAGCGGATCTTCGATGGAACGTGGCACCGACCCCAGCGCCGCCTGATGCAACACGTGCTTTACGCCGGTACAGGCGACCTGGCAATCCTCCGGGTTGCGGATGTCGCCTTTTATAAAGCGAAAGCGTGACCACGCCTGCGCTCCGACCAGCCGTTCCACTTCATCCAGATTATGCTGGTATCCCGTGGAAAAATTGTCCAGTCCGACCACGTTCTGCCCCAGCCGCAGCAGCGTCTCCACAAGGTTGGAGCCAATGAATCCAGCAGCGCCCGTTACTAGCCAAGGTGCCGACTCCTCCCGCACCCTCACCTGCAGCGCTGCCGGCAACCCCACCTCCGCATTCGCCATCACAACCTCCCGTCCACGGTATCGCGCGGCAACACATATTTCACGTCATACAGCACACAGGCCGGTTTGCCCAGCGCGCGAATTCCCGCTGCCCCCATCTCCACAAACTGATGGTGACCGACCGCGACAATGATCGCGTCGTAGTTGCCTGCATCTGGTATCGGGATCGGGCGAATGGCGTACTCATGCTCGGCCGCATCGGCATCCACCCAGGGGTCGTGCACGTCTACCTGGGCGTTGTAACTTCGCAAAGTGTTTACGATGTCCACCACCCGCGTGTTACGCAGATCCGGGCAGTTTTCCTTGAACGCGAGACCGAGGATCAGAACGCGGGCGTTCACTGGATTAATGAACTTGCGCACCATCAACCGGATCACCTCGTTGGCAATGTACGGACCCATGCTGTCGTTCGTGCGCCGGCCAGCCAGAATCACGTCCGAATGATGGCCCACTTCCTGCGCCTTGTGGGTGAGGTAGTACGGATCCACGCTGATGCAATGGCCGCCGACCAGACCCGGTCGAAACGGCAGGAAGTTCCACTTGGTGCCGGCCGCCTGCAGCACTTCAAGCGTGTCAATACCAAGCTTGTTGAACAGGATCGCCAGATCGTTTACCAGTGCGATGTTGAGATCGCGCTGCGTGTTCTCGATCACCTTGGCTGCCTCGGCCACCTTGATGCAGCTGGCGCGATGCGTGCCGGCCGTGATAATCGAGCCATACAGCCGGTTGACGAAGTCGGCCACCTCCGGCGTCGAGCCGGAAGTGACCTTGAGGATGCTTGTCACCCGATGCTGTTTGTCGCCAGGATTGATCCGCTCCGGACTGTAACCAGCGAAAAAATCCTGGTTGAACACGAGCCCCGAGCCTTTTGCCAGCAACGGGACGCATACTTCCTCTGTGCAGCCGGGATACACGGTTGACTCGTAGACCACGATGTCACCGCGCTTGAGCACCTTGGCCAGCGCCTCGCTGGCCGTGATCAACGGCGTAAGATCCGGCCTCTTGGCGGCATCGATCGGCGTCGGCACGGTGACAATATAAACATTGCAGGCACGCATGTCTTCGAGCTTCGCGCTGAAACGCAGTTGACTGGACGCAGCCAGCTCTGCGGCGTCGACCTCAAGCGTGCAGTCATGGCCGTCCCGCAATTCCGCGATGCGTTTGGCGTTTACATCATAGCCAGTGGTGGCGTAATGCTTTCCGAACTCCACTGCCAGCGGCAAACCAACGTAGCCGAGGCCAACAATCCCGATCCGCGTATCTTCCAGACTCTGCATAATCTACGTCCCTGGTGAATCCATTGGAGAACTACAACATCGCGCAGCAACGACCCCTTGTACTCCGACCCGCGCAGTGGCCTCGATGGAGACCATGCTGCCAGCATCGCGTGTCGCAGCGTCGCATTCAACCACACCAATACGATGGTTGCATGCACCTTGACCGGGCAGGAAACGCGGCTGGGCCGACAACCGCTTTCCCACTTCGGGTCAGCAACGACCAACCGTGCTTCGGACTGGATCCTCGCGACAGTTATCGTAGCCGCGACAGGCGTCATTGCCATGCGCCGCCAGCTTTGGCTGGGAAGCCGCGCGCGAGTTTGCTTCCTTGCACTGATGAACCATAAAAATCTGACGGTAGTTTTGGCAACTGAACACGTTCTCGTCATACATCGCACCCTCCCCGACCGCCTTCTCCACCGCGCGCGGCTGTCATTGCCGTTCGACACGTCGTGGTACCAGGGCAGCATGCTAACGGTTGCCGTCTGCTGAGCACATACTCATCAGAAGTCTTTCTCACTTGATCCATTGCGAGCGCGTTTGTTCGAGCCAGCGGTTTGTAGCATGGCTCGATAAACTATCGCGAGCTGTGGATGACTCCGAGCCTGATTCGGACGCTGGCCACCGGCGGAACCTTCGTCGCATGGGCGACACGCGCATTACCACTGCGCGGCATGCGGCATGTACCTGCAGTTGATTACCATGACATGGGCAAGAGCCTTTGTTCTTCATGGCCGTGAGCGGCCCCCACACCCCTATGGCATCCGCCCAATACTGCTCGGCAATACCAAAAATGGGATCAACCATCTTTCGCAAAGTGCGTAGGGTATTTTTGGTCTACGTGAACTGCAATCCACATGTTCGCGATGGAATTGCCTGTTTGCGCTCCGGAGCAAAGCATGCCGTCGGCAATTACCAATGCGACGGTCGTCTGATAAACAGCAGCGGCTTGACCTCTGTGTGTATCTACAAAACCACTTGCTCGACTTCAGGAGAAGGTTTTCGCTCACGAAGTGCTTATACGGAACCCGACGTTTTGGTGAGCGCCGTCAACTGCTCGAGCGTGGCCACCTCTTCGCGATCGTCGTTGCAGGCCTGCCTAGCTCGCGCCGTGATCATTTCTGTGTCGATGTCCATCCCGGCCTTCACGATATAGCTATGCCTGAAGCCCCTTCAGGCACCGGGATGGTGCAAGAGTTCTCGTTCGTCAGATCGACTTGATAGCTATCCTTGGAACCATTCGAGAGCCGCTCAGATCCTTGCCGCGGGGCTTCCCCACAGCGAGCGCCGCCCACGGCGTATCCCTTTGCGACCTGGAACGCCAGTTGCTCGACCGGACGCGTCCATCGCACCCGTTCAATCCGGGCACTGGCCTGTGAGCTAGCGTTCAGATGTTGCAAGCAGCACGTGATTCCAGTCGCCAGAACCCTGCCGCCGGGTACGCTTCAGCGATCCGTCATCTCGGCTACCGCAAGTGGAGACTTCAAATGGCACTTACTTAAAGCTCGTCATCCTCGCAGGAATGATGGGAATTGGAGCATTGCGCATAACTAAGCGCCATTCGAGTCTGCATCTATCGGCTACAGGCGGAAACCGTGTTGCGATCGTGACGACCTTCCTCCAGCCAGTGAATCGCCCTATTTTCTTGAGGCTTTGACTGCACGGCGAAACCAAACCTTCCCGAATCTCGATAGAGTTTCCAACAAAGCCTAAGCTGACCTAGCCAGACCATAGTCGTCACAGCCGGGGTGGGACGGATCAAAATCATGGCGAGAATTCAAAAAGCCCGCGATCAGGGAGCCACGCAGTTGCTCCGGCTCAAACTCAAAGCGATGCGCGAATGCACTAGCAGGTAGTGGGTTGTCGCGCGCATCAACGAGCCCTCGTGGCAACTTGTCTTTCGCCAGTGCCTCGCGCAGAGGGAGGCGCAAGAGGACCACTGGGTGGTCTCGCACCAAGGCGTAGCTTGTCGGTGGCGCAGATATTTCGAAGCCGTAACAACGTATGTAGAACTGTGCATGCCGCGGATGCACGCCGATAACAATATCGGTCAAATCGTTGTGCAGTCCGTAATGTATGGCACAGCGCATCATGCTGAACAGGGCCCCGATGCCGCGTGATGCAGACCGACGTCGATCAGCCAGCATGCCCACTTCAAGCAGTCTGCGTCCCTTTTGTCGCAGTTTATCCAGATATTGCGCATATACGCTATCGAGCGCGAGCCCCATGGGATTGTCGCGGAATAGCGTCATCGTATAGCCAACGTCCGGACCCTCCGGCCCCCATATCACGCATGCATGCTGGCCCACGGCGTTGGGAGAGGTATGTATGCCATAGGGGTTTTCATCGATCAGCCCCATTGCTGAGTAGCGTTGATATACCAAACGCCAAGCCGATTCAACATGTTGAAGGCTGGTTGCGCACACACATGGCGGTGCGCTGCTGCGTGTCGTTGAAAGCGCGCGGTGCGCGGTGATGTCGATGACTGTCTCAGGCATGTCTACTCCAAAGATCTGATGAATTTCATGTTTCTCTCTGCGTCCAGCGGCATGCGATCCCTTGATCTCGCGGACGTTTGGCCCACCTATCCGCGTCGACCAGGGCGAACTTGTCCGAACCGCGAGGACACTTCATTGAAACGCGACTTGGCAGATCAAAACAAAGTTATTCAAACCATAGTCACGCGCCAAGCATCCCGTCATTTGGGCGGTCCCGTGCAGTTGACGATGCTTGTCTCTTGAGTGAATGCGACGGCGGCAAGACAGGCTGGGTAGCGCTTGGGAATCGGGTGTTCGCAGTGACCGCTAAGTCCTGCACAACCTTGGCTCTCCTGCGCCATGCGATCTTGAGTCGATGCATCCCTTCGGCGATGCTTTCCCGGCCTCTCCGTGCCAACGGCGCCTGTGACCAGAAACCGAGGTATATAGCGCCAAAAAAGCGTGCTCGACCTCTTGTAAAGAGGCCCGCCGCGCATGATTTGTCGGTCATCGGGGTTCTTCGCGCTGCCCGCAAAACGCCACGAGAGCGCCGGATCAATTGCGTATTCGCTAACGTCAATTGCGCCACTAATAAACGCTGTCAGACCATCAGGCAGCGCAATCATGCTCGACACCACCCCGCCGCAGCGTGCGCCACTTTGATAGCTGGATCCACTTGGTCAACATGCTGCCGTGGTTGAAGTGCGCTGCGGTGCGCTGCAATTTTTGACCAAAATATGGCTTGCGGGCTGATGGAAACTTTCATGCGTGGGCAATGAAACCTGGTCAGGTGGGTGCCTCGGTCCACATCCATGCTTCGGTCGTTCTGTAACGATCTGCCCATCGCGGGGCACTGTATCCTACGTACCACATTATGCGATGGTTAGATGAATTATATGCTAGAAATACGCTAGGATTATGTGAACTGCGTGCGAAAATGGCAGATCGAACCCGCGGGAACCTTCAGAAATCCCTAGCGATTGTTCTGAACCGTACCCTCATTTCTACCGAATGTCAGCCACCAAATGTCGGTACGCTGAACAGCGCCCGTTTTGGTCATACCTGGCAGCAGGCGTCCAATACCACGAGGCGAGCTGCTGAGCGTCGCGGTGAAGCGCGATGAAAAAGGCGCCAGACTTTAGCATCCCCTTTGGAACAGTCGTTTGAGGGCGTGAAGAGCCAACCATGCGCATCAGAGGAATTTGACCTTAGCTTCGTACGGTGTAGACCTGATGTGGGCGTCTCGGCGGGCGCGAGCCACCGTCGAGCGTTAAGCGCGCTGCGAGCATCCTCTTAGTCAACAGCAGCCCGGAAAGCACTCGCAGGTCAGTGTAAACATCGGTGTCAGGCTCATGATGGCGGATGGTCATTAGGGAGTGTCTGAACAAGTCGGGTTCGTCATTCCAGCGAAAGCTGGAAACCAGCACCTTCAACGGATTGTGAGGTCACTGGATCCCAGCTTCCGCTGGGACGACGGCTTGCTCAGTGTGTCTTAGGTCTTGCTGGTAAATCAGCTGAGCGGTTCCACGATGTCCAAGCCGGGATGATATCCAGTTCAGGGACAACTTGGTCACGACGATGCGTGTTCTCCTAACGGCGCCGAGTCCGTCTGCCGCTGCATTTCCATTCAGGCAGGTCTCACCAATCAGGATAGCCACACGACCGGCGTGGCTCGGATCTCACGGCTAGCATGTCCTGCATCAGGCTTATTTTTGAGACGCGGTGACGAGTGATACCACATGGCCGGCGGCGATCGACTGACTCGCTCATCGCTTCACTATTCTTCCAAGCGTGGAATTTCCGAGAAAGCCATGCGGAAATTTTGGCGGCTGCCTCTACCCGCGTATAGTCTTGGGATGGGCGAGCCAAATGCCGGATACCTGACGTCGAGCGTAACCGGCCGCCTTATTTACTGATTTGGGTTGTTTCGCACCAAATCACACGGTCGTAATATATGAACGAGCGCCAGCTGTGAACCGGCAGACAAAAGCAGATGTTTTACGCGCTGGCATCGCCGCGCCCTCGGCGGATAACTCACAGCCTTGGCGGTTTGCGTGGTGCGGCGACGACCTGGACCTTCGAATCGATGAGAGCCGCAGTGGCGGCGTATCCGACACGAGATATGTCCTCAGCGATCTGGCCGCTGGCGCGTGCCTGGAAAACATGATTATCCACGCCCGTTCGCTCGGTTACGTGGCGGAACTGCAGACGTTTCCGCGCGACGACGACGCGTTGTGGATCGCTCGTATTCATTGGCGCCGAGATACCGAGGGCCACTCGCGCGAGCCGTTAGCTGAAGCCATAGAGAAGCGTCAAACCGACCGCAGCTTCCCTTGGCGCGGCTCGATTGCTACCGATACGCAGGCGCGTTTGAATGCCCAAGCCCGACTGATTCCCGGGCAGCGGCTTTATTGGCCCCCGACACCGCGTGCGAGAAAAACCGCACTGAGGGTGATCAGGCAGGCCGAGACGCTGCGTTTCAAGAGCCCGACGCTGCACGCGGAACTGTTTTCGAGTATCCGCTTTGCAGCTGGCTGGCACGGTACCTGCGAGGAAGGTCTTGCCCCCGCGGCACTCGCCGTGGAGCCGCCGATGCGGCCACTCTTTCAGGCGCTGCGTCGTCCCAGGGTAATGACCATGTTCAATCGGCTGGGCACGGCGTCGGTTTTGGGGTGGCGCTCAGCGTGGCTGCCGATCCGACTGTCACCCGGACTCTGTGCGCTGGTTATTCCGTCCACGGCCCGATCCGATGTGCTTGCAGGTGGCCGCGCCTTGCAGCGTGTGTGGCTTCAAGCCACCTTGGACGGGCTGTCAGTCCAGCCATATGCGGCAGCAGGGATACTCAGCTTGGGTTTCGTACCCGTCGAGTCCGCTCTTCAGCAGCCGCTTGCACGCATGGGTTCAGCTCTGAAGGAGCTGTGCGCGCCAGGGCACGGGCTCGTTTTTTTACGGCTTGGCCATGCGCGCTCTGCATTACGTGATCGCAGTGGGAGACGGGAGCTCGCCAGTTTTGGCGATTTCCCATAACTGACCACGCGCCACAGTCGTTCGTGTGCAATGCACGCACGCACTGCCCGACCACAAGTTATTCGCCCATCCGTCGTCAGACGTGCGCGTCAAAACTGAAACACGTCAACTTCATCCTTATTGCCGTCTCGGTTTTCGCCACGAGTTGGAGGAGATGCGAGTTGAGCAATATGTGATGTGAACCCGTGCCGGAATTCTTTACAAAGTCGACCCGTCGGTGCGTCGGAATCTGCAACCGCAATGGCAGCCCATAGGGTCTTGATAGCATGGGGTTTCCGGCCCTGACTGAGGGGCTGAACCTCCCCGTTGCCCCTACCATGCCTTGCTTATGAGTAGCGCGGCACGTGAATAGATTGGTCGCCTGGCGTCCGATTTTGGCTACGCCTATTTGAGCGCAATTTGGTGTCGAAAGACCTTACAAAAAATGGAATACTTCACCGGCCTAAAATAATAAATTACAGAAAAAACAACATGTTATGAAGATGGCACGCCTCTTGCTGCATTGGGACACGAGGACAACGTCAATAAGACTCCACTGCTGTGGTTGTCAGAATGGGTTGTCTGGATGGGTTGTCTGGTTCTCAATTAGGAGAAAATCATGTTGAAGAAGAAAAGCATCTCAGCCGCTCTCGCATGCGTGCTGGCGATGGGCGTGTGGAGTGGATCGGCCCTTGCAACCCCGGTAAACGTGGGCGGCGTCGTGATTGACTCCAGCAGTCCCATTAACCTTACCATTGACGCGGTCAATTTCCGCGAAACGACCATTTCCAAGGTCGGAGACATGCTTAACGGCTACGGAAAGCTTGCTTCGATAAACGGGACGGATCAGTCAGTTTTTTGTCCGGGTTGCGATGTGGGCTTTACCTTCCAGTATACGGTGAGGAGCATTGACACCACGGGCGCAAACCCGCAGGTCGTGTTCGATATGGGGAACATTAAATTTTACGTTGATAACACCTCAAGCTTCAGCGTGCTGAATCCGTCTTCGGCCTCTGCAGGCACGTTATGGCTTGCCCTGACTGGTCACGCAGCGCCTTATAGTGGCTTTAGCGACCCGGGTGGGGAGCTTTATTCTACGGTCGTCGGCCCGGTTTCCCAACCAGGTTCGCAGTCGGGCGGATTCGGATTGTTGGATGCAGCCGGCGGCCCCGGGTTTTCCTACTTTGATACGAATACCCAAGCCGACGGCGCTGATTTCTCCTTCAGTTCGTCGTTCTTGACCAAGGTGGCTGCTGGGTGTGGGAAAACGCCCTCATCCGATACGAATAGTATCTGTCACTATCCGATTTCGGGAACGGCGGAGTTGATCGCTTCCACCCCGTTGCCCGAGCCGGGTGCGGCCGGTCTGTTGGGCCTTGGTTTGGCCTTCCTGGGACTCTTCACTTGGGGTCGCCGCAAAGAAGCCGAATCTAACGGGCTCGCATAAATCAGGCTTACGTGATTCGTGCGGTTTGACGAACTAAGGCGCCGCTTCTTTGAAGCGGCGCCTTTTTCTTTGTAAGCTGATTGTGTTGAATAGGTCCTGCGTGGTCGCCGCTACTAGCGTGCCGGCTTCCCAGCTTTACCCAACCATAGCTTCAGGGTAGGTATCTCATGATTTCTGATACGCCAGCCACGGCTGAACCTTTTGACTATGCAACAGCATTTAGCCGGACGATAGGCTGGATCACCGCGACTGAGCAGGCGACGCTTCGTTCCAAACGGGTGGCGATTGCCGGACTCGGCGGTGTTGGTGGTAGCCACTTATTGACACTGACCCGGCTTGGCATCCAGTCGTTCAACCTGGCGGATTTCGACCGTTTCGGTACGGAAAATTTCAACCGGCAGGCCGGAGCGTTTCAGTCGACGATTGGCCAGCCAAAAATCGACGTAGTGTCCCGGATCGCACGGGATATCAACCCAAATCTGGAAATCAACAAATTTCCCGCGGGCGTCACCGTCGACAACATGGGCGAGTTTCTGTCGGGGGTGGATCTTTACGTCGACGGGCTGGACTTTTTCGTCATTGATATTCGCGCAAAGCTGTTTGCCCTGTGTGCCGAACGCGGCATTCCAGCGCTTACCGCGGCACCGTTGGGTATGGGTGCGGCGGTGCTGGCGTTCCTGCCCGGTCAGATGACGTTCGAGGAGTATTTTCGGGTGGAAGGAAGAACGACCAACGAGCAGCTACTGCGCTTCATGGTGGGTTTGGCACCTTCGGTGCTGCACCAAGCTTATCTGGTCGACCCGTCTGCGGTGGATCTGGTTAACCACAAGGGACCGTCGACACCCATGGCATGTGAAATCTGCGCCGGCATCGCTGGTACGCAAGCGCTGAAGATCCTGCTTGGCAGGGGCAAAGTGCTCGCGGCACCGCATGGCTTGCACTTCGATGCCTACCGCAACAAGCTCGTGCACACATGGCGGCCAGGGGGCAACAACAACCCGCTGCAGCGACTGATTCTGTCCGTGGCGCGCCGCCGTTTCATGCGCCACTAAACGCTGCACGAATAAACGAACGCGCTGAGCAGGGAAGTCGATAAGGGAGGCGGTCTCGATGTGATCTCGCCCGAAAATCAATTGGTGATGTCACGAAATACACCTAACGGCGGCAACTTGGACGTTTAACTGTCAGTTTTTGCGCCAATCCATTCCGGTCTTGCTGTTGACTAATGGGAGGACTTGAGACAAAGCCCGCGCACTAACGGTAGTGCCCGTTATCAGGAGGACCTTACCGATCGAAGTAGGTATTCCTTGTCTTCGCACTACCAATCTCGTTCGCATAGTTGGTCCTGAACTTGGCTGATGACTTGTCGATTCAGTGTATTGGGGGTCTCGACTCGCACGAAGCGGTCCAGTCGCTCGAAGCGGTCGAGCCGTTCCGCCAGCCGCTGTGCGATAGGAGATCGCGTCAATCTGCCGATGGTGGTGGACGCGGTCCCGAAAACATTACGAAAAAAGCCCGGTGTCCGCAAAACATCCATCTGGCCAAGATTAGACTTGCCCGGGCCGATCAGACCTCCAAATTTGGCGATAGCGCCTTCCGTGGCTGTGGACATTGTGATCATCGCGAGTCCTCTTTCAATGCAATGGCTTGCGGCCTGCGTGCGACTCACCTGCCCAACCTCTTGATGGGCGCGTTGGGCCTGTCTCGTTGTGGATCATCGACGACCCGCACTGGCTGTTGCTGTTCCTGTTGCTGTCGATAGCGGGCATCTGCGTCGCGTGGGCTTTGCTTTTGTTCCTGCCCTATGCCCTGCTCTCGGAAGATGTCCCGGCGGGAAAGATGGGATTGTCCATAGGACATCTTCAACTTATTCATGGTGATCCTCAACTGATCAGCGCCGCCTTGCTGGGGCCTGTGCTGACGTTCTTTTTTCATGACCAGCTGATCTGGGCGCAGATCACAGAGGACGTCAGTCTGTTCTTTCCCGGCCCGTGCACGCTGCGACAGCGATCCCCGAAAATCTGAACCCGACAGGATCAGTTTTGCCTTCGTGTTCGGATCATGAGTCTCTGCGGCGTCGCACGCTGTCCCTTACGTCCACATCAAAAAGCAACTCCAGCGTAGCGACCTTTACAGGGCCTGGCAGCGTGTAACGCAAACCATCGCGCGACGGCAATCGTGCTGCATGTTGCCGAAGTTCTGTTTCGGGAAGGACAATGCGCCACGCTTCCGCTTCCCCAGTGAAAGTCGCAGCTTCACTCGCACCAGCTTGGATCGCGACGCGGATCGAAAAGGCATTGGCAAAATGGGTAACGCAGTGCAGCACGCGTCCGCCCAGCAAGGTGGACAACTCGTCCTCATCGATACGGACACGAAGCTTCTGCGCTTCGATCTGCAGCTTCATGACCGTTCCATTCCTACAGCATCGTCGAATGTCGTTGTGACGACGGACTCGGACTGCGCCGGCCGCATGATGACGACATCGACTGCCATACCGGCGTCGCAGCTAACGGCGTCCTCAGGCACCACAACCCACGCATTCATGTGAGCAAACGAGTGAATGCGGAACGGCTGCTGCAGGCTTGGCACGGTGGCCAAGAGCCGGCAGTTGTCGTCCTGACTCAGGCTGGCGCGGAGAAAATGGCGCAGTCCAGGCTTGTGCGGGTGCGACGTGGCGAGAATAGCCCGCGACGGCTTTTCCGGCGTCTGTCCAGTCATGGCGCGGAGCAAAGGCAGAACGAAAAAACGCAGTCCGACAGCAACGGCCATCGGCGTCCCTGGCAGCGCCAACAACAACGGGCCGTTGCGGAGGCGTGCGGCCAACAGGGGGCGCCCGGGACGAATGGCCACTTTGTGAAACAGAATTTGTGCCTTCAGACGCACCAATGCTTCAGGCACAAAGTCATAGCGACCCATCGATACTGCGCCGGTGCTGACTACCAGATCGGCACCGACATCCGTAGCCCGCTTCAAGGCCTCAGCATAGGTGACGGCGCTGTCGTCCACAGTCTCGCAGCCAGTAACCTGGGCGCCAGCGGCGAGGAGTTCGGCCGCCAGATAGGGACCGTTGGAGTTGTGGATGCGGCCGGGAGTAAGCGGCTGAGAAGGGTCTGTCTGCAGTTCTTTGCCGGTGCAGATAATAGAGACTCGCAGGCGACGCCTCACCGGAATCCTCGATACGCCGAGCGCCGCCAGCAACATGATCTGCGCGGCGCCAACGGTGGTTCCACCAGTAAGCACGGCGCTCCCGCGCGCAACATCCATGCCTGCGACGCGCACATTGCCTCCGGCAACCAGCGGATCACGCAGCCGGATGCGTGCGGGGCGGCCGTCAGGTGGTGTTTCGAGCAATTCCGTGCGCTCGACCGCGATCACGGCGTCCAGCCCCGGAGGCAGGCAGGCACCAGTCATGATTTCCCACGCCCCGTGAGCGGCATCGGGCGGTGCATTGCCTGCTGCCAGCGAGCCATGCACCACATGTTCCGAGCCGTCAGGGAGGCCGGCACCGGCGAAGAGCGCGTAGCCATCCATCGCCGCATGATCGAAGGACGGGAGCGCCATTGGGCTTTCCAGGTCGCGAGCAAGCACGCGACCTGATGCCTGCTTCAACGTCGAGGTCTCCTCCCCTATGGGTGTGGCTGAGGCAAGGAGCCGCGCTAATGCTTCCCCGTAACCGATCATGAGTCGTCAGCCAAGGGGCACCGCGGCGAGAAGTTCTCAACGAACAAACACGCGACTCGCCTTCCGGGCCGAGGCTTCATCTCAAGAGTGGTGGAGACGATGACGCTCACGTGTTGCCTGTTACCTCGCGACAACGGTTTCGGCGGCAAAGAAATATTCACGGCAATCGAGCCATTGAGGAACGCGCAAGAAATTATTTATATCGTATGCATGCGCCACGGTGAAGCGTGTGAAGTGAGCGCCAAATCCATCATGGCATCCCGTTTGGGCCAGCGCATACTCATATACGTAAGTATTCGACCATGGTCGAGTGGTGTCTGCCTGACGCTTCCCTACTATCGGCTTCATTGTCCGGTGGCGTGACCGGACCTCACCTGGGGATGTCATGACCGATTCGCCTGAAACATCGGACTCAAACGCTGCCGCGCGAAACGCGCCGGGTTTTTTCGCCAGGGAACGAACCATCGCCGGTCCCAAGTTCAACCGATGGCTGGTACCACCGGCAGCGCTGGCGATTCACCTGTGCATCGGCATGGCGTACGGCTTCTCGGTGTTTTGGTTGCCGATGACGAAGTTGCTCGGTGCCGCGGATCCCTTAATCTGCGCCAACCTCGGGTTCTTTTCAGCGCTGACTAGTACCAGCTGCAACTGGACGGTGCCGCAGGTCACGCACATCTTTGAGACATTCATCGCCATGCTGGGTATTTCGGCAGCGTTATGGGGAGGCTGGCTCGAGCGCGCCGGCCCGCGCAAGGCTGGCGTCATCGCCGCCCTGTGCTGGGGTGGCGGCTTGGTGGTCGGGGGCATCGGCGTGTCGATGCATCAGTTGTGGCTTGTCTATCTTGGCTGCGGCGTGCTCGGCGGCGTCGGCCAGGGGCTTGGTTACATCACGCCGGTGTCCAGCCTGATCAAGTGGTTTCCGGATCGTAGGGGCATGGCGACCGGTTTTGCGATCATGGGCTACGGCGGCGGCGCGATGATTGGCGCTCCGCTGGCGGTGGCGCTGATGAAGCACTTTTCAGTTACGGCTGCACAGGGCGTGGCCTCCACCTTGATGGTGATGGGCGTGCTCTACGTCATCGTGATGGCGGCCGGAGCCATCGGTTTCCGGGTGCCGCCCAACGGCTGGCGCCCCGCTGGCTGGATGCCGCCGGTCGACAGTCAGGCAAATGCGATGATCACGCATCGCCATGTGCATCTGAATCGCGCGTGGAAAACGCCGCAGTTCTGGCTGGTCTGGGGCGTGCTGTTCCTCAACGTGACCGCCGGTATCGCCGTAATCTCGATGGCCAGCCCGATGTTGCAGGACGTCTTTGGCGGCAAACTTGCCGGTCTGACCGAAGCAGCGGCAGCGCTTACGGCGGCTCAGAAGGCGGCGGTTGTCGCGGCAGCCGCGGGGCTGGTCGGTCTGATCAGCCTGTTCAACAGCCTGGGGCGGATCTTCTGGGCCTCGCTGTCGGATCGCATCGGGCGCAAGAACACTTACTACACGTTCTTCATTCTGGGCATCATCGTCTACTGTCTGCTGCCCACCTGGGGACACCTGGGCCTGGCCGGCATGTTCGTGGTGTCGATCTGCATCATCCTGAGCATGTATGGCGGCGGTTTTGCGACCGTGCCCGCTTATCTGGCAGATCTGTTCGGCACGCAGATGGTCGGCGCCATCCATGGCCGTCTACTCACGGCCTGGTCGGCGGCAGGCATCATCGGTCCCTTCGTGATCGCGGCCATTCGCCAGACTCAGCTCGACGCTGGCGTGGCGAAGAATCTGGTCTACGACCGCACGCTCTACATCATGGCGTTCCTGTTGCTGCTGGGTCTGATCTGCAACGCGCTGATCAAGCCGGTGAAGGCCTCGAACTTCATGACCGACGAGGAGCTGGCACATGAGCGCTCGTTGCAGCACGACTCGCCGCATGTGACCGCGGGAGCCGAACTTGCGGCGCGCGGTCCGTTCGGTATCACTGGCACGCTGGCTTGGTTGGCCGTTGGTCTGCCATTTCTGATCGGGTTGTACATTGCTGTGGTCAAGGCTGCTGCATTGTTCTGAAGGTGAACGGATGAAGCGTGCGATAAATATCACTCTGCTGCCGGACCTCCCTGACGAGGTCCGTTCAGTCGTGCTGGACGTTACCGCAAGGCTCGCAGATATGCCCGGCGCCCTGCTTCCGGTGCTCCATGCGGTGCAGGGGGCGCTCGGCTACATTCCACCGGACAGCGTGCCGCTGATCGCCCGCGAGCTGAATCTCTCGCGAGCCGACGTGCATGGCGTGATCAGCTTCTACCATTACTTCCGCAGCAAACCAGCTGGTCGGCGCGTGATCTATCTGTGTCGTGCGGAATCGTGTCAGGCCATGGGTGCGGTCATCCTGGAAAAGCATGTCATGGCGCGGCTGGGCGTAGACTTTCATCAGACCACCGCCAATGGCGCCTATTCCCTGGAGCCGGTCTATTGCCTTGGCAATTGCGCCTGCTCGCCAGCGATGATGGTTGACGATGAATTGAAGGGCCGGCTCACGCCCGCCCGTTTCGATGCCTGGCTTGCTGCGGAGGAAACATGAGCATCACGGTTTACGTGCCTCGCGATGCCGGCGCCCTGTCGCTGGGCGCCGAGGCAGTGGCCAACGCTATCGCCAGCGAGGCGCAGCAGCGCGGCCTGGACGTCGATATCTTGCGCAACGGTTCGCGTGGTCTGTACTGGCTCGAACCGCTGGTCGAGGTCAGCTCGCCGGCTGGTCGTATCGCCTACGGTCCGGTGGAAGTGACGGACGTCCCTGCCCTGTTCGACGCGGATTTCTTGCGCGGCGGAAGACACGCTTTGGCGCTTGGGGCGACGGAGGACATTCCGCTCCTCAAGAGCCAACAGCGGCTGACGTTTGCCCGCGTAGGCATCGTCGATCCGCGCAGTCTGGACGATTACCGGGCGCATGGCGGTTATCGCGGGCTGGACGCTGCGTTGGCGACGGATGCTGCCGCGATCGTCCAGATTGTCACCGACTCAGGGCTTCGCGGACGTGGTGGGGCAGCGTTTCCCACCGGGATCAAATGGAAGACCTGCCTAGATGCTTTGGCTGATCGGAAATACATTGTATGCAATGCCGACGAAGGTGATTCGGGCACGTATGCCGACCGCATGATCATGGAAGGCGATCCGTTCGTGCTGATCGAGGGCATGACCATTGCTGGACTCGCGGTCGGTGCAAGCTACGGTTACATCTATCTGCGCGTCGAATATCCGCACGCGCAGCGCGCGCTCGAGGCGGCCATCGCCAGTGCCGAAGAGCAGGGATACCTCGGTAGCGATTTACGCGGCAGCGGCAAGGCGTTCCGGCTGGAAGTCCGGATGGCTGCTGGCGCCTACATCTGTGGCGAAGAGACCTCGCTGCTCGAGTCGCTCGAGGGCAAGCGTGGCCAGGTGCGTTTCAAGCCCCCGCTGCCGGCGATCGAAGGCCTGTTTGGCAAACCGACCGTGATCAACAACGTGGTGACCCTCGCTTCCGTACCGACCATCCTCGACCACGGCGCGGCGTTCTATCGCGACTACGGCGTGGGACGTTCACGCGGTACTTTGCCGATCCAGCTGGCGGGCAATCTCAAGCGCCCCGGCCTGGTCGAACGTGCCTTCGGGCTGACCCTGCGCGAGTTGATCGAAGATTACGGCGGTGGGACCGCCAGCGGCAAACCAGTGCGCGCGGTGCAGGTAGGCGGACCACTGGGTGCCTATCTTCCGGCCTCGCAACTGGATACGGCTATCGACTACGAGGCATTCGCCGCCATTGGCGGCATGCTGGGACACGGCGGCATGGTGGTGTTCGACGACAGCGTGGACATGGCCGCCCAGGCGCGATACGCGATGGAGTTCTGCGCGACGGAATCCTGCGGCAAGTGCACACCGTGCCGGATCGGCTCGACTCGTGGCGTCGAGGTGATCGACCGTATCGTGGCCGGTGACCATGCCACGCGCGAACGCGATGGGGTGCTGCTGCGTGACCTTTGCCAGACCATGCTGGATGGCTCCCTTTGCGCGCTGGGCGGCATGGCGCCACTGCCTGTTCTCAGCGCGCTGGATCATTTCCCCGAAGATTTTTCAGGCGCGGTCGAACCCGCCGCCACCTGAGGAGGTAAAACGTCATGTTGTCCATCGTCGAAATCGATTACGGCACCCCAAAGGTGGCATCGCCCACGACGGTCGAGCTGTTGATCGACGGCAATGCCGTTCGCGTCCCGGCCGGCACTTCGGTGATGCGGGCGGCGGCGCAGGCCGGCATCAGTATCCCGAAGCTGTGTGCCAGCGAGATGCTGGACGCCTTCGGTTCGTGTCGCCTCTGCTTGGTCGAGATCGAAGGCCGCAGGGGCTACCCTGCATCGTGCACGACACCGGTCACGGCCGGCATGAAGGTCAGCACCCAGACACCGAAACTTGCGGATCTGCGACGCGGCGTGATGGAGCTGTACATTTCTGATCATCCGCTGGACTGCCTCACCTGCCCGGCTAACGGACACTGCGAATTGCAGGACATGGCCGGAGTGGTCGGCCTGCGTGAAGTCCGCTACGGCTACGATGGCGCCAATCACGTGCATGCGGAAAAGCCCGACGGCAGCGCCAATCCGTTGTTCGTGGCCAAGGACGTTTCCAACCCCTACTTCACCTTCGATCCGTCCAAGTGCATTGCCTGTTCGCGCTGCGTGCGCGCCTGCGACGAGGTGCAGGGCACGTTTGCGCTGACTATCCAGGGGCGCGGCTTTGAATCGAAAGTGGCGGCCAGCCAGGACAATCGTTTCCTCGATTCCGAATGCGTATCCTGCGGCGCGTGCGTGCAGGCCTGTCCCACTGCCACACTTTCGGAAAACACCTTGATTGACAAGGGACAAGCCGAGCGCAGCGTGACCACCACCTGCGCCTATTGCGGCGTCGGCTGCAGCTTCCGGGCGGAAATGAAGGGCGAGGAAATCGTCCGCATGGTGCCGAACAAGGATGGTCACGCCAATCACGGCCACTCCTGCGTCAAGGGCCGGTTCGCCATCGGCTACGCCAGCCATCCCGATCGGATTACCACCCCGATGATCCGCAAAAAAATCTCCGATCCGTGGCAGGAGGTCAGCTGGGACGAGGCGTTTGCGCATGTAGCAAGCGAGTTCAAGCGCATCCAGGCCACCTTCGGCAGGCAGGCGATTGGCGGTATCACCTCCTCGCGCTGTTCCAACGAAGAGACGTATCTGGTGCAGAAACTGGTGCGCGCGGGTTTCGGCAACAACAACGTCGACACCTGCGCTCGTGTCTGTCACTCGCCCACCGGTTACGGCCTCAAGGCCACCCTGGGCGAGTCGGCCGGCACCCAGGATTTCGATTCGATCGAACATACCGACGTGGTGTTGGTCATCGGTGCCAACCCCACCGATGCCCATCCGGTCTTTGGCTCGCAGATGAAGCAGCGTCTTCGCGCCGGTGCCAAGCTGATCGTGATCGATCCGCGCCGGATCGACCTGGTGCGAACGCCGCATATCAAGGCCGACTATCACCTCAAGCTCAAACCCGGCACCAATGTCGCGGTGCTCGACACGCTGGCGCACGTCATCGTGACCGAGGCTCTGGTGGACGAGACCTTCGTTGCCCAGCGCTGCGAGTCCGAGGCATTCGCAAAATGGCGGACGTTCGTGGCACAGGAGAAGTACAGCCCCGAAGCGATGGAAGCGCAGACCGGCGTTCCCGCAGCCCTGATACGTGGCGCTGCCCGACTGTATGCCGACGGTGGCAACGGGGCGATCTATTACGGTTTGGGCGTCACCGAACACGCGCAGGGCTCCACCGCGGTGATGGCCATCGCCAACCTCGCCATGGCCACGGGAAATATCGGCCGCGAAGGCGTGGGCGTAAACCCGTTGCGTGGCCAGAACAACGTGCAGGGTTCCTGTGACATGGGCTCGTTCCCGCACGAGTTCCCCGGCTACCGACACGTCAGTGATCCGGACACGCGAGCCCTGTTCGAGAAGGACTGGGGTGTGCCGTTGCTGGGTGAGCCCGGCCTGCGCATTCCCAATATGTTTGAAGCCGCGCTCGATGGCAGCTTTCTCGGTATTTACATCGAAGGCGAGGACATCGCCCAGTCCGACCCGGACACCCAACATGTCACGGCGGCACTAAGCGCCATGCAATGCATCGTGGTGCAGGATCTGTTTCTCAACGAAACCGCCAAGTACGCCCACGTGTTCCTTCCCGGCAGCTCGTTCCTGGAAAAGGATGGCACCTTCACCAATGCCGAACGGCGCATCTCGCGTGTGCGCAAGGTCATGACACCCAAGGCCGGATACGCCGACTGGGAGATCACCCAGAAACTCGCCCAGGCGATGGGCTACCCGATGAACTACAGCCACCCGTCCGAAATCATGGACGAAATCGCCCGTCTCACACCGACGTTCCATGGTGTCAGTTTCGACCGGATCGACCAACTCGGCTCGATCCAGTGGCCTTGCAACGACGACCACCCGGACGGCACGCCGGTCATGCATGTGGACGAGTTCGTCCGCGGCAAGGGTCGCTTCATGCTCACCGAGTACGTGCCCACCTCGGAAAAAGTGAGTGCCGAGCATCCGCTGATCCTGACCACGGGACGCATCCTCAGCCAGTACAACGTCGGTGCACAGACCCGGCGCACCGCCAATATGATGTGGCACGACGAGGATCGCCTCGAAATCCATCCGCACGATGCCGAGGAAAGGGGCATCAGCGATGGCGACTGGGCCGGCATCCGCAGTCGAGCCGGCGACACCGTACTGCGCGCAATGATCTCCGAGCGCATGCAGCCAGGCGTGGTCTATACCACCTTCCACTTCCCCGGTTCGGGCGCCAATGTGATCACGACCGAGAACTCCGACTGGGCCACCAACTGCCCCGAGTACAAAGTCACTGCGGTGCAGGTGACCCGTGTCAGTCAGCGCTCCGACTGGCAGCGGGAATTCCACTCATTCTCCGAAGAACAGCAGGATTTGCTTGACCAGGCCAAACCGGCCGACACGCTGGGTCGGGCTTGAAGAAATCATGACCGGGAGTGGATACGTCACGCGGCCCATCGATCGCTGGCGTCGCGGCACGATCCTCCGTGTGGACGACTGTGTCGCCGAGGAAGTGCCATTGGCGATGGTCTACAACGGGGTAAGTTTTGCCGTGATGATGGCGACGCCTTGCGATCTGCAGGATTTCGCCTTGGGCTTCTCGCTCAGCGAAGGCTTGATCGGACAATCCGGCGATTTGCTCAGCATCGAGATCCAATCCCTGCTCGAAGGCATCGAGATTCGGATGCAGGTCGCGAGCAACGCGCACGGAGCCCACCTGGATCAACAGCCAGGGCGGATCCTGCCAGGCCGCAGCGGCTGCGGCATCTGCGGCACCCGCCAACTCGAGCAGGCGATACGGCAGCATCCAGCGGTTGGCACGGGTGCGCATGTCACGCACGCGGCGATCGAAAGTGCGCTGGTCGACCTTCAGGAGCAGCAACCGATGAACGCGGCCACCGGCGCCGTACATGCGGCCGCCTGGGCGGATGCCGAAGGACAGATCCTGCTCGTCCGTGAGGATGTCGGACGGCACAATGCACTGGACAAGCTGATTGGTGCCATGCGCCGCGCGGATGCCGATGTCGGCAACGGTTTTGCGCTACTGACCAGTCGCGCCAGTTATGAAATGGTGACCAAGGCCACCAGTGCCGGCATCACCATACTGGCGGCCATCTCGGCACCGACCGCTCTGGCGATTGAAATGGCGCGCGGTGCCGGTCTCACCCTCATCGGTTTCGCTCGCCCAGGCAGGCACAACATCTACACCCACCCGCACCGCCTGCTTCCCGAACCGCAGCAAGAGCTGACATGAAGATCGAAAGACTGATCACCATGGCCAACGACATCGCCACCTATTTCGCCGTCGAGCCGGACCGCGCCGTTGCCGTCGAAGGCATTCGCGATCACTTGACCCGATTCTGGGACCCGGTGATGCGACGAGAACTGAAGACGCACGTCATTGACGGTGGCGCAGGATTGCTGCCACTGGCACAGGAAGCGGTGGAAGCATTGAGCATGCCGGTCGCCGCCTGGCATTGATGCCATCGACCATGGGCCCGACGTCTGACAGAAGACGCGGTCTATCCGTTCAACGCAGGGGCTGGGTGGCCTTTCTCCCGACGCACTCAATGTCGTGCCCGTCTTCGCCGATGGCCTTGGAAAAACTTGAACCCTGACGCTTGATCACCGTGCCTTCCAGACACTGCTGATTCGCCGCCAGCATATAACTGGCCGCGACCTTGAGCGCTTTCTGCCGCTGCTTTTCCTTGCGCGCTGCCTCTGCAATCCGGTCTAGCCGCGCCTGATCGCTGATTTGCTGATAATTGTTGAAACGCCGTTCGCGTTGACGACTCAGGCTTTCCACCAATTCGGCATGCTTTTGACGCGCCTGCTCATTGGCCAGCCGCGCGTTCTGCTTGGCGAGATGTTCGGATTCGCGGGTGATCTCGTCAGCCTGATGCTGGGCGCGATATTCCGCATACCCATTCCAGCCGATGCCCAGCAATACCAGTGCCAACGCACCCCCGCCGATCTTCCAGGACCACGGAATGGCCATTACATATGCTCCATTGGCACGTTATTCGAGCGGGTCGTCGATCGCCGGAGACCGCAGCCTGTCAAGCGAGTCCACCGAAGCGAGGCCTCTGATTTCTTCAATCAGCGGCCGAAAATGATTTCCTTCCCCTCGTGATCACGATCCCAGCCCCGAAGCTGATCGCGAATGTGGGCGATGCCTTGGCGACCAAGTGCGTTGCGTTCTTCGTCAAGCACAAGACCGTCAAGCAATTCGGCCAGCCGCTGGGCCGTGGGTAGCATCGCATCCCACCCGTCCAGTGCGGGCAGCGGACCCGGCAGGGTCATGAAAAAGCTCACCCCGGGTGTGCGCAATGCCTCAAGTCGACCCAGGTCGAAGTTGCCCGGCTTGAGCATGTTGGCCACGCTGAAGAGAGGTCCAAGCTCGCGTTTCCCATCCACAAGGCGATGGTAGATGCCCATGTCGCCGAATTCGAGCCCGGCCTTTTCCGCGGCTACGACGAGATCCGAACCGTTGAAACGCTCACCGTCGCGCGCAACCACAAACAGCGTGACGATACGTTCGACGGGCAACTTGGCGGGACGCCGCCCGAGATCGGACCGTGGCGGCATCGCTTGCGCCCTGCTCTTGTCCGGGGGAACTTCAGAGCGGAGTGCCGGCTCCGGCTCGGAAAAGGCTTTCGGCGAACCGTTCCCGGAACTGGGTGCACGCAGGGCATCGATGATCGAGCTGACCTGTTCGGTCAACTTCGGCTTCCTGGATGCAGCCGAAGGCGGTACCGCTTGTTTACCGGAAAGCGTGGCGCCGAGACGCTCAAGCTCTTCACGCATCCCGACGTCCAGCTCTCCCTGAGACGAATGCACGGTGCTGGCTGACACGTCCGTGATCGAATCGAATCCGCTGAAAGAAGCTCCCGCGTCCTCAAGCTGCTCGCCACCCAGGGTGGGCTCGCGCCGCTCGGTGCTTTGCGGTACGGCTGCCACCCGGCGTTTGCCCTGCTCCTTCTTCGGCTGTCCGAACAACCAAATCAAGGCCAGCACGATAATGCCGACAATCAGCAAGGGAACGCCGACGGCGGCGTTCCAGGCAAAAGCAATCACGGGTTGCACGGTCATCATGAGTTCCTCAAGCAGCGCCTGCGAGTTTAGCCGCTTCGGCGAGATCCACCTGCACCAATCGTGACACGCCCGGTTCACGCATGGTCACGCCGCACAGCTGAGTGGCCGCTTCCATGGTCGCCTTGTTGTGGCTGATGAAAATAAATTGCACCTTTTCGCTCATCTCGCGTACCAGGCTGGAGAACCGCCCCACGTTGGCCTCGTCAAGCGGCGCATCCACCTCGTCCAGAAGGCAGAACGGCGCCGGGTTGAGTCCGAAGATGGCAAACACCAGCGCCACCGCCGTTAACGCTTTCTCTCCGCCGGACAGCAGCGAGATATTGGACGGACGCTTGCCGGGGGGGCGCGCGATGATCGTCACGCCGGTGTTGAGCAGGTCATCGCCGGTCAGATCGAGATAGGCATGGCCGCCGCCGAACAGGCGCGGGAACAATTCCTGCACGCCAGCGTTGACCTTGTCGAAGGTCTCCTTGAAGCGCTGACGGGTTTCGCGATCGATCTTCTTGATCGCCCCTTCAAGGGTCTCCATCGCGCTGACCAGATCGTCCAGCTGATTATCCAAATACGTCTTGCGCTCGCTCTGTTCGGCATGTTCCTGGATGGCGGCAAGATTGACCGGCTCCAGGCGGATGATTTTCTGGCCGATGTCGCCCAGTTGCCGGCGCCACTGATCGGCATCGATATCGTCGGCCAGTTCCGTCAGCAACGTTTCCAGTTCGAGGCCCGAGGCGGCGATCGCTTCGGCCAGCTGCTCCGCTCGCAACTGAAGCGCCTGGGCAGCAAGCCGCTTTGACGACAGCGTCTCGCGCAGCGCGGCAATACCCTGCTCGGCCCGGTGCCGCAGCTGTTCAAGTTTGCGAAACTCCAGATCGCAGTCTTCCAGCGCGCGGCGCGCCTCGACCATCTGCTTGTCGACCAGCAGGCGTTGATCGAGATAGGCCTGACGCTCCGATTCGAGCTCGGCAATGGGATCGGAGCCGGCGGCGAGTTGTTCGGTGATTTCGGTGCGGCGGGCAGCGATTTGTCGCAACTGGCCGTCCATCCGCGCTAGCGCCTGTTCGAGCGAAGCGAGCGAGGACCGCTTTGATTCCAGCGAAAGCGCCAGCGAATGAGACTGGTCGGCTACCTCGCGCGCATTCATGCGCGCCTCTTCACGGGCCTCGAGCAGTGCGCGGCGCTCGTTCTCCAGTTCGCGACGCTGGTCCTCCATGTCGCCCATCAGACCGACCGATTCATCCAGCCGGGCGCGGGCATCGCGGGTCTGATCCTGTAACTCATCGACCTGTTCGGTCAGATCCGATAATTCGCCGGTGACCTTTTCAGCGCGCGCTCGGGCGGTCTCCAGCTTGCCGCGATGGCTTTGCAGCTGGCCGGCCAGTTCGGACTGACGACGGTGGGCGTTATAAAGCTCGCGCTGAGCATCGTCACGCGCCCGTTCGGCCTCGAATTTTCCGATGCGAAGGTCATCCAGTTGCGAACTAGCCTCTTCAAGTTGTGCCTCCAGCGTACTGATCTGTTCAACCAGCATGCGTAATTCGCGTTCGCGTGCCAGCACACCGACCTGGTTGCCCTGCGCGCGCCGGATGCGTGCCCACTGCGGCGCCAGCCATTCGCCACTGCAGGTGATGATGGATTGCTGCGGCTCCAGCGACCCCACGCGTTGGCGTGCTTCCTCCAGCGTTTCTGCAGTTTGCACTGCGGACAGAAGCTGGAGTGCAGCCGCCGGTCCACGCACACGCGCGGCCAGGCTGTCCGGCGCGCCGGGCTTCCCTTCCGCGGTGGCCAGCAAGGCCAGATCCGCCTCGCCGAGATCATTAAACTCCGACGCCAGCCCCAGCGGATTGTCCACCAGCACGCTGTCAAGCAAACCAGCCAGCACCGTTTCGACCGCCGACTCCCAACCGCTGTCCACCTGCAACGACGAACCAAGGCGACGAGCCTTGTCCAGACCAAGCCGGGTAAGCCAGCCGCTGGCCGCACTTTCATCCTGACCGAGCGCCGCGTGTTGCAGCGCCTCCAGCGAGGCATGCCGACCGCGCGCGGATTGCAGCTGCTGGCGCGCCTCGTTCAGAGTGGACTGCACCTGGCGCTCGTCCTCGAGCAGTTTCTCGTGGCTGGTCTTGTGTTGATCGAGCAGCGTGCCCAGTGTTTCGACGCGTTCGCGCTGCATGTCGTGTTCGACAAGCAGTTGCTCGCCAGTCGCGTCCAGTGCCGCGACATCGGTGGCTTTCTGTTCGGTTTCGAGCGCTTCACGGCGTCGAGAGAGGTCGAGGCTCTGGCGATCCAGGTAATTGAGCTTGGTCCGTTCCACCTCAGCAGCACGATTGGACTCGCCGGCGTTGCGGGTATGACTGTCCCAGCGCTGCTGCCAGTCCGCCAGGTTGACCTCGGTACTGCGTTGCGCCTCGCCGGTGTCTTCCTGCATTTGCTGCAGGGCTTCCAGTTTCGGATCGCCCTCGGCCAAGGCCATGCGCAGCGTCTCGACCTGTTCGAGATCGGTGGCAATGTGGGCGGCCAGCTCGGCGTGCTCGCGCTCGGTATCACCGTGGGCGCGTTGGAGACGATCGGCGGTTTCCTTGTTGTGGCGAACCTGCTGTTCGACCCGGGCGATTTCCGCGCCGACCTTGTAGACCTCGGCCTGCACCGAGTTCACATGCTCGCTGGCGTCGGTGTGGCGCTCGCGCATGGTTTCCAGCTGCGCCTCGATGTCGCGCTGACCGGCCAGCTCTTTCTCGATCTCCGTCGCGGCGGCGGAAAGATCTGCGCCCTCGCTATCGTGCTGACTTTTCAGACCGCGGTATTCCAGTGCCCGCAGCTCGGCTTCCTTGCGGGTCTGCTCTTCCTTCAACGCCTTCCAGCGTTCGGCGGCTCGCGCCTGGCGGTTAAGGTGATCGAGCTGCTTGTCGACCTCGTCGCGCACATCGCGCACGCGGTCGAGGTTCTCGCGGGTGGCCTTGATCCGGCTTTCGGTCTCCTTGCGGCGCTCCTTGTACTTGGAGATGCCGGCGGCTTCCTCCAGATGCGTGCGCAACTCTTCCGGATGCGCCTCGATGATCTGGCTGATCATGCCCTGCTCGATGATCGAATAGCTGCGCGGGCCCAGACCGGTACCGAGAAACAGGTCGGTGATGTCGCGCCGGCGGCAGCGCGCGCCGTTGAGGTAGTACGCGGACTGGCCGTCGCGGGTCACCTGGCGCTTCACCGAAATTTCGGCGTACTTGCCGTACTCGCCCTGAATCGTGCCCTCGGCATTGTCGAAGATCAGTTCGACTGTCGCCTGCCCCACCGGCTTGCGCGTATTGGAGCCGGAAAAGATCACGTCGGTGAGAGAATCGCCGCGCAGACGACTCGCTGCGCTCTCGCCCATCACCCAGCGGATCGCATCGATGATGTTGGATTTGCCGCAGCCATTCGGGCCGACCACACCAATCATGTTGCTTGGGAGGTGCAGCGTGGTTGGATCCACAAAGGACTTGAATCCGGCGAGTTTGATGGTGCTCAGGCGCATGCGGTCTTCAGTTTGTTGTCAGCAATGCCCGCTTCGCCGGGCAACAGCTCACTGTGCCAAACGCAGGAGAGCGCTGCAATAGATTCGGATTTGATATTTCACTTGATAAGTGAATCATATCTTGTTGTTATTCAATGTTATTTGCCCGGCGACGCTTCGATCGACAGCGCGTGGATGCCATGGTTCATCAAGTCATCCAGCTCCCGATAGATCATGCGATGGCGCTTGAGTGGCGTCTGGCCCGCAAATGCTTCGCTGACAATCCGCACGTGGAAGTGACCCTTGCCATCGCCGGCATGACCGGCGTGCTTGTGCCCCTCGTCCAGCACCTCCAGCACCACGGGCGCAAACGCGGCCTGCAAGCGCTCGCGAATTTGATCGAGTACCAGTGTCGCGTTGTCGCTCACGGCAGCACTTTGCGGAACGGCTTGACGGAGGTTGCGCTGTAGACGCCAGCGTCGATGTAAGGATCGGCGCTGGCCCAGCTTTGCGCCGCTTCCAGCGAGTCGAACTCGGCGACGATCAGGCTGCCGGAAAACCCCGCTTCACCGGGATCTTCTGCGTCGATGGCTGGAAACGGTCCGGCCAGCAGCATCCGTCCCTCGTCCTGCAGTGTCTGCAGACGCGCCAGATGGGCGGGGCGAGCGGATTTGCGGGCTTCCAGCGAACCGCTGTTATCGGTCCCGATAATGGCGTACCACATGATTCACGCTCCAGATAAAACCGTCAGTTTAATGCAGCCCGTTGCTCAGCTGGCGCGCGCCGCTGTCGCCAGTTGCGCGGTATCGACCCGCACGAAGGTCGAATCGCCCAGCGCGGTGAGTAGATCACCGGCGTACACCTCGCATATCACTCGCGTCTTGCGACCCACCTCGCCATCCACCCGAGCCTTCAGCGTCAACGGCACGCCCATCGGCGTCGGCTTGAGAAATTTCACAGCCAGGCTGCCGGTGACGCAGTCGATGCGCGGTTCGGTGCCCGGCTCGCGCCCACCAGCCCGGTAGTGATACGCCATGGCCGTCCAGTTGGAATGGCAGTCCACCAGCATGCCGATCAGGCCGCCGTAGACCAGCCCCGGCCAGCCGCTGAACTGGGCGTCGGGCGTATGCGTGCAGATCAGATGCACGCCATCTTCGTGCCAGCGGCTCTTTACGTGCAGCCCGTGAGGATGCGCGCTGCCGCAGCCGTAACAGATGCCGTCCGGCGCGGCCAGATCCTGCACGGCGGTGCTCTTGTCGCTGGGGTTCACTCAGGCCTCCGGGCGCATGTAGGGAAACAACAGCACATCGCGTATCGACGAGGAGTTGGTCAGCAACATCACCAGCCGGTCGATGCCGATGCCCAGGCCCCCGGTCGGCGGCAGGCCGACTTCGAGCGCACGGATGTAGTCGGCGTCGAAATGCATGGCCTCGTCGTCGCCGGCATCCTTGGCGTCCACCTGGGCCTGGAAGCGCGCGGCCTGATCTTCGGGGTCATTGAGCTCGGAGAAGCCGTTGGCGATTTCCTTGCCGTTGATGAACAACTCGAAGCGATCGGTGATGCCTTGGTCGGTATCGCTCTCGCGCGCAAGAGGCGATACCTCGACCGGGTGAGCGGTGATGAAGGTGGGCTGGATCAACGTGTGCTCGACCGTATGCTCGAAGATTTCCAGCAACAGCTTGCCCCAGCCGTAGCCGGGTTTAACCTGCGCACCGAGGCGCTTCGCATGGGCTGCCATGGCCTCGCGATCACGCAGCTCTTCGCGCCTGATCTCGGGGTTGTGCTCCAGCACCGCCTCGTCCATCCGCCAGCGACGAAACGCAGGACCGACATCGATGGCTGCGCCGTCCCAGCTCAATTCCGTGGTTTCAAGCACATGCGCTGCGGTGTCACGAATCACCGCCTCAGTGAGGTCCATGATCTCGTGATAAGTGGCATAGGCCTGATACAGCTCGAGCATGGTGAATTCGGGATTGTGCCGGGTCGACACACCCTCGTTGCGGAAATTGCGATTGATCTCGTAAACGCGATCGAAGCCGCCGACCACCAGACGCTTCAGATACAGCTCCGGCGCGACGCGCAGGTACAACTGCAGGTCCAGCGCGTTGTGGTGAGTGGTGAACGGCTTGGCCGTGGCGCCGCCGGGGATCATGTGCATCATCGGCGTTTCCACTTCCATGAAGCGGCGCGTCGGTGCTTCCAGCCACTGGCGCATGTAGCCGATGATCTTTGAACGCTGCACGAAGGTGCGGCGCGCTTCCTCGGTCACGATCAGGTCGACGTAACGCTGGCGATAGCGCTGCTCCACGTCGGCCATGCCGTGATGTTTGTCTGGCAGCGGGCGCAGGCTCTTGGTCAACAGTCGCAGGCTGTCCACGCGCACCGACAGTTCACCGGTCTTGGTGCGCATCAGCACGCCTTCGGCGCCCACGATGTCGCCGGCATCCCAGGTCTTGAACGCCTCATACGGCTCACCCAGCGTGCCTTGATGCACGAACAGCTGGATGCGACCGGTCTGATCCTGGATCTGCACGAAGCTGACCTTGCCCTGCCCGCGCTTGAGCATGATGCGGCCGGCGACCCTGACCCGACGGGCCGTCGCCTCGATGGCCTCGGCGCTGTGTGTTTCCTTGTCGGCAAACGCGTCCTGCAGATCTCCGGCAAAACTGTCGACCTTGAAGTCGTTGGGAAAGGCGATGCCTTCGCTGCGCAATTTCTTCAGTTTCTCGCGACGCTCGGCGATGAGGCGGTTTTCGTCTTGAACGGGCGTTTCGGCGAGATCGTTGGCGGGCGTTGGTTGATCGCTGGTCATGCGGTTTCCGATGTTGCGGGTTGATGGGCCCGGACATGCCAGGCCTTGCGCTGAAGTATTACGTTTAGGCGTCGGAGCGTTTGGAGCCGGCCTCAAGACCGGACTTCAGACTGGCTTCGATGAACTCGTCCAGGTCGCCGTCGAGCACCTTCTGGGTGTCGGTGCGTTCGATCCCTGTGCGCAAATCTTTGATCCGGCTCTGGTCGAGCACGTAGTTGCGAATCTGGCTGCCCCAGCCGATATCGGACTTGGTCGCTTCCAGCGCATCCTTTTCGACATTGCGTTTCTGCACTTCCAGCTCGTACAACTTTGCGGTCAGCATTTTCATGGCCGTGGCGCGGTTGGCATGCTGGCTGCGGCCGGTCTGGCAGGCCGCGACGGTGTTGGTCGGAATATGCGTGATGCGCACCGCCGATTCGGTCTTGTTGACGTGCTGACCACCCGCACCGGACGAACGGTAGACATCGGTGCGCAAATCCGCCGGATTGATGTCGATCTCGATGTCGTCGTCGACCTCGGGCGACACGAACACCGAGGTGAAGCTGGTGTGCCGCCGGTTATCGGAATCAAACGGGCTCTTGCGCACCAGCCGATGCACGCCGATCTCGGTCTTCAGCCAGCCGTATGCGTAGTCGCCCTCGACCCGGAACGTGGCGGACTTGATGCCCGCTACATCGCCGCCGGACACTTCCATCAGCTCGGTTTGCCAGCCGCGCGACTCGCACCAGCGCAGATACATGCGCAGCAGAATTTCCGCCCAGTCCTGTGCTTCAGTGCCACCGGCACCGGCCTGGATGTCGACGAACGCGTTGGTGGCATCCATCTTGCCAGAAAACATGCGCTGGAATTCCAGCTTGCCGACGCGTTTTTCCATCAGATCGAGATCGGCGACCACCGCGCCAGCGGTGTCATCGTCTCCGTCGGCAATCGCCATTTCCAGCAATTCGTCTGCATCGGTGAGACTGGCGGTCATTTCGTCGATGCCGGTCACCACCGTATCGAGCCGGACGCGCTCGCGACCCAGATCCTGCGCGTTGGCCGGGTTGTCCCAAACCTTGGGGTTTTCCAGCTCGCGGATTACTTCTTCAAGACGCTCGCTTTTCGTAACGTAGTCAAAGATACCCCCTAAGCGACTCGATACGGGCCCGGAGGTCCGCGATCTGCGCCTGGATCGGATTGGTCTCGATCATGTTTTTGCCATTGAGGTTGCGGGCATCGCCAGATGCCCCGGTAAAGCCGCATAGGATAGCAAACGGGTCACGCCAGTGCGTTGCTGTGGACATCCTTTACGGCACGCCCCGAAGGATCTGCGGCGTTGGCGAATGCCGGATCCCACTCCAGCGCCGCCGGCGAAGAGCAGGCAATGGATTTTCCGCCCGGCACGGTGGCCGCGCAGGCTTCGCCGGGGAAGTACTGTTCGAAAATGCGGCGGTAGAAATACGCTTCCTTGGTGGCTGGCGTGTTGAAGGGATAACGCGCCGCGGCCGCCGCGAATTCGCGATCGCTGACAACCTGCTCGGCGTGGTCCTTCAGCCCGTCAATCCAGCCGTAGCCGACACCGTCACTGAACTGCTCTTTTTGGCGCCATAGGATTGCATCGGGCAAGGCACCTTCGAAGGCCTCGCGCAGCACGGCTTTTTCGATCCTGCCGTTGCCAGCCATCTTGTGCTGCGCATCCAGTTCCATCGCCACATCGATGAACTCCAGATCGAGAAACGGCACCCGCGCCTCCACGCCCCAAGCCATCATCGCCTTATTGGCGCGCAGGCAGTCGTAGCTGTGCAGCGCGTCCAGCTTGCGCACGGTTTCCTCGTGGAAGGCCTCGGCGGAGGGCGCCTTGTGAAAGTAGAGGTAACCACCGAACAACTCGTCGGAACCTTCGCCGGAGAGCACCATCTTCACGCCCATTGCCTTGATGCGCCGCGCCAGCAGATACATGGGCGTGGCGGCGCGGATGGTGGTGACATCGTAGGTTTCAATATGGCGGATGACTTCCGGCAGCGCGTCCAGTCCTTCTTCGAAGGTGTAGACGAACCCGTGATGCACGGTGCCCAGAGAGTCGGCGGCAATTTGCGCCGCCGCGAGATCCGGCGAGCCATCCAGGCCGATCGCGAACGAATGCAGGCGTGGCCACCACGCTTCGGTGCGATCATCGTCCTCGACCCGCTCGCGAGCGAACTGTGCGGCACAGGCCGCAACCAGCGATGAATCCAGCCCTCCGGAAAGCAGCACGCCATAAGGCACATCGGTCATCAGCTGGCGATGGACGGCCTTCTCAAATGCCTCGCGCAACGCCGCCGGGGCCAGATCATGGCCCTTGGTCTGTGCGTAGTCGCGCCAGGTCTTCACGTAGTAGCGCTGCAGCTTTCCGCTTTCGCTGTCGTAGATGTGGCCGGGGGGAAACGGCGCCACATCCGCGCAAAGACCCACCAACGCCTTCATTTCGGAAGAAACACAAAGGCGTCCCTGCTGATCGTGTCCCCAGTAAAGCGGGCATACACCGATCGGGTCGCGGGCAATGATGTAGCGCTGCGCAGCACCGTCCCATAAGGCAAATGCAAAGATGCCGTTGAGCTGGCCGACCCCCTTCGCGATGAATTGCTCCCCACCTAAATCGCGATACAGCGCATTGATGACCTCGCAATCCGAACCGGTGGTGAAATCGTAGGCACTAGCTGCACGCAGTTCGCGATGGTTGTAGATCTCACCGTTGACGGCCAGCGCGAGCCGCCCGTCGCGCGAGCGCAGCGGCTGCGCCCCACTGGCCGGGTCGACAATGGCGAGGCGCTCATGGACCAGCACCGCACCGGCGTCGACAAAGACGCCGCTCCAATCCGGACCGCGGTGACGCTGCCGTTGCGAAAGTTCCAGCGCCTGCCGGCGCAGTGCCGTCAGGTCGTCGCCCGGCTGCAGATCGAACATTCCGAATATCGAGCACATCGTTGCGGTCCTTTGGTAGGTCTCGACTCTTTTCAACAGTCCGGCCAGGGATGAACGGACGTGCTTTTCGAGAATCGCGGGAGGTCATCCAGAACGAAGAAGGCCCGCACTGGGCGGGCCTTCTTCGCGTAGTTTGTGGAAACTTGCAGCTACGCGCGGGCCCGCCAGACATTGGCGTTGTTATTCGCGCGATTACTGTTGCCCGCCACAAACTCACGACGCATCAGAGACGCGATGAGTAGGTGGCAGTTGGTGGCAACAGGATGCATGGATCAACTTGAACAGATCTGACTGACGTTGGCAAGTGCAGCGTCGACAAATGACGGGCGTTGCGGATTTCGTGCCCGGGGTTACGCTGGAACGGGGCTACGCTGGATCTGCCAGCAACCAGGTTTTTGCGTCGTCAAATTGCGCATTGCTGAAGAGCTCGAACTTCGCGGGAACCGCAAAGCTGAAAGCGGTAGCGGCGGTACGCAACCAGCTCACATCCGTCACCAGGGCGATGCGCTCCCAGCTGCTGAAATGACGCATCCCCAGCTTGGCGTCGTCCCACATGGCACCGGGGTCGAACCCGGTGAAGTCCTCTGCCGTGACATACAACATGCGCAGTTTTCGATTGAGCGCAAACGCGGCCTCGACATCCGGCACGATGATGTTCTCGTAGTCGGCAGCGGTGACCTGACCATGGGCACGGAAGCCCACGGTGCCGGCCGGCAATCCCTCTATCTGTGCGATCACGAGCGTTCTCCTTGAAGGTGATACCGAGAAGCATGAATCAGACTGCGTTAAGAGCCCGCATTCTGAAACCTCAAGCCGGTTCGATGTGTCGCAATAGCAGCCGTGCGGTTTCGCGGCCCTGCCAGTCGTTGATGCCCAGTTCGTAAACGGCGCGCAGGTGCGGCGGCGGCGGCTGGCCATGATAGGCGTTGAACATCACCGCATCGTGCATGCCGCCGTCGCGCGGATCGCGCAGCTGCAGCCGCAAATGCCGCTGACCCATCACTTTCCAGCTGTGGCACTCGAACAGATTGTCGAACAGTGGTTCGGGAAATGCCTGCCCCCACGGACCAGCCTGACGCAGCTGCCTTGCCAGCGCCAGTGAAGCTGCGCCGGGTGGCAATTCACCATCGGTATAGAGCACCGCCTGCAGCCGCTCCGGTTCGATCAGCTCGCGGGCGACCGCATCGAACGCGGCGGCAAAACGGGGATAATCGCAGCGTTTGAGACTCAGCCCGGCAGCCATCGCATGACCGCCGAAGCGTTCGATCAGGCCCGGCTGGCGCGCATCGATCATGGCCAGTGCGTCGCGGATATGAAAACCGGATATGGAGCGTGCCGAACCGCGCAGTTCCTCGGGACGATCCTCGCTCGCCGGTGCAAAGGCGATTACCGGTCTATGCAGCCGGTCCTTCAGCTTGGAGGCCACCAATCCGATCACGCCCGCGTGCCAGGAAGGCTCGAACAGGGCGACGCCAACGGCATGGATGTCCTTGAACTGGGCAACCATGACGTCGGCTTCGGCCACCATTGATGCCTGCAGCTCGCGGCGCTCCAGATTGATCCCATTCAGCAACTCGGCAGATTGGCGCGCCTGCCCCGGGTCATCGGTGAGCAGGCATTCGACACCTAGCGCCATGTCCTCCATCCGGCCTGCCGCGTTCAATCGTGGACCCACCACAAAACCGAGATCGCTGGAAGACAGCGTGGTGACGCTGCGCTTGCCCGCCTCGATCAGGGCGGCGATGCCGGCGCAGGCCCGACCGCTGCGAATTCGCTGCAGACCGGCCTCAACCAGAATGCGATTGTTGAAATCCAGCGGCACCAGATCAGCCACTGTACCCAAGGCCACCAGATCGAGCAGGCAAGACAGGTCGGGGCGAGCGAGCTTCGACGTTTCCTTGCTCTTACCAGCGACCATATCGCCGGGGTAAAGCCGCGCACGGAGCGCGAGCAGCAAATAGAACATTACCCCGACGCCCGCCAGCGCCTTGCTGGGAAAGGCATCGCCAACCAGATTCGGATTGACCATCGCATCGACGTCCGGCAAGGTCTCACCGGGCAGATGGTGGTCGGTGACAATGACCCGGATGCCACGTGCCTTGGCGGCCGCGACACCGGCAACGCTGGCGACGCCATTGTCGACAGTGACGATCAGCTGTGGCGTTGGTTGCAGCGATTCGACCAGCGCCGGACTGAGCCCGTAACCGTGTACGAAGCGATTCGGCACCGCATAACTCACGTGGCGAGCACCGAGCAGTCGCAAACCGCGTACCGCCACAGCCGTACCCGTAGCGCCATCACAATCGTAATCACCCGCGATCAGGATGCTCCAATCATCGCGTATGGCCTGGATCAACAGATCGACGGCCTCCGCCATGCCTCCCAGGGTCTGTGGCGAAAGCATCCGCGCCAGGCGATGTTCCACCCCGGTCGGATTCAGTACACCACGCGCGGCGTAGACCTGCTGCAGCACCGGATGCACCGAGGACGGCCAGCCACCGGGTTCGCCCTTGTGCTCGCGGTGGCGCAATTCGACAGCGCTCAATGCCTTGCCCCGCGCCAGAACCGCCAGCGATGCCACGGCTTGCGCAGCCAGCGCTCTCCGCTGGCAAAATGCAGGATGGTTGGCTGCCGCTCAAGCAGGGCTTGCAGCACCGGCCACCAGCTGCCCGCAAGGTCGCTAGCCGGCAGGTCTTGCAGATCGATCAGCCAGTTGGCCGTGGCCATCTGCACGGTTTCCGGAGTGCGGGCTTGCGGCACCAAGCCAGCACGCTGGGCCAACGCGCGTAGCGGCAGGTCGTCGCTGACGACGCCGGCAAGCGAACTTTTCAGGGCGCACGGCAGGCTGCCACCACCCCAGAACCAGACGCTGTTGATCGGCGCCAGGCCTTGCGCACGACGTTCGGCATTGAGTGGATGCTGGTGCAGAATTACCTGGATTTCGTTGAGCAATACCCGCCAGCGACGGCCTTGCTGCCCTTGCGGCAAGTGTTGCGACAGGTCCTCGCCCATGGCCTGTTCCGGCGCGGCGAAGACCGGCAGCGGCGCATTCGGCGGCAACCGCAGGTGCCAGCGGTCCGGTGTGGACAGCTCGAGCAGCATGCCGGCATCGCCAAACACCGGCTTCAGCGGTGCCGCCAGTGCCTGCGCCGAATCCATGCTCAGTCCCAAATGCCCGCAGGCCAGTAGCCGCACGCCGTTGAGATCGGGCTGCACCCAGGCGGGATCAGCCGACAGCCAGCTCGCGCCTTCGGCATCGCCAGCAATCAGTTCGCGGGTCAGCGCGGCGACCGGAAGCGGGGTGCCAGCGCCCGGAAAATGTTCGGACAGACCAGCCAGATAACCTGCCGTGCCGTCGGTCAGTCGGTCAGCGCGAACGAGCCACTCGCGTAGTGGATGCGCCGGTTCGAAATGCGACAACGCGGGCAGCCACAGGCGAGGTGCGCAGACCGGCGCGGTCATCGTTCAGGCCTCCATCTGCTCGTACAATTCCAGCCATTCTGTTTCCAGGGTTTCCTTTTCGCGCCCCAGTTCGGACTGGCGCTGTCCCAGTCGTTTCATGTCGCCGGTCGGGCCGTTGTAGGTCGCCGGATCGGCAAGCTGGGCTTCCAACGCCTGCAATTCCTTGTCGATAGCGGCGGTGCGAGTCTCGATACGTTTGACCCGTTGCCGCGAGGTCTTGTCGGTCTCGCGCTGAGCTGCTACCTGACGGCGCCGTTCCTCCGGGCTGATTTCGACGACCTTGATTGCCGGCTTGGCCAGAGTCTTCTCACCTTTTGCCGCCTTTTTGTTAGCCGCGCCTCGGGTGCGCAGCCACTTCGCGTAGTCGTCCAGATCGCCGTCGAAACTCTCGACCACCCCATCGGCAACGCGAAAGAAGCTGTCGCAAACCATGCCCAGCAGGTGCCGATCATGTGAGACCAGCACCAGCGCGCCATCGAAATCGGCCAGCGCGTCGGCCAGCGCCTCACGCATCTCCAGATCGAGATGGTTGGTGGGCTCATCGAGCAACAGCAAATTCGGTTTGTCCCAGGCGATCAGCGCCAGCGCCAGTCTGGCCCGCTCGCCGCCGGAGAAACCGTCGACCGATTCGAACGCGCGGTCACCGGCAAAATTCCAGGTGCCCAGGAAATCGCGCATGACCTGGGTCGCCACCCCCGGCGCCTTGTCCATCAGGTGCTCGAGCGGGCTTGCCCCCTCGCGCAGGCTTTCCACCGTGTGTTGGGCGAAGTAGCCGATGCGCAGATCCTTGTGCGTCTTGCGTTCGCCGCTGAACGGTTCGATGTCCCCCACCAGCGCTTTCACGAGCGTGGATTTACCCGCGCCGTTGGGACCCAGCAAACCGATCCGCTGACCCGCCTCCAGACTGAAGCTGACGTCCGCGAGAACGATGTTTGCCACCTCGCCACCCTCGGCTACCGTTTCCGGATCGGAGAGATAGCCCGCGGTGATGTCTTCCAGCTGCAACATCGAATCAGGAACACGCCCGGGCTGGGCAAACTGAAAACTGAAACCACGTTCGGCGCGCACCGCTTCGGTACCGGCCATTTTTTCGAGCCGTTTCATGCGCGACTGCGCCTGCTTGGCCTTGGTCGCCTTGGCCTTGAAGCGGTCGATGAAGGACTGCAGATGTGCCCGCTCAGCCTGCGCGCGCTCGTGGGATATCTGCTGCTGACGCAGCTGCTCGGCGCGCAGGCGCTCAAAGGCGCTGTAGTTGCCCGTGTACAGCTGGGCCTTGCCATCGTGCAGATGCAGGGTGTGGGTGATCACACCATCGAGGAACTCGCGGTCATGCGAGATGATCAGCAACGTACCCTGATAACGGCGCAGCCATTCCTCCAGCCACAGCACGGCATCCAGATCGAGATGGTTGGTCGGCTCATCGAGCAGCAGCAAATCGGACGGGCACATTAATGCGCGCGCCAGGTTAAGCCGGCCGCGCCAGCCGCCGGAGAAATCCTGCACCGGACGTTCGTGGGTCTCCGGCGCAAAGCCCAGACCATGCATCAGCTTGCCGGCACGCGCCCGACCGTCGTAGCCATGAAGCTCCTCGATGCGCTGATGGGCTTTCGCCATCGCTTCCATGTCGCCGCGCTCGCCGGCGTCCACTTCATCTCGCAAGGCATCGGCCAGCTCGACGTCACCGCCCAGCACGTAGTCGATGGCGGGATCGGGCAGCGCTGGCGTTTCCTGATCCACCGAAGCAAGGCGAATCTTCGCTGGCATGTCGAGCTCGCCGGAATCACTCTCCAGCTTGCCTTGCAACGCAGCAAAAAGGCTGGATTTGCCGCAGCCGTTGCGCCCGATCACACCGAGACGCCAACCGCTCTGGATCACCAGGTCGATGTCCGAAAGCAGCAGGCGCGTGCCGCGACGCATGGCAAAATGTCGAAAGGAAATCATGAAAAAACGTTGTCCAAAACCGGGCAGAAAGTTCCCTGCAGCCGCCCATGATAACGGTGATGGCGTTATTCTCCATCAAACCGCCGCTGATACTCCGCGATGGCCGAATGCCGAATCCATCGCAGTCACCAGCCACCAGCATGGCGTAGCATGGGTACTCCTGCTATAACCACGCCGCATACAGTCTTGTATGGAAAGGGGGAGCCATGGTCAAGTTCACACGCAGTTTGCCAGTCATCATCATGCTGGCAGCGGCAGCCGGTTTTGCCGCGCCGCAGTTCGCAAGTGCGGCGCAGTCTCGTCAGCACGGAGATAGCCTGCTGATGCACCGCGTACAGCAGGAAAAAGGCATGAGCATGCCTCAGCGAGGCCAGAGCATGAGCCAGGTCGAGAGAAAATGGGGTGCACCGCAGCGCAAGCTGTCCCCCCGCGGTGGCGACACAGGCAAGCATCCGCAGATCAACCGCTGGGAGTACTCGAATTTCATCGTGTATTTCGAGCACAGCCACGTGATCCACTCGGTGCTCAACACGCCGGCCGGTAACAACACCAACCCCGCTGCCATCAACTGATTGCACCTTTTAACGAAGCGGCCCGCGGCAACGCGGACCGCTTCGTTCGTGTGCGCCACCGGTACGTCGTACAATTCGTGGGCTGAGGACACGCCCAGTGTCACTCCCGAATTGCACGAGAAATCCCTCATGACCTCTCACGCCTTGCGCCTGCCAGCGGAATGGGAACCGCAATCCGCAGTATTGATCGCCTGGCCGCACGCCGGCACCGACTGGGCCGAACGTCTGGCCGCCGTAGAAACCACGTACCTTGCCCTGGCCGCGGCAGTGACCCGTTTCCAGGCGCTAGTCATCGTCGTGGCGAACCAGGCGCTGGAAGATCACGTCGATGCCCTTCTCCGCGATGCGGGTGTGGACGCCTCCAGAGTGCGTCTCGTTCAGGTTCCCTACGACGACACCTGGCTGCGCGACTCGGGCCCGATCACATTGAAAGCCGACAATGACACCTTCCAGCTCACCGATTTCCGCTTCACCGGCTGGGGTGGCAAATTTGACGCCGAGCAGGACGACGCGCTGATCGGGGGTCTCGTGCAAGCGAGGGTATTTGGCGATGCTATGCACAAGCGCATTGACTGGGCACTGGAGGGTGGCGGCATCGAGAGCGATGGCGAAGGAGCCGTGCTGACCACCTGGCGTTGCCTCATGCAGCGGCATCCCGAGCAATCACGGGAGGAAATGACCGAAATCCTGTCGAGGAGCCTGAATGCCTCCCGCGTCATCTGGCTGGAGCACGGCTATCTCGAAGGCGACGACACCGACGCGCACATCGACACCCTTGCCCGCTTTGCACCCGGTCACAGCATCGTGTTTCAGGCGTGCGACGATGCCAGCGATCCGCATTACGACGAACTGCAGCGCATGGCCACCGAGTTGGCCGCCTTGCGCACGACGGACGGTCAATCCTACGAACTTTATCCGCTGCCCTGGGCGAAACCGGTCCGCGATGGTGATCGCCGCCTGGCCGCCTCGTACGCGAACTATCTCGTCATCAACAACGCCGTCCTGGTGCCTGCGTATGGTGACCCGGCCGACGAGGAAGCCGCTCGCATCATCGGAACCGCCCACCCCGGCCGCAACGTGGTACAGATCCCCTGCCGTCCGCTGATATGGCAGAACGGCAGCCTGCATTGCATCACCATGCAGTTGCCGGCGGGTCTGACTTGAGTTTCACCCTCATCGACTAGACTTCTAGCAACCTTTCGGGCTTTGTTGGTCGAGGCGAGAATTCGGCTGTGCAGAAGGATTTGCAGACCGGCCAACCAAAGTCCGACAGGCTCCTAGGCTTGCCAGTGATGTTTTACCGAGGATTCCCGCCGATGAAACGCAACACGTTGAAGGTCGCCCTACTGCAGGACACCGACCGTGGCAGTCGCGATGCCAACCTCGATGCGATAGAGAGCGGCTTGCGCGAGGCGGCAGCGGCCGGTGTCGAACTGGTCCTGCTGCAGGAACTGCACAACGGCCCTTATTTCTGCCAGCACGAGTCGGTCGAGATTTTCGATCAGGCCGAAAGCATCCCCGGCCCCGGTACCGAGCGCATCGGCAAACTGGCGGAAGAGCTGAAGCTGGTCGTGGTCGCGTCGCTGTTCGAGCGGCGCGCTGCCGGTCTGTATCACAACACCGCGGTGGTATTCGATCGCTCCGCGGCGATCGCCGGTACCTATCGCAAGATGCATATTCCTGACGATCCGGCTTTCTACGAGAAATTTTATTTCACCCCGGGGGACCTCGGCTTCGATCCGATCGATACCTCAGTGGGTCGCCTTGGTGTGCTGGTGTGCTGGGACCAGTGGTATCCGGAGGCTGCACGCCTGATGGCGCTGGCTGGCGCCGAACTGCTGCTTTACCCCACCGCGATCGGTTGGGATCCCAACGACGATCAGGCTGAAAAGGACCGCCAGCGCGATGCGTGGGTTACCGTGCAGCGCGGTCACGCTGTAGCCAATGGCCTCCCATTGCTGGCATGCAATCGTACGGGCCATGAAGACGACCCGTCCGGCGTTGGTTCGGGCGTCCGCTTCTGGGGTTCGAGTTTCGTCGTGGGGCCGCAGGGTGAGTTTCTTGCACAGGCCGGCAACGACGAGCGTGAGCTGTTGATGGTCGATGTGGATCTGGCGCGCAGTGAACAGGTGCGGCGGATCTGGCCCTTCCTGCGTGACCGCCGCATCGATGCCTACCAGGACCTTTTGAAGCGCTTTCGTGACTGAGAGACGCGCGCACTGCTTGTTCTGCATGGCTGCTGTCCCCATGCTTGGATTTTCCCCTACGACCGGCCTGCTGATCGCATGAGTGTTCCCGAAACCGAAATTTCCGCGTTGCCGTCCCTGCGTGGTCAGCCCATAGAACATGTGCATCGTGACGGCGTGGAGTACGTGGTGCTGGGCACTGCTCACGTTTCGCGCAGCAGCATGGAAGCCGTCGATGCCTTGCTTGCCAGCGAACATTTCGATGCGGTCGCAGTGGAGCTGTGCGACAGCCGCGCGCAGAGCATGCGCGATCCGGATGCGTTCAAGCAGATGGACCTGTTCAAGGTGATTCGCCAGGGCAAGGCCGGCATGGTCGCCGCCAGTCTGGTGCTGTCCACTTTCCAGAAGCGGCTGGCGGATCAATCCGGGATCGAGCCGGGGGCGGAGATGAAAGCTGCCATGCTTGGCGCCGAACAGCGCCAGCTACCGTTGTGGCTTATTGACCGCGAGGTGGGCACCACACTGAAGCGCGCATGGCGCAGCGTCGGTGTCTGGCAACGCTTCGGCCTACTCGGTGGTTTGCTCGCCAGCGTGTTCGATCGAGAGGATATTGAACCGGGCGAGATCGAGAAATTGAAACAGGGCGATCTGCTGGAGAGCGCGTTCAGCGAATTCGCCGCCGAATCGAAGCCGCTATACGACAGCCTGATCGGCGAACGCGACGCGTTCATGGCCGCCCGGCTGCGTGAAGAGGCGGCCCGCTCGGTCACGGAGGAGCCACGCCGAGTGCTCGTCGTGATCGGCGCTGGTCATATGAAAGGCCTGTGCGAACTGCTGCGCAAGCAGCAAGACGATCCCGGCAGCAAGGTGGCTGAATTGGCTGCAGCGCCACCCAAAGCCAGTTGGCCGAAGTGGATCGCGATCTTCCTGGTGCTGCTGGTCTTCGCCGCCATCGCGTGGGCGTTCCATCGCAATGCGGCCTTGGGCGCCCAGGCGTTGACGGCCTGGGTTCTGTTCACTGGAGGTTTCGCTGCGCTGGGTGCCCTGATTGCTGGCGGACATCCGTTAAGTATCGTGGCGGCCTTCATTGCCGCCCCGATCAAGCCATTTCGCCCCGGCATTCCCGCCGGTGGCATCAGTGCAATGACCGAGGCGTGGGTACGCCGTCCCCGTGTCGGCGATTTCGATACATTGAGGGATGACATCGTGCACTGGACTGGCTGGTGGAAGAATCGCGTGGCTCGTACGCTGTTGAACTTCTTTCTGGTCACCGTGGGCACGATCATCGGCGAGTACAGCGCCGGCATCCACATCTTCAAAAGCCTGGTCTGAGCGCGCACGAAAGATTCCCGACACGGGCCATGCTCAGCTCTACCCATGCTACGATTTGCGCCGCTTGCCGTGGCGCCTGAAACAGGCCCGGACATCCTGCCCGGATGGCGAAACTGGTAGACGCAAGGGACTTAAAATCCCTC
>JBDTXA010000009.1:0-53098 GCA_040006415.1 Rhodanobacter sp.
AAAAAAGCGCAGCGGGCGAACCGCTGCGCTTTTTCGTTTCCGTCAATCAGGCGCGTCGGAACAACCCGATGATCACTAGCAACACGATGGCCCCGATCATCGCGTAGACAATACTGGTCACGATCGGGTTGACGATGGAAAAACCGATGCCCAGCTGGGGCAACAGCCATCCGGCGAGAAACGCACCGATGATGCCGACCACGATATTGCCAAGCAGGCCAAAGCCGAAGCCGCGCACGACTACGCCGGCCAGCCAGCCAGCAATTGCGCCGATAAGTAGAAAAATGATCAATCCTGTTGCAGTCATGGTGGACTCCTGGTCTGCCTGGGATGATGTGCCGCCATGCGGCGCCCCACAACCGCACCGCCGCAGAATCCACGCTTCCATGTGCAGCCATCGTGATGTTGCCCCTCTGCGGGCCGACGCGTTCTGTCATCAGGTGATGAAGACGCCGTCAGTTATTTTGACCGCGGCGCAGGGGATTCTTGCCCTCGAGAAACCGGCGCACCTCGCATTCGGACAAATCGTCACTATGGGCACTTCCGGCAATGCGGAGCTGGGCAAACGCCAACGTAGGCATAACGGTGCCGACCATACTGACGAGCAGCCAAAAGGCCATGGCGCCGGAGTTATTGAGGGTGATGCAGATCGTGAAGGATAAGAGGGTAAAGACAAGCGGCAACCAGCGCATGATAAGCCTCGCATTGTCATAAAAACCTCGCCAGCAGCGGCGAGTCAGCGGCATCGTAATGCTGGGAGAGAACCTTGGCACAACCCCGTTCACGCCATCCGACTCTCTCGCAACAGCCGTGAAAAGAGCCGCCGCATGCACGACCGACGGTCATTCACCGATCGTCTATGTCCCTGATTTGAACTGGCATCGCTTGATCATGCGCTTGCCGCGCCTGTGAGCTTCATGGAAGCATGCACGTCCTTGAGCCTCCGCCATGCGTTTCGCCGCGGCACAGGCGGTTCGGGTAGTCACGCCACGATCCACCCCAAGTGTGGCGGTGGTTGATCTCCGTTCGGCTGTGACGCGATCTTCGCGCGGAAGCCACTACGGTTTCACGACGTCCAGGAGACTATTCGGACTCCCGACAGCACATCCTGCAATCGCATTCGTGCTGTCTTCTTCAAGGAGAAATTCGATGCCAACCGCACCACGCTTTCTTTCCGCGTCCACACTTTCCGGTGACGCCATCAAGAACCCCCAAGGTGAATCGTTGGGTGATCTCAAGGACATCATGATCGACACGGAATCGGGACAGGTTGCCTATGCGGTCCTGTCTTTCGGCGGTCTTCTGGGGATGGGCGACAAGCTCTTCGCGGTGCCTTGGGAGTCACTCGTGGTCGATGGTGAAAACAAGAACCTGGTATTGAATGTCAGCAAGGAGCGCTTAAAGGACGCGCCGGGTTTTGACAAGGATCATTGGCCAAACTTCGCCGAGCCGGGCTTTGCCGATCAGCTTCGTACTTACTACCGATGAGCCGGCGTCCGCTGACCGGTAGCCGGTCTTCACGAAGCACTAAGCAGGCATGAGTTCCAATGCGCGGACTGGTCGACACGTCGGCCGCCACGTAGAAGCGGAGGAGTCGATGTCATCATTTGCCATTTATTTGATCGGCATGATTGTCCTCATTGGCGGACTGGCCTACATCACGTTCCTCATGCACGTGCCGAACCAATGGATCATCGGCGGGGCCGTGGTGCTTCTGGGCATTGGCATACTCGGCGCGGTGACCCGCACACGGCGCAAAGATCCGCCGGAGTGAGCGAGAAAACGGGGCCTTCGGGCCCCGTTTTTCTTGACCGTGTCGATTACTTATTCGCTGACGTCGACGCCGGAAGATATTTCGCGAACCATTCCAGTGCCCGCTGCAATACATCGCGCTGGTGGGCAGGATCGACGAAATGGTGGCCTTCGTTCGGGTACACGACCAGTGACGTAGGCACGCCCTGCGCGCGCAAGGCGTGCCACATCTCGAACGATTGCGGTGCCGGACATTCGGCGTCGCGGTCGCCCACCACAATCAGCATCGGCGTCTTCACCTGCTTGATGAAGTTGATTGCCGAGCTCTTGGCATACACCGCCGGATCATCGTAGACGGTGGCGCCGAAGAACGGCGGCATCCATTGGTCGATCAGGTTCTCGCCGTAATAGCTCTGCCAGTTGGAGATCCCGGCACCGGCAACCACGGCTCGAAAACGCTGGGTCTGGGTCGGGGCGAACATGCTCATGAAACCGCCGTAGCTCCAGCCGGTGAGGCCCAGGCGCTTGTCGTCGACTGGCAGCTTCTTCTCCACCGCATCAACGCCAGCAAGCACGTCACGCAGATCGCCGTAACCGAAGTCCTTGCGATTGGCCTGCACAAAGGTTTCGCCCTGGCCGAAGCTGCCGCGGGGATTTGGCATGAACACGAAGTAATCCATTGCCGAGAGCGGCGCCGCGCCATAACCGACGCCGGGCCAGCTCGGAATCACCGCACTGGCGGGGCCGCCATGCACCACGACAACCATCGGATAGGTCTTGCTCGGATCGTAATGCGCCGGGTACAGCAGCCAGCCCTGATTGTGGAAGCCCTGGTTGTCCCACTCCACCGACTCGGCCTTGCCCCACAAGGGCTTCAGCGCGGCATTGATTGAGGTAACGGCGGGGGGCGGTGCGCCGCTCAGCGCGCCGGCGTGCACTTCCGAGGCCTTGGCATAGGAGCTCTGCACGAAAGCGAGGTGCTGGTGATCGGTCGACAGCGACATGGCCATTGAGGCGCTGCCATCACCGATGCTGGCCGGCAAGCTGAAATGCAGTTTTTGCTGTCGCGCACGGGTGGCGGAAACCGCGTAGTCCGCCAGCTGACTTTGACCGTTGCTGATCTGGCCGACCAGCATCGACTGCGGGCCGGTCCAGCTCAGCCATGACGGGGTCACATGAATGCCCGGGGTCAGGTTGGCGAGCGAACCACCACGGGCAGGAACCGCGTAGATATCGCCACCGGTGGCGCCCTGGTCACTCATCAGGCCGCCGATGAAGGCGATCCGCTGGCCATCGGGTGACCAGCGTGGCAAGGCGATTTGCAGGCCGTGGAGTGAACCGGTGCCTTGGTTGGCCGGGTCTACAAGCAAGGTCGCCACGGCGCCGGGTCGAGTGGCTTGCGCGTAAAGCCGGGCGATCCACCAGTTGTTGTCGCCCGGTGGCTTGGCGGCCGTGTACGCGATTTGCGAACCGTCCGGAGACCAGTCGAATTCGTAGGCGTACATGTCCGTCGGGGTAAGTTCACGCAGGGCGCCGCTGGCCACCTCGATGCTGGCCACGCGCTGCACTTCGATGCCGCTGACGCCGATTTCGCCCGCCGGCAGTTTCGCCGCGGCCACCGCGCTGGCGTGGCGGGTGGCGCCGGCGACATAGAGAAAGCCGAGTGACTTGCCGTCGGCGGTCCACTGTAGCGCGCGAACATAGCCCTTCAGGTGGGCCAGTCGTGCCGGCTTGTCGTGGCCGGAAGTATCGGCGAGATAGATGTCGTTCTGCATCACCTGGGTGCTGGTCAGGTCGACCTTGCAGTTGGCGACGAAAGCGAGGTGTCGAGAGTCCGGAGCCCAGGCGATGTCCGATTCATCGCAGCTGCCGGGTTGGACAGTGGCACTGACGGCGTGCGCGCCAGTACCGTCGGCGGCGGCGACCTGGATGGCCGATTTGCCCCCGCGTTCGATCACCCAGGCCAGATGCCTGCCGTCCGGTGACATCGCTACCGCATCGATCGACTGGGTCTTGCCCAGCTGGGTCAGCAACTGCTCGATCCGCGGATCGACCGGTGGTGACGCGGCGGCGACGGATGGGGCCAGCGTGATCGCCAGCAGGCACAGCGGGGCATATAGCAATGCGCGTTTCAGCATGGGGGAACTCCGACCCGGGAATCCCCCCAAGCTACAACTGGATCAGGCGAACGCCAAGTGCGGGAAATCGGACCCGTGGTTGCAGGCTCGACTCAGGCCTTCGCGCCGTCCGCTTCCAGGTGGTAACGGGTGGCCACTTCGACCTCGTTTTTCGAACCCAGGAATACCGGCACGCGTTGATGCAGGCCGGTCGGTTGCAGCTCCATCAGGCGCGTCAGGCCGGTGGTCGCCGCGCCGCCGGCCTGTTCGACGATGAAGGCCATCGGGTTGGCCTCGTACATGATGCGCAGCTTGCCGCCCTGCTTTTCGTTCTTCGCATCCAGCGGGTAATAGAACACGCCGCCGCGAGTGACGAGGCGATGCACGTCGGCCACCATCGAGGCGACCCAGCGCATGTTGAAGTCCTTGCCGCGCGGGCCGGTGGTGCCGGCCAGCAGCTCGCCGACGTAGCGCTGCATCGGCGCCTGCCAGTGGCGCTGGTTCGACATGTTGATGGCGAACTCGGTGGCGTCGTCCGGAATGCTGATATCGCGCCGGCTGAGCACGAAGCTGCCCACTTCGCGATCCAGCGTGAACTCGTGCGTGCCGTGGCCGAAGGTCAGCACCAGCACGGTGGCCGGGCCATAGACCACATAGCCGGCCGCCAGCTGTTCGGTGCCCGGCTGCAGAAAGTGCTCAGCCTTGGGCTCGGTGACGTGATCCGGGCAGCGCAACACCGAGAAGATAGTGCCGACAGAAATGTTCACGTCGATGTTCGAACTGCCATCCAGCGGATCGAACATCAGCAGATGGTTGCCCTTCGGATACATGTCTGGAATCTGCTGCGGATCTTCCATCTCTTCCGACGCGCAGGCGGCCAGATGGCCGCCCCAGGCGTTGGCTTCGAGCAGGATCTCATTGGAAATCACGTCCAGCTTCTTCTGCGCCTCGCCCTGCACGTTGATGCTCTGGGCATCGGCACTGCCGGCCATGCCCAGCACGCCGCCGAGTGCGCCCTTGTTGGTAGCGACCGCAATGCGCTTGCAGGCGCGGGCGACCACTTCGATCAGCAAAGACAGCTCGGCATTGATGTGGCCGGCGCGGCGTTCCTCGATCAGGAACTGGATCAGCGAGATGGGCTTCATGAGGCGTCCGTGGCAGATCAATCGCGCATTGTCGCATCTGTCTGTCTTTCTGTAGGAGCGCGCTTGCGCGCGATGCTCCCGCTTTGATGCACGAGGGGAGATCAGAGCAGGAGCATCGCCCATGAATGTGCTCCTTCAAAAGGCATCGTGCCACGCGTCCTGCTGACACCACGTTGGCAGCAGGGGGGCTGCATCATGCTTGTCCATGATGGAGGGACAGAACATGCGCGATACGGTTTATTTCCTTGTTTTTGAGGGTTTTGCCGACTGGCAGGCCGCGCTGGCACTGTGCGAGATCCGCCGTCCCGGCGACTGGCAGGTGCAGACCGTGGGCTTCACCACCGCATCGGTGCTGTCGATGGGCGGTCTCGCGGTGCAACCGGAACTGTCACTGGCCCAGCTCGATCTTGCGCGTGCCGCGTTGCTGATCGTTCCCGGCGGACATCTGTGGCTGCGCGGCGAGGGCGAACCGGCGGTGGCGGCGATCCGGCAGCTGCATGGTGGCGGTGCGCCGGTGGCCGGCATCGACAGCGGCGTGCTGGCGCTGGCTCGCGCCGGATTGCTCGATCACTGCCGCCATACCGGCAACTGGCCGGGCCAGATCGCCACCCAAGTGCCGTCATACGCCGGTGCCGGACAGTACGACAGCGAGGTACTGGCCCTCAGCGATGGCGGCGTCATCAGCGCCAGCCATCTGGGCAGTGTCGAGTTTGCCCGCGAGGTGATCCACACGCTGGATCTCTACAGCCCCGCCGATCGCGAGCACTGGTATCGTCTGTTCAAACACGCGCAGCTGCCGCCGTGGTGCGTCGGCGAAGCGGTTCCGGCGTGAGCTGGTGACGATGACAACCTGGCTGAAACACCTCGTGGCGGCATATTGTCCTGTGTACCTGCGTGGCATGCTGCTGAACGGGCCGTATCGCCTGGGCGCCGCGCGGATGCGCGAATGCGCCGCCAGCGATCACGGCACACCGGTCCCGCCGCTGGCCCCGCCTCCTCGCGTCGATATCGATACGATGTTTGTTCCTCCCACACGACTGAAGCCCACCCCATGACCAACCCGCCGCCCCGCGTCACCTTCTTCCACGCGCCGCAGACCCGCTCCGGCGCCACCCGCGCACTGTTCGAGGCGCTTGGCGTCGAATACGACATGCACGTCCTGAGCCTCAAGGCCGGCGACACGCGCAAGCCCGACTATCTCGCCGTCAACCCGATGGGCAAGGTGCCGGCGATCCGCCACGGTGACGCGCTGATCACCGAACAGCCGGCAGTGATGATGTATCTGGCCGATCTCTACCCCGAGACGAAACTGGCACCGCCCATCGGCGATCCCCTGCGCGGACCGTACCTGCGCTGGATGGTGTTCTACGGTTCATGCTTCGAGCCCGCGGTGATCGACAAATCGATGCAGCGCGATCCGGCACCACCCTCGACGTCGCCTTACGGCGAATTCGGCACCATGTTGGGCACGCTTACCGATCAACTCGAGCGTGGCCCGTATTTGCTGGGCGAAACCTTCAGCGCCGTCGACGTGCTGTACGGCACCGCGCTCGACTGGATGACCCAGTTCAAGCTGGTGCCCGAACTGCCGGTGATCAGCAGCTATATCGAGCGAGTGACTTCGCGTCCGGCGATGCAGCGTGCCGCCGCAGCCGATGCCGAGTTGGCGGCCAAGCAGTCGGAATGATCTGCCTGGGTGCTGGCTGGAGGGCGCGAAGGCACGGGCATGACCTTCGTCGCTGGCCGTCGCTTCGCAACTCGGCGATGATGCGCGCATGCGCCGTGCCGATCGCCTGTTTCTCATCATTCACGCCCTGCGCGGTCGGCGTACCGCGCTGCAGGCGCGCTCGCTGGCGCAGACGCTGGGCGTATCGCTGCGCACGGTCTATCGCGATGTTGCCGACCTGCAGTTGTCCGGCGTGCCGATCGAAGGCGAGGCCGGCGTCGGCTATGTATTGCGCAAGGGTTCGGACATCCCACCGCTGATGTTCAACGCCAGCGAACTGGAGGCTCTGGTGGTCGGTTCGCGCTTTGTGCGCGCATTCGCCGGTACCAAACTGGCGGAAAGTGCGCAGTCGGCACTGCTGAAGATCGAGGCCGTGCTACCGCCTGATCTGCGCGAGCGGGCCACGCGGACCCGCATCTTTGCACCGGTATGGCGCGATCAATACCGAGATGACTTTGCCGCACTGATCGATCAGCTGCACGCCGCGATCGTCGGCAACCAGGTATTGCAGCTGCAATATCGCGATGAAAGCGGCAACGCCAGCGCGCGCGAGATCGAGCCGCTGTGCCTGTCGTTCTGGGGCGGAAAATGGACGCTCGGCGCGTGGTGCCGGCTGCGTCGGGACTTTCGCAATTTTCGTCCGGACCGGATCGATGCCAGCGAGTCCAGTGGCGAGTGCTTTGTCGAAACGACCGAGCGAAACCTTGCGGCTTACCTGCGCTCCGTCGGGGCGGATCAGCTCGATCTGGGTTGATTGCCATAGCACCAGTTGCGATGCGCTGCCATGACAGTGACGATAGGCGTACCCATCACGCCGTTTGAAGGGTGATCTCGTCGTCCCGCCGCAAGGAACCTGTGTGAAAAAGACCCTGATGATGGCCCGCTTGGCAGCGCTCGCGCTCGCCGTCGGGATCGTGCCGCTGCATGCCGCTACGCCGGACCCGGTGACCGATGCGCAGGTGAGCGCAGACAAGCGTTTCAAGGACATCTACACCACGGAATGGGCGTGGCGCATGGGACAGGCAGGCATCAGCGCATCGGGCGAATCGCAGCCGAACAACGGTCGGATTGACGATGTGGATGCAACCAGCCAGCAGCTGCGGCTGGAGTACTGGCGGGGCGTGCTGAAGCAGCTGGATGGTGTGGACTCCAGCCAGTTGTCGTCGGCGAACCAGACCAATTACGCGATCTATCACGAACAGATCGGCAACTTCGTCGCCGACCAGAAGTTCGGCAACTGGCAGATGCCGTTCAACAGCGACTCGGCATTCTGGTCCGATATCGACTACTCGCTTGGCGGTGACAGTTTGCGCACCGCCGAGGACTATGAAAAATACCTTGACCGGCTGGGGGAGATTCCGGCCTATTTCGATCAACAGATCGCCAACATGCGGCTTGGTCTCAAGCGCGGTTTCAGCGTGCCGCGCGAGGTACTCAAGGGCCGCGATGCGTCGATTGCCGCAGTGGCCGAATTGAAGGATCCGACCCTTAGCAGTTTCTACGCCCCATTCAGGAACCTGCCCACCACCATTGCGCCAGACAAGGCGCAGGTTCTGCAGGGCAAAGCGCTGCAACACGTTCGCGACGAGGTGATTCCGGCATACGCAAAACTGCTGGCGTTCTTTCGCGACGAATACGTGCCGCAGGCGCGCACGACGCTGGCCGCCGAGGACCTGCCAGACGGCAAGGCGTTCTACCGGCAGCAGATCCATGAATACACCACGCTCGATCTGGGCCCCGACGATATCCACCAGATCGGTCTGGACCAGGTGGCCAAAATCCACGCGCAGATGCTCAAGGTCATCCAGGACACCGACTTCCAAGGCAGCTTTGCCCAGTTCCTGACCTTCATGCGCACCGATCCGCAGTTCTACGCCAAGACGCCCGAGGAGCTTTTGATGCGCAGCGCCTGGGTGGCCAAGGAAGTGGATGGTCAGCTCGGTCGCTACTTCGGCCACCTACCACGCGCGCGCTTCACCATCAAACCGGTCCCGGCTGCGATCGCGCCGTATTACACCTCCGGTCGCGGTGGCCCGGACGTCTATCTGGTCAACACCTACGATCTGCCGTCGCGCGCGCTCTACAACATGCCGGCGCTGACCTTGCACGAGTCGTATCCCGGCCATGCGTTGCAGCTGGAGCTGGCCGCCGAGGACAAGAGCCAGCCCGCCTTTCGTCGCAACAGCTACATCTCCGCCTATGGCGAAGGCTGGGGCCTGTACTCCGAATACCTCGGCAACGAAATGGGCATCTATCTGACGCCGTATCAGCAATTCGGCTTCCTCACCTACCAGATGTGGCGCGCCTGCCGGCTGGTCGTCGACACCGGCATCCATCATCTGGGCTGGACCCGGCAGCAATCCATCGACTACCTGACAGCCAACACCGCGCTGTCCGACCGCGAGATCGCCAACGAGGTCGATCGCTACATCAGCTGGCCGGGTCAGGCGCTGTCGTACGAGCTGGGCTATCTGAAGATCCGCGAGCTTCGTGCCCGGGCGGAAAAGGCGCTGGGCGCAAAATTCGACATCCGCCACTTCCACGACACCATGCTCTCCACCGGCTCGGTGCCGTTGCCAGTGTTGGAGAAACGCATCGCAAGGTTCATCGCCGAGGGTGGGCCGGAGCCCGACTTTGGTGGCGACTGCACCCAAAAGAATGACACGCCAGCGTCAGGTAGCTGATTGAGACGGGTCGACATTTGAATATAACTCCTTCCGTGGAGTAAAATGACGATCAACTTCACAAAGGAAGTTTTCCATGCTTGCCCGTTCACTCCCTGAACCCGTCCCCGTCGACGACCTCGGTGGCCCGGCGTTGCGCGCGTTCTTCCGCCTGGCCGAACAGTGGAATCTGCGCATCGCCGAACAGCGCAAGCTGCTTGGCGATCCGCCGGAGTCGACCTTCTACAAGTGGAAGCGTCAGCAGGATGGCGCGCCCGGACGCGATACCATCGAGCGGGTCAGCTACCTGCTGGGTATCTGGAAGTCGTTGCAGATCCTGTTTCCCGATCCGGCCCAGGCCGATGCGTGGCTGCACCGGCCCAGTCAGTCACCGTTGTTCGGTGGCCATTCGGCGCTGGAGCGCATGTTGTCGGGCAATGTGGGTGATCTGTACGTGGTGCGGCAATATCTGGACGCGCAGCGCGGTTGAATGCTGCCGTCGCGGCGGACGAGATCGGCGCCTGCGATGCTCGATTCCGACCTTGCAGAAGCCGCTACCGCTGGCGTAGCCGCCGCCCTCCGGAAACATGATGTCAACCGATCTGCCACCACTGAAGCGCGTGCGCTGGAGCCATGCCTACCGCATCGTGCCCAGCCGCTTTCCGCCCATTGGGGTGTATGACCGTATTGCCGATCCGGCAGACATGGACGCGCTTTTTGCGGTCGAGGCGCTGACCAATTCGCGCCTGCGCGAAGAAATCGGCGCGCTGCAGCTGGTGCCCAGGGCGCGCCGCATCAGCGGTCCCGGCGCGACCCCGGTGATGGCGGCGTTCACCCATCTCAATCCCGAGGGCAGCCGCTTCTCCGATGGTTCGTGGGGAGTGTTCTACGCCGCGCACAGTGTGACTACGGCCGTAGAGGAAACCGTGTTCCACCGCGAGCAGTTTCTTGCTGCGACGCGCGAACCGCCTTGCGAAATGCAGATGCGCTGCTATCGCACCAGCGTCGATGGCAAGCTGCATGATCTGCGGGGTGGCTGGCCGGCGGCGCAGGATCCGGACAGCTATGTGGCCAGCACGGCGCTGGCGCGTGAATTGCGTGGTGCAGGTTCCCATGGCGTCGTGTTCGACAGCGCCAGGCACGCGGGAGGTGAATGCATCGCCGCGTTCTTTCCGGACGTGGTCGCTCCCTGCGTGCAGGCGCACCATCTGGTCTACCGCTGGGACGGCGAGCGCATTGCGCAGGTACTGGAAGTCAGCGAGCTGAAACGGGCCGGCGCGCCGCGCTGATGGGCGTCGGCAGCCTGCTACGGCGCGGTTACCTCCGCCCCAGGACAACTGGCAAGATCGCACTTTGATCTTGCTGTGTTTGCCTGAACAAGCCGACATCGCAGTGCCGGTGGGAGCAGCCATCACGCACCTGGCGGATGACGAGCCAACGGAAAACCTGCTCAAACGTGTCGACCGTGCCTTGCAGCGCGCCGAGGACGAAGGGCGCGTGCTGCTTTCTGGATAACAACGCGCCCTTCGAAGAAACCTGACTGGGATCAGGTATCCGCGCCCGTGGCCCAGCCCTCACGCGTACCTCGGGTGAACACGCGGTCGTCGTCGAGCACGTCGCCAGCGGCGTGGGCGGGCAGTTCGTGCAGCCTCGCGTAGAGCGGGGTGAAGTCCGGACGTGTGGCCTCGAACAGCTGTTCGAAATTCTCGATCACGAAATACGACTGCTGGTAGGTATCGATGCGGTAACGCGTACTCATCACGCGTTCGATGCCGAAGCCGATGCGGTTCGGCGCCGGTGAATCCAGCGAGTAGATCGACTCGGCCTTCGAGCTGACGATACCGGCGCCGTAGATGCGCATGCCCTCGTCGGTGTTCATCAGACCGAACTCCACCGTGTACCAGTAGAGCCGGGTCAGGTTCATCAGTGCTTCGGGCCCGATCGCGAACGCCTTCATGCCGCCGAGACCGTAGGCCTGCATGTAGTCGGCAAAGACCGGGTTGAGCAGCAGCGGCACGTGACCGAACAGGTCGTGGAACAAATCCGGCTCACTGAGGTAGTCGAGCTGGCCACGCTTGCGGATCCACCAGCTCACCGGAAAGCGCCGGTTGGCCAGGTGATCGAAGAACACCTCATCGGGAAGCAGGCCTTCCACCGCCACCACCTCCCAACCCGTGGCTTTTTTCAGCACCTGGTTGAGGTCGCTGAACTTCGGAATTCCTCCGTCGCCGAGGCCGAAGCGCTCCACTCCCTGCATGAATTCCTTGCAGGCGCGCCCGGGCAGCATCTCGCGCTGGCGCTGGAACAATATGTCCCACACCTCGTGGTCGGTCTTGCTGTAGCTGGCCCACGGCTGTTCGACCACGCCGGTCGCGTATACCGGAACATAGCCGCGATCGGTCTGTTGATGCTCGACTTTGCGTGGTGCGGCGTTTTCCATGGCGTGCTCCCGGTTGATGCAGACCTCCAGCTTACGCCGGAAGCGCCGCATGAAGATTGCTTTGTTGCATCAATTGAGCATTGCGTTGCACAATCATTGCGTCATCTAGACGTATATACGAGTTTAATTGCGCATGACAACACTTGATCGCACCGACCTGCGCATGCTCTCCGTGTTGCAGAGCGAGGGTCGCATCACCAATGCCGAGCTGGCCGAGCGGATCAGCCTGTCGCCATCGGCATGTCTGCGCCGGCTTCAGCGGCTGGAGGCGGACAGCGTCATCAGCGGCTACGCCGCGCAGATCGATCCGCAGGCGGTCGGCCTGGGGTTACAGGCTTTCGTGCGGGTGCAGCTGAGCAAGCACGAGAGCGCGGCCATCGAGGGGTTCGTGGAGCACGTCAATGGCTGGGACGAGGTCGTCGCCTGTCACGCGCTGACCGGCGACATGGACTATCTGCTGCACGTCTACGTGGCCGACCTGCAGGACTTCTCGCGTTTCCTGCTCGATCATTTGTTGAACGCGGCCGGGGTTGCCGATGTCAATTCAAGTTTCGTGCTGCGCACGGTAAAGCGCGCGCTGTCGTTGCCGCTGACGCAGCTGGAGCGGTAACTGACCCGCCAGCGTGTCAACTAACGTTAAACTAATGGACTGATGAGTATCGACACCGCAACTGTTCCCGAGCGCGACCTGCTGCGACCACTGCGTTATCTGTGGCGCGTACCCTTGTTGCTGCTGCACATCGTACTGGGCATCCTGTTGTGTTCGCTGATCCTCAGCTGGAACCAGCACGTGGTGATGGAGAACGGCCGCGAGCCTTTCGCGCACCGCATGATCCGCTGGTGGTCGACCATGCTGCTACGTGTTTTTGGCTTGCGCTCGGTACGCCATGGCGTACCGTTGGCCGACCCGGTGCTGTTTGTCGCCAATCACACCTCGTGGATTGATATCGAGATGTTGCACAGCCAGCGCGCCGCCTGCTTCGTGGCCAAGGCCGAAATTGCCCGTTGGCCGCTGGTTGGCTGGATGGCGGCCACCGGGGGGACCATCTTCCATCGCCGCGGCAGCAATCATTCGCTGGCTTCGGTGATGCAAGTAATGGTCGAGCGACTGCGTGGCGGCCGCTCGGTGGCCGTGTTTCCCGAGGGTGGCAGCGGCTTCAACGGCGTGCTGAAAGTGTTCCACGCGCGAATTTTCCAGGCCGCGCTCGACGCCGAGGTGGCGGTACAGCCCGTGGCGCTGCGCTTCGCGCGTCATGGCCGTCGCATCATCGACGCGGGCTTCCGTGAACAGGAGAGTTTCTTGGGCAATATTGTGCGCATGCTCGGCGAGGCGCCGATGGATGCCGAAGTGCATTTCCTGAAGCCGGTGGCCGCCAGCCCGGATGCCCGGCGACGCATGGCGGAGCAGTCACGCGAGCGCATTGCCGCCGCGCTGCAAGATCGTCACGCATGAGCTTGCCGCAGGGAAAGGACTTCCGGCCGCCGTGGCCACTGCGCAGCGGGCATATCCAAACCATGCTTTCGTCCAGCGGCGTGCGCCGAGTCTTGCTGCCCCAGGCGGCCAGGACCGTACTTGAGGGCGCCGAGCACGTGGTGGTCGATGGCGGCGGCGGCGTACGCCTGTCCGGTGTCTTCACTGCGCAGCAGAGCCGGCCACAGGCGCGCGGTCTGGCCATACTGTTCCATGGCTGGGAAGGTAGCGTCGACTCGACCTACGTGCTGCAGACCGGCAGTCGTCTGCTTGCCGATGGGTGGGACATCTTCCGGCTGAATTTTCGCGATCACGGCGACAGCCATGGCCTCAATGAGGCGCTTTTCCATTCCTGCCAGCTGGACGAAGTCGTGCACGCCATGGGCGACATCGCGCAGCGCTGGCCGTCGCGTCCGATCGCCCTGGCCGGCTTCTCGCTGGGGGGCAATTTTGCGCTGCGCGTGGCGATGCACACCTCGCTGGTCGGCGTGCCGCTGAGCTACGTACTGGCCGTGTGCCCGATCATCGATCCGGGTGAAGGTCTGTTTTCGCTGGAAGAAACCGCCCCCTGGTTTTACCAGGCCTACTTCATGCGCAAATGGCGACATTCGCTGCAGACCAAGCAGAAGGCGTTTCCCGAGCATCAGTATTTCGAGATGTCGGAGTTGAAGCAGCACCTGCGTGGCCTGACCGAGGCAATGGTGCTGCGCCATACTGATTTCAAATCGCTGCAACAGTATCTGGACGGCTATTCAGTGGCAGGAGACATCATGCAGGCAATGCAGATTCCCGCCACGATTCTCACCTCCAGAGATGATCCGGTCATACCCGTAAGCAGCTTCGAGAGGCTGGAGCTGCCGCCCAATGTGGAGCTCGACATCGCACCTTTTGGCGGCCATTGCGGCTTCATCCGCGACTACAGCATGACCAGCTATACCGACGACTACATCGCGGCGCGATTCAATGCGGTAGCTGATGGTCAGTCCGTCACGGGCTGATCGGGGGGGCGTTCCTACAGCTCCAGCATGCTGCGACGCAGTTTGACAGAACAAATTTAGATCGATACAAATGCTGTCATACCGGCGTTCTCCGGTTTTCCTGCCGGCGTGTGTCTTGCTGGCGACAATCGGGCCATAGCCATGCAGAACGTGATCTTCTTCCCCCTACCCGCCGAGAGCTGCCTGTGAGCAGATCGCCGTTGTTGAATGCCGGTCGCGTCCTGCGCCGCGGGCTTTGGCTGATCGGTGCGCTGCCGTTGCTGGCAAGCGCGGCCGTGCCCGAAACGACCTGGTGGCGTTCGTTCGAACCCGCCGAATTGGTGCCGCTGGCCGCATCCGCCACGGCGTCCTTTTCCGCGGAAATCGCCGGTGGTCCGATCAAGGCTGCCGCGCTCACCGCCAAGCCCGGCGTCGGTTTCACCGGCCTGCATTCACTGCATTACCGTGGTGACGCTGGCGGGAAACAGCAGGTGGACCTGTTCAAGACTGCGCTGGCGGTGAAGGCGGATACCCAGCTGTCGTACCGGATCTTCCCGAATTCGAACGGCGACGATCTGCGCAATCCGGCAAACTATGTGGCAGTGGATCTGATCTTCGATGATGGCAGCCGCCTGTCCACCCGTGGCGCGGTCGACCAGCACCGGATCGGTGCCTCGGCGCGCGCCCAGGGGCTGGGGCGAACGCTGTATCCGGATCAGTGGAATGCACTCTCGATCGATCTCGGTGGCGTCGCGGCCGGACGCACGATTACCCGCGTGGTGCTGATGCACGATGGTCCGGCGGCGACCTTCGAGGGCTATCTGGACGACGTGCGGATCGGGCCGACGCCGGTCGATGCGCGCCGCCGTCCCAGCGATTTCGTCGATACGCGACGCGGCAGCAATTCCAACGGACGCTTCTCGCGCGGCAACAACTTTCCCGCAGTGGCATTACCGCACGGCTTCAATTTCTGGACCCCGGTAACCGACGCGGGATCCGACTGGATGTACCAGTACCAGCAGCACAATGGCTCGGACAATCGACCCCGGATGCAGGCCTTCGCACTCTCGCACGAACCGAGCCCGTGGATGGGTGATCGCCAGACGTTCCAGATGATGCCCGCCGCGGTGGCCAGCGGTGCACCCAGCGCCAATCGCGCGGAGCGCGCGCTCAGCTTCAGCCACGCCCACGAAACGGCCCACGCGCATACCTATCGCGTGGCGTTCGACAACGGCATCGTCAGTGAAATAGCCCCGACCGATCACGCCGCGATGTTCCGCTTCACCTTCCGTGGCGATCGTTCGCAGCTGATCTTCGACAATCGCGACGACCATGGCGGCATAACGCTCGATCCGTCGGGCCGACACTTCAGTGGTTGGTCCGACGTGAAAAGCGGGCTGTCCGCGGGTGCTGGGCGACTGTTCTTTTACGGTGTCGTCGACCAACCGGTCAGCGAGAGCGGGAAACTGAAGGGCGAGGGCCGCGATCATGTTGCGGCATGGTTCGGTTTTAATACTCACCAGAACAAGGTGGTAAATCTGCGTATCGCCACTTCGCTGATCAGCCTGGCGCAGGCGAAACACAATCTGGCGCTGGAGATTGCCCCGGACGATACCTTTGACTTGGTGCGCGAACGGGCGCAGAAAAAATGGGATGCCCAACTGGGCATCGTCACCGTCGGCGGCGCCAGCCGGGATGAGAAAACCACGCTGTACTCCAGCCTCTATCGCCTGTTTCTGTACCCCAACGAAGCGTACGAGAACGTCGGCAGCGCCAATCGCCCGGACTATCGCTATGCCAGTCCGTTCTCCAAGCCGACGGGCACCGATACGCCGACCCAAACCGGCGCGCGCATCGTGGCGGGAAAAGTTTTCGTCAACAACGGGCTGTGGGATACCTACCGCACGGCATGGCCTGCCTACACTCTGCTGACACCGACCAAGGCCGGCGAAATGATCGACGGCTTTGTGCAGCAGTATCGCGATGGCGGCTGGATCGCGCGCTGGTCTTCGCCCGGCTATGCCGACCTGATGGTCGGTACCAGCGCGGACGTGGGCTTTGCCGATGCGTGGCTGAAGGGCGTGCACAACTTCGACGTGCGCTCGTTCTACCAGTCGGCACTGAAGGACGCCACCGTGGTCAGCCCGCTGGACGGCACCGGACGCAAGGGCTTGCAGCGTTCCATCTTCAACGGTTACACCGATACCGCCGTGGACGAGGGCCTGTCGTGGTCGACCGCGGGGTATATCAACGATTTCGGTATCGCCAATCTGGCCGCGGCGCTGGCCAAGCAGCCGGACGCGGATGATCCGTACGCCGCGCACTACGCCGACGATGCCACGTGGATGCGTAGCCGCGCGCTGGGTTATACCCATCTGTTCGAGCCGCAGGTCGGCTTTCTGGTCGGACGTGATGCCGCCGGGCACTGGCGCTACGGCAAGAGCGATTTCGATCCGCTGCGCTGGGGTGGCGACTACACCGAAACCGATGCCTGGAACATGACCTTCGACGCGCCGCAGGACGGGGCCGGACTCGCCGCGCTCTATGGTGGGCGTGACAAGCTCGCGGCGAAACTGGATCAGTTCTTCGCAACGCCGGGGCATTTCCACGTCGGCAGCTATGGTGGACCGATCCACGAAATGCTGGAGGCGCGCGACGTGCGCATGGGCCAGTACGGTCATAGCAACCAGCCCTCGCACCACATCATCTATATGTACGACTACACCGGGCAGCCGTGGAAAACCCAGGACAAGGTACGTGACGCGTTGTCGCGGCTGTATGTCGGCAGCGAAATTGGCCAGGGCTATCCGGGCGACGAGGACAACGGCGAGATGTCGGCGTGGTATGTCTTCAGCGCCGCCGGTTTCTACCCGTTGCGCATGGGCACACCGGAGTACGTGATCGGCGCGCCCTATTTCCCGCACATGGACATCGCGCTGGAGAGCGGCGGGCATCTGGTGATCAATGCGCCGGCGGTCAGCGATACCAATCGCTACGTGCAGAGCCTGCGCGTCAACGGCAAGCCATGGGCTCGGCTGACCCTGCCGCATGCGCTGCTGGCGCGCGGTGCCACGCTGGATTTCGTGATGGGGCCGAAACCCTCGTCCTGGGGTACCAGCGAAGCCGCCCTGCCGCCTTCCATCACCACCCACGGCCGGCCCGCACCGTTGCGCGATGTCACCGACGGCCACGGCGCGCAGATGAGCAGTTCACCCGCGCTGGCCTCGCTGCAGTCACTGTCCGACAACACCTCCGACACCGAGTTGGCGTTGCCCGCGCAGACCACCGTGCTGAATTGGCGGTTCGCCCAGCCGCAGGCGGTGAGCATGCTGACGATCACTTCCGGGGCGACCAAAAAAGCGCCGTCGGACTGGGAGCTGCAAGGTTCCAGCGACGGTGAGCACTGGCAATCGCTCGACCAGCGACACGGGCAGACGTTCGCCTGGGCGAGGCAGACGCGCGCCTTCGGTATAAGTCACCCCGGCAGTTACACGCACTATCGTCTGCGCGTGCTTTCGGCATCGGGGACCGCGACGTCCATTGCTGAAATCGAATTGCTGGGACGGCCGTCCGACCCCGCTCAGACCAAGGCGCGCTGACGCATCCAGCAGGCGATGCTCATGCGATCGCGGGTCGCCGGCAGCACTTCGTGCTCGAAGTGCGCCGAGAGAAACAGCAGCAGACTGCCGGCGCGCGGATAAATATCCCGCGTCGAGCCGTCGGCCAGGTAAAGCCGCAGTGCGCCGCCCTCGCTGTCCAGCCAGTCATCGTTGAGATAGAACACCGCTGACATCACCCGTGCATCATTGTCACGCAGGCGGTCGAGATGTCGCGCGTAAACGGCACCCGGAGAATAGACCGCGTAATGCGCTTCGCAATCGACCAGGGCCAGCATCAACTCCCGGCCCAGGTCGATGCGCAACGCGTCGATGCGATCGCTGAAATCCTGCTGGGCTGGGGTCAGGTTGCGCTGGTCGAACCAGTGCGTGCTGTCACCTCGCAGGCGCGAGCTTGAGCGAGCACTGCCGGTGCGAGCGGGCAACAGCAAGCTGGCGCTGTGCATGGCGTGGCATTCGTCGGCGAGCGCACGGGTTTGCAGCTCGGTCATCAGGTGGGATATCACGCACCAGCCCTCGGTAGCGAGCGCATTCGCTGCCGCGGTGAATTCGTGACCGGGAGTCGTCATGGGTGCCTGCGCAGTGGGGACAGCGAAGCCGCCCATCCGGTGCAGACCGTCACCTGCCGCACAATGAAGAGGGGGTCGCGGTCAGCTGTCGGAGGCAGCAGGCGCAGCATACGCTTAATGGTGCCGGTCGACGGCGTGCAGTTTTCGCAGTGGATCGAGCAGCGAAGAAAGCCCGTTGTGATCGATTTCCAACGCCAATGCCAGCAACTGACCAAGCTGACCGGGCGGGAAACCCTTGCGCGCGAACCAGGCCAGGTACGCGCCGGGCAAATCCGCAAGCAGCCAGCTCTCGTACTTGCCGAACGGCATGCGGGTGGTTACCAGTTTCTGAAGGTCGAGCGCTTCCACCGCTACGTCGCAAACAGCTGGGCGCGATCGGCAAACGCCTTGAACTCCAGCGCATTGCCGCTCGGATCACGCAGGAACATCGTCGCCTGTTCACCCGGCTCACCAATGAAACGCACATGCGGCTCGATCACGAACTGCGTGCTGGCGGCACGCAGGCGATCGGCCAGCGCCTGCCAGTCGCCCATCGTCAGTACCAGGCCGAAATGGCGCACCGGAACCTTGTCACCGTCTACATCATGCGCCGCCGCCTCGTGCACTTCCTCTGGCGCCAGATGCGCCACGATCTGGTGGCCGTGGAAATCGAAGTCCACCCAATGCGCGCTGGAACGACCCTCGGGACAGCCGAGCAATTCGCCGTAGAACGCGCGGGCGCTGTCCAGCGAGGAAACTGGAAACGCGAGATGGAACGGCGGCAGGGTCGACATGGGTCTTCCACCAAGGCAGAGAATGTTGAGGGGCGGGCAGCTTAACGTGCCTGCACACCGAATCCATAGAGCGACGGTTACCCTGTCCTGCCGACGCCCGCCCATCATCCGACCATGTCCAGCGCCCACATCGTTATCGCCACCGTTGGTTCGCTGGGCGACCTGTTTCCCTTTCTGGCGATCGGGCAGGAGCTGCGCCGGCGCGGCCATCGCGTCACGATCACCACGCACGCGGTTCACCAGTTGCCGATCGAGCAGGCCGGCTTGTGCTTTGTCGATGCCAGCGGCATCCCCGAGCCGGAGGATCGCGCCGCATTTACTGCCAAGGCGTTTCACCCGTGGCGCGGCCCGCGTTTCGTGGTGCACGATTTCGCGGCGCTCGATGTGGCAGCAAGCTACGAAAAGCTGGCGCCGGTCTGCGCCGATGCCGATGTGTTGATCACCACCACGCTGGCGTTTGCCGGTCAGATTCTAGGCGAACAACTTCACGCCGCCGGTCGCGGGCGTTGGCTGTCCGCCGTGCTGGCGCCCGCGGGCTTTCTCTCGGCGTTTGATCCACCCGCGACCGGAATCGCCGTGCTGGACCGATTTCTGCGCCGTTCCCCGCGGCGTGGGCAATGGCTGCAACGCATCGGGGAACGCATCACGCAGCCCTGGACCGCGCCGGTGCGTGCCTTTCGTCAGCAGCTCGGTTTGCCCTCGGTGTCGGAACGGGGTGATCCATTCCATCGTGGACAGCACGCCACCGATGGCGTGCTGGCGCTGTTCTCGCCGTTGCTGGGCAGGCCACAACCGGACTGGCCGTCCGACGTACACGTGACGGGTTTCGCCCGCTATGAGCAGCCGCCCGCGATCGATCTGGCGTTGACGGATTTTCTCGATGACGGCCCGCCACCGCTGGTGTTCACCTTGGGCTCGGCGGCCGTCCACGCCGGCGCCCGCTTTCTGAGCGAAAGTCTGGATGCCGCCCGGCAACTGGACCAGCGCGCGGTGCTGCTGACCGGCTCGCTGGAGATGCGCACGCGGTTGCCGCGCGACCTTCCTGCCACCGTTCATGCGGTCGAGTACGCTGATCACGCCAGCCTGTTTCGGCGTGCCTCGGTGATCATCCAGCACGGCGGCATCGGCACCAGCAGCGAGGCGCTGCGTGCCGGTCGTCCGATGCTGGTCGTGCCACACGGCTTCGATCAGCCGGACAACGCCTCCCGTCTGCAGCGGCTGGGCGTGGCTGAGATTCTTCCGGCACGACGATATCGCGCCGCGCGCGCGGCGCCGATTCTGGACCGGCTGCTGCGCGAGGCCGACTATCGGCGTCAGGCCCGGCGGTGTGCCGCAGCGATCAAGTCTGAAGGCGGGGCTACCATCGCCGCGGACATCATTACCGAGCAACTGAGTGTGGCCTGACCAAAGTGGGGTGCGGACCGAGGCCGCTACGACGGAAGATCATTGAGCCCATGACCTGAGCGCCTCGACCTGCTCGTCATCAGCATCGGCAGGTCGGCGGCATCCAGCGGATAACGTTGTCGATCAGCTTGCACACGAAGGCACGGCGTCGTCGTTGTCGCTCCCGATCAGGCGATCCCGCTCGCACTGCGATCGTTTGTTTCTGGCTTCACGTGTGCGGGTATACGCTGACGTTTCCCACAACCGGAGGTGATCGTCATGCGTGTGATGTTGTCGTTGATGCTGTCTTTACTGGCGCTGCCCGTGCTGGCCAAAGTGCAGCTGGACAAGTTGACGTTGCCGCAGGGCTTTCATGTGGCGGTCTTTTCCGATCAGGTGCCGGATGCGCGCGAGATCGCGCTGGGCGCGCACGGCACGGTGTTTGTCGGCTCCGGCGGTGCCGGCAAGGTCTACGCGCTGACCGATGCCAATCACGACGGCATTGCCGAACAGGTGCGCGTGGTCGCCAGCGGGCTGAACACGCCGATCGGCGTGGCTTTCCACGATGGTAATCTGTATGTCTCGGCGATCAGTCGCATCGTGGTGTTGCGCAATATCGAGCAGCACCTCGACGCGCCGCCGAAACCCGAACTGGTCACCGACAAGCTGACGCCGGAAACCCATCATGGCGGCAAGTTTCTGGCCTTCGGTCCGGACGGCAAGTTGTACGTGCCGATCGGAGCCCCCTGCAACATCTGCGACCCGGCGCCGGATCACGGCAAATTGCTGCGCATGAACCCGGACGGCTCAGGCGTGGAGGACGTGGCCCTTGGCCTGCGCAACTCGGTCGGTTTCGACTGGCAGCCGGGCACCAAGCGGCTTTGGTTCACCGACAACGGTCGCGACATGCTGGGTGACGACGTGCCTAGCGACGAGCTCAACGAAGTTACCCGTGTCGGGGAACATTTCGGCTATCCCTATTGCCATCAGGGCGACGTGCTCGACCCCGAGTTCGGCAAGGGCAAGGCGTGCAAGGATTTCACGCCGCCGGTGCTGAAACTGGGCGCCCACGTCGCCTCGCTCGGCATGCGCTTCTATACCGGCAAGCAGTTTCCCGCGAGCTATCACGGGGCGATCATCGTAGCCGAACACGGCTCGTGGAATCGCAGCACGAAATCCGGTTACCGAGTCATGACCGTGTCCGTGAATGGCAGCAAGGTGGTTTCATACAAGCCATTGATCACTGGCTTTGAACACAACGACAGCGCGTGGGGCCGACCGGTCGACGTGCAGCCGCTGCCCGACGGCAGCGTGCTGGTCAGCGACGACCTTGCTGGTGCCGTCTACCGGGTCACCTATCAGCCTTGACTCGCGGCCCCCTTTCCCGGATCCAAGGAAACCTCCATGCAATTACGCAGTGACAACTTCGAAAACGGCCAGCCGATTCCCGCCCGGTTTGCCTTCGGCAAGCAAGCCGAGCCGTTCGCCCTGTCGGATAATCACAGTCCGCATCTGGCTTGGAAAAATGCGCCTGAAGCGACGCGTTCGTTTGTGCTCACCTGCATCGACCACGATGTGCCCGGTAGCCGCGAAGAGGTGAACCAGGAAGGCCGCGAGGTACCGAAAGATATCCCGCGGGTGCCCTTCGTCCACTGGCTGATGGCGAACATCCCTGCCGAGTGCGGCGAGCTGACTGCTGCCGCTTGCAGTGACGAAGTCACTCCTCGCGGCAAGCGTGAACCCCTCGGACCACCCGGAAGCGTGCAGGGAGTCAACGATTTTACTGGGTGGTTCAGTGGCGACGACGACATGGCCGGCCAGTACCTTGGTTACGATGGCCCATGCCCGCCATGGAATGACACGTTGCTGCACCGTTACCACTTTCGCGTCTACGCGCTTGATGTGACGTCCCTTTCGCTGGTCAAGGGTTTTCCCCTCGCCGAGCTGCGAGCCGCGATGGTCGGGCACGTAGTGGCCGAAGCTGAGTTGAGCGGAACCTATAGCCTCAATCCGACCGTCGAGGGCTGACCAAACGTCGGCGTCTTGTGCACGGAGCTGCTGACCATCTTCACACGCGCATGGCATGGGGTATGGGTGAATAGCTGAACGCGGCGCCGATATAGCGCCACATTCGACTCCCACGCGAGGACAACGTCATGCTTCATTACGCACTGGTTTTTCTGGTCATCGCCATCATTGCCGCCGTACTGGGCTTTGGCGGTATCGCTGGCGCAGCAGCCGGCATCGCGAAGATCCTGTTCGTCATCTTCCTGATACTGGCCATCATTGCCTTTTTCCGCCGAGCCAGTTGACCCATTCCGGTCGAAGCATCGTCCCCTATTTTTGATTCCATTCGGAGCACGTAATGAACAATCAAGTCCCCTCCAAAGAAGAAGCTGTCGGTGACCGCATCGACCAGCGCGCTGAACGAGTCAAGCAGGCCACGTCGAGCGCCGTCAATACCACCAAGGAAACGGTCGACCGGGCCGCAGACCGGGTGGAAGAGGGTTTGCATCACGCCACCGACAAGGCTGCTGATACCGCACACCGCGCCAGTGAGAAAGCGTCAGATATCAGCGAGCGTGGTCGGGAGGTTTATGACGAAACCGTCGATCGCGCCGATGCCTGGATGCAGCAGGCGCGTGAATATGTGCGCGAGAAGCCAGTACAGTCGGTAGCCATCGCACTGGGCGCGGGCTGGTTGCTCGGGCGCATCCTGCGTCGTTGATCGATTTGTCGGGGGCAGTAAATGCAAAACGAGGGTGAAGCACCCCGCGAGAAGACGGCGCCGGCTCCGGCGCCGTCTTCGTCTGGACTGCTTGACGAAATCGGGCAGCTCGGTCGGGCGGTTAAACGGATGTTCGGCGCCCAGCTGCATTTGCTCGCTGCCGAGCTCGGATTGGCGCGCAGCGCGATTTCCTGGATTCTGCTGGCCGGTCTCGCTGCCACGGTGGTAGGTGTGGGCATGGGTTTGACCGTGCTGGGTATCATTGGTGTATTACTTGTGAAATGGCTTGGCTCATGGGTGTGGGGGTTACTTGTACTGTTTTTGGTGCAAGGCATATTTCTACTGGCTGCCATCATGCTGTTCCGGCGCTGCATGCACTGGATGAGTCTGCCAGCGACGCGTGTCGAGTTGAGTGCCCTGATCCATGACGCTGCCGGCAAGGCGGTGGCCGTTACCCGGGAGGAGAGTCGTCCGTGAGCATTTTTCGAAAGGCGGCGAATGTTCGAGCGGCGAAACTTCGTGTCCGGATTGCGCGCCACGCTGTGCACAAGCCGGCATCGGCATTGCTGGCACGGGAGCGCGAATATCCTCTAACCACGGTAGGTGGGGCGGCTGGCGCGGGTTTCCTGCTCGGCATGCTGAACGTGCATCCACTACGCATTCCCGGTTTAAGTGCCCTGCTGAGCGGCAGTGTTGCCGAGGCCGTCACCCATGGCACCCGGCTGATTGCGGAACTGGGCGCGATAGGACTGCGCACCGCGGCGCGCGATAGCTCCACGGACGACGACGGCGCCCGCGGCGACCCGCTGTGAGCGATCCGGACGTACTTGATCCAACCTCAACATCACCCTTAAGTCCAGCCTCGACAAGCAAAGAGCAGCGGAGCAGTGCCAGTGAAGCGGCGCGGCTGAATCGTGCGCTCGACGACGCGTCGGTAGCCGAATCCCTGCCACCTCAGTTTGCACCTCGACTGCATACCGCGCGTGGTACGCGCAGGCATTTGCGCGCGATCCGCATGCTTTTGAACGGCATGCTGTTGCTGGCCATGCTTTATACGATCACCTTGACCAAGGGCCTGCTGATTCCGCTGGTGCTGGCAGCGTTCATCGGCTTGGCGTTGAACCCGATCGTGGCTACCGGCGCGCGGTTTCGAGTACCGCGGTGGCTCACGGCCAGCGTCCTGATGATCGGCCTCGTTATCGGCATCGGCACCGGTGTCAGTCTGCTGGCGCAGCCGGCCATCGGCTGGTTTCACGGTGCGCCGTCTGCAATCAAGAGTTTCGTGCCGAAATTCCGCAGCGTGACCAAGCCGCTGGAGGCGGCCAACAAGGCGACGCAAACCCTGGTCAGCGGTACCTCCCGCGCCACCACGGCGCCGTCGACGCCGGTATCGATCACCGCGTGGGACGTGGTCTCCACCGCGCCGAAGGTGCTCGCTGCGGTGCTCAGCGTACTGCTGCTGGTGTTCTTTTTCCTGATCTATGGCGACACCATGCTTCGCCGACTGGTCGAGATCACGCCCAGCTTCGCTTACAAGCGACACGCGGTGACCATCGTGCGCGGCTTCCAGGCCGAGATTTCTCGCTATCTGCTCACCGCATTGCTGATCAACGCCAGCCTGGGCGCAATCACCGCCGGCATGTTGTGGCTGTACAAGGTGCCCGACCCACTGCTGTGGGGCGCGGTGGCGACGTTCGCCAACTTCATTCCCTACGTCGGCGCCATCGTTACCACCACGGTGCTGGCGGTGGTGTCGATGCTGTACGCGAAGGACATCGACTTCGACGTCTTCCTGCCCGCGCTGACCTTTGCCGGGATCACGGCCGTGGAAGGCAATCTGGTCACCCCGATGATTCAGGGCGCCAGCATGCGGCTCAGCCCGATCGCGATCCTGCTGTGGCTACTCGTCTGGGGCTGGCTGTGGGGCATCCCCGGTGCGCTGCTCGCGGTGCCGATGCTCACTTGTACCAAGCTCATTTCCGAAAGAGTGCGGGGTTGGGAATGGTTCGCGGTCGTCGTGTCGCGCTGACTGGCACTTGCCGCATTTACCCGGATTCACCAGGAAATCAGCTCACCGTCGCGAAAAAACCGGCCGGTGGGTGCCGGTGCCGACAAGCTTGCCGCCCACGTGATGCCTGTTGCGCCTCGGTCCACCGCCCGTCCGCCGGCGCCGCCCATATCGGTGGCGACCCAGCCGGGACAGACGGCGTTGACGGTGATGCCGCTTCCTTCCAGTTCCGTCGCCAGGGTGCGGGTATAGGTATTGAGCGCCGCCTTGGAGGTGCGATAGGCCACGCAGTGTTCGCTGCTGGCGCTTACCGCGGCGCAGCCACTGGATACGTTGACGATACGACCGTAATCGTGACGGCGCATCAACGGCAGCATGGCAGTGGACAACCGCCAGCTGCCGAACAGATGCGTTTCCATCGCCTGGCGGGCCATGACGATGTCACCGTTGCTGGCGTGGGAGTCGGGGTCGTAGTGACCGCCAGCGTTGTTGATCAGCACATCGAGCCGGCCGAAGGTCACTTCGATCCAGCGCGTCAGCGTGTCGACCTGATCCTGTGCGGTGACATCCAGTTGCACCGCGATCACTTCACCGGCAGCGCCGCCCAGTTTACGTGCGGCATTCAGCCCCTTGTCAAGATCGCGAGCGCCCAGCAGCACGGTCATGCCGCGTTCGCTGAGCTGCCGCGCTACCTCGAAACCGAGCCCGCGATTGGCACCACTGACCAGCGCCACGCGATACACCGGCGTCACCGCCGGCAAGCGGCGAACGGAGCGGCTCATGGCGCAGCGTCGCTCTTGGTCACGTCACTGCAGCGCTCGTCACCGCAGGCCTCCCAGCCACCGCCGAGCGCCTTATACAGCGCGACGGCGCGAGTGTTGACGGCCGCTTCAGCCTGGGCCAGGTCATCCTCGGCCGCCAGTTGCGTGCGTTCGGCGTCGAGCAATTCGAGAAAGCCGGTAGCGCCCTCCTGATAGCGGATACGGGCCAGATCCGCGGCGCGGCGGCTTTGCGTGCCCTGCTCGATCAGGTGAGTGACGCGCACCCGTTGCTGGTTGAAACCGGTGACCGCGTTGTCGATATCCTCGATCGCCCGCAGCACGGCGCGCTGGTAGTTGGCCTCTGCTGCATCGGTGCGTGCCTCACTGGCGTGCAGGTTGGCGCGCACGCGCTGAACGTTCAGACCCGGCCAGCTGATACTCGGCGCCAGCGACCACGCGCGGGTCGAGGGACTGCCAAAATCGTTGCTGCGGCCGGACAGGAAGCCGAAGAAGCCGCCCAAGGTGACATGCGGAAAGAAATCCGCCTTGGCTACGCCGATACGGGCATTGGCGGCGGCGTACTGACGTTCGGCGATCTGCACGTCCGGCCGGCGCGCGAGCACGTCACCGGCATCGCCGATGGGCAGGTTCACTGCAATCGGCTGGAAGTCCTTCGGCGAGAGATCGATATCCAATTGTCCGGGACGCGCGCCGAGTAGCACCGCCAGGCGAAATTTGCCCGCGCTCACCGCGGTCTGCAGCAGCGGCAGTTGCGCCTTTACCGCGGCGAGCCGCGCCCGGGCACTTGCCAGGTCCTGTTCCGAACCCGCGCCGGCCTGCAGTCGCACCTCGGTCAAGTGCAGGGTTTGCTGTTGGTTCTCGATATCGCGGGTGGCGATATCCAGTCGCAACTGGCTGCCGCGCAGTTCGAAATAATTGCGCGCCACTTCCGCCAGCAGGCTGACCTGGGCGTCGTGTAGCGCCGCTTCGCTCGCACCGAGATCGGCACCGGCCGCTTCCACCGAACGGCGCACGCCACCAAACACGTCCAGCTCCCACGACGCATCGAACCCGGCTTGATAGGTCGTCACCGTCTGCCGTTGCGTTCCGAAGCCAGGCTGCTGGCCGCGGCTCCGGCTGTAGTCGATGTCGGTGTCGATCGTGGGCAACTGATCGGAACGGGCACCACTAAGCAGAGCCCGGGATTCGTGCAGGCGGGCTACCGCAATGCGCAGGTCAAGATTATTGGCGGCGGCACGCTGGATCAGCGCGTCCAGCGTGGGGTCGTTGAACTGTCGCCACCACGCGGCCTGGAATTGCGCGCTGCTTTCCTGCGTGGCGTCCAGTCCCTGCAACTGCGGGGCGGCGATTTTTTGCGGGTGATAGTTCGGTCCCACGCTGGCGCAGCCGGCGAGGATCATGGCCGCGCTGAGCGCGGCGGTCTTGAGCAAGGTTTTCATCAGTGGTTCTCCAGCGCCGGTTGCGCGTGAGCAGCGGCACGTTCGGCCGCACGCGCCTCGCGACGCTCGACCAGCGCACGAATGACGACGTAGAACAGCGGTGTATAGATGAGTCCGAAGATGGTTACCCCGAGCATGCCGGAGAACACCGCGACGCCCATCGCATGGCGCATCTCGGCTCCGGCGCCGTGCGAGGTCACCAGTGGCACCACACCCATGATGAAAGCGAACGAGGTCATCAGGATCGGGCGCAGTCGCAGCTTGGCTGCTTCCAGTACCGCGTCATGACGGCTCATGCCTTCATGCTGGCGTTCGCGGGCGAATTCGACGATCAGGATCGCGTTCTTGCACGCGAGCCCGACCAGCACGATCAATCCGATCTGGGTGAAGATGTTGTTGTCGCCCCCGCTAAGCCATACACCGGCAATCGCGGACAACAGCACCATCGGCACGATCAGGATCACCGCCAACGGCAGCGACCAGCTCTCGTACAACGACGACAGCACCAGGAACACCAGCAGCACGCACAACGGGAACACCAGGATGGACGTGTTGCCGGCGAGGATCTGTTGGTAAGTCAGCTCGGTCCACTCGAAGCTGATGCCATTGGGCAAGGTGTCCTTGGCCAGTTTTTCCATCGCCGCCTGCGCCTGGCCGGAACTGAAACCCGGAGCCGGGCCGCCGTTGATTTCCGCCGTGGGATAGCCGTTGTAATGCTGCACCCGATCCGGTCCCGCGCCTTGCTTTACGGTGACGAACGAGCCCAGCGGCACCATCTGCCCCTGCGCGTTGCGTGTCTTCAGCGACAGGATGTCTTGTGGCGTGTGCCGGAACGCGGGGTCGGCCGAGACATTGACCTGGTAGGTACGACCGAAACGGTTGAAGTCGTTGACGTACACCGAGCCCATGTAGGCCTGCATGGTCTGGTAGACATCGGCCAGATTCACGCCCACGACCTTGGCCTTTTCGCGGTCGACGTCCGCATCCACCTGCGGTACCGAGACCTGGAAGCTGGAGAACAGGCCGGCCAGCGCAGGGTCTTTGCGACTGGCGGCGATCAGGTTCTGGGTCTGCTTGTACAGCTCGTCGAAACCGCGGTCGCTGCGGTCCTCCAGCTGCATGCGGAATCCACCGATCGTGCCTAATCCCATTACCGGGGGCGGGGGAAATACCGCGATGTAGGCGTCCTGGATGGCGCCGAACTTCTGGTTCAGCGCGCCGGCAATTGCGCCGGCCGACAGCGAGGCGTCACGCCGGTCCTCGAACGGCTTCAGCGAGACAAACACGATGCCGGAGTTGCTGGAGTTGGTGAAACCGTTGATCGACAGTCCAGGGAACGCGATCGCATGCTCCACGCCCGGTTGTTTCAACGCGATCGAGCTCATGCGTTCGATGACATCTTCGGAACGATCCAGCGAGGACGCATCGGGGAGCTGCGCAAACGCCACCAGATACTGCTTGTCCTGGCCCGGCACGAAGCCGGTGGGTACGTGGGCGAAACCGAACCAGGTCAGGCCGATCAGGCCGGCAAAGATCACCAGTGCGATCGGGCCCTTGCCGAGAACACGCTTCACGCCGCCCACATAGCGCTCCGAACCACGATGGAACAAGCGGTTGAAGGGACGGAACAGCCATCCGAAGGCGCGGTCGATCCACAGGGTCAGGCGGTCCTTTGGCGCGTCGCGTCCCTTCAACAACACCGCAGCCAGCGCCGGGCTCAGGGTCAGCGAGTTGAATGCAGAGATCACGGTGGAGATGGCGATGGTCAACGCGAACTGGCGATAGAACTGTCCGGTCAGGCCACTGACGAAGGCGGTCGGAATAAACACCGCACACAGCACCAGCGCGGTCGCCACGATCGGTCCGGTGACCTCGCGCATGGCTTTACGGGTGGCTTCGCGCGGGGTCTGCCCCAGTTCGATATGTCGCTCGACGTTCTCTACCACCACGATGGCGTCATCGACCACGATGCCGATGGCGAGCACCAGTCCGAACAGACTCAGTGCGTTAAGCGAAAAACCGGCCAGGTACATCACCGCGAACGTGCCGATGAGCGAAACCGGCACTGCCACCAGCGGAATGATCGAGGCGCGCCAGGTCTGCAGGAACAGGATCACCACCAGCACCACCAGCAGGATCGCTTCCAGCAGCGTGTGCACGACCGCCTCGATCGAGCCGCGTACAAAAACGGTCGGATCGTAGACGATCGAGTAATCGACACCCTGCGGGAATTCCTTCTTCAGCTGCGCCATCTTGCTGCGCACTTCGTTGGAAATCTGGATCGCGTTGGAGCCGGGACGCGCAAAGATGGGCAACGCCACCGCCGGCTTGTTGTCGAGCAGGCTGCGCAGCGCGTAGTTGTCCGAGCCAAGTTCGACGCGAGCAACGTCATCGAGGTGGATGACGCCACCGTTGGCATCGGTACGTACGATGATGCGGTTGAAATCATCCTTGGTGACCAGTCGGCCGCGGGTATTGATGTTGAGCTGGAACGCGGAGCTGTCGGGGCCGGGGGGCGCGTTCAACGCACCGGCGGCGACCTGCACGTTTTGCTCGCGGATCGCATTGATCACGTCGCCAGTGGTCAGCGAGCGCTGCGCCATCTTCTGCGGATCGAGCCATACACGCATCGAGTATTCGCCAGCGCCGAAAATCTGCACGTCACCGACACCGTTGAGACGACCCAGTTGATCCTTGACGTGCAGGCGTGCGTAGTTCGACAGGTACAGCATGTCGTAGCGCTGATCAGGTGAGGTCAGATGCACGACCATGGTCAGGTCGGGCGAGCTTTTCTTGGTGGTGACGCCGAGCCGCTGCACTTCCTCGGGCAGCTTGGGCAACGCCTGCGCCACGCGATTCTGCACATCCACCTGGGCAGTGTTGAGATCGGTGCCGAGTGCGAAAGTCACGGTCAGCGTCATCGAGCCGTCGCTGGTTGCCTGCGACGAGGTGTAGAGCATGCCTTCGACGCCGTTGATCTGTTCCTCCAGCGGGGTGGCGACGGTCTCGGCAATGACCTTGGGATTGGCGCCGGGGTAGGCGGCGTGTACGACCACCGTCGGCGGTACCACTTCCGGGTATTCGCTGATCGGCAGCTGGAATACCGCCAGCGTGCCGGTGATCACGAACAGCAGTGACAGCACCGCCGCCATGATGGGTCGATCGACAAAGAACTGGGCTATGTTTTTCATGCAATGAATCCTCGACAAAGCCGTTGCTGGCTTTGGTGTTCTTGCTCCTCCCCCTGCTCGCAGGGGGAGGTTGGGAGGGGTAGCGCTTGATCTTTTTCCGCGCGGTTCGCTGAAGGGCATTACCCGCCCCGACCGTCCCCTGTGGGAGGAGGGAGCGAATCCTCAGCCTTGTGGTTTTTCCGCAGTCGGCGTGCCCGCTTGCGCGGTACGTGAATCGGCGTCCGGCGCATCGCCGCGTTCGACCAGCGCTTTGTCGCTCGCGTCGAGGCTTGCCGTCATGGCAACGGTCTTCGGGTTCACTTCGGCGCCAGGGCGAACGCGCTGCAAGCCATTGACGATCACCACATCGTTTGGCTTCAGACCGCTGTCGATGACGCGCAGGCCGTGGAACAGCGGGCCGGTGTCGACCTTTCGATATTCCACTTTGTGCTGCTTGTCGACGACGTAGACGAACTGGTTACCCAGGTCGGTACCGATCGCGCGGTCGTCAACCAGCAAGCGTGAACGTGCCTGGCCACTTTCCAGCTGCACGCGGGCGTACAGCCCCGGTGTGTACAGGCCGTCGGCGTTGTCGAACACGGCGCGCAGGCGCATCGTGCCCGAGCCGGTGTGTAGCTGGTTGTCGACGAAGTCGAGCCGGCCGGCATGGGGGTGACCGGATTCGTCGGCCAGGCCCATGGTGGCTTCGATGCGTGCGTCGCCGCCGGTCTGAGCGGCCTTGGCGCGCAGATGATCGAGCTTCAGCCATGTCTGCTCATCCACGTCGAAGTAGACGTAGACCGGGTTGACCGAGACCACGCTGGTCAGCACGTCGCTGCTGGTCACCAGATTGCCTGCGGTCACGCGGGCGTTGCTGACCCGGCCGTCGATCGGTGAGCGGACCTTGGTGAAATCGAGGTTCAGCCGGGCGGTAGCCAGCGCAGCGGTAGCGGCGGCCAGCTGGGCGTGTGCACTGGCTGCCGCAGTACCTTGACGGTCGGCTTCCTGCTGAGAAATGGCGTGTTGGGCAAGCAGCATGTCCGAGCGCCGCTGATTGTTGCGGGCCAGGCTCAACTCGGCGTTCGCTTGCGCCTGATTGGCGCTCAGGCGATCCACTTCGGCCTGATACGGTCGCGGATCGAGCTGGAACAACACGGTACCCTTGTGCACCAGCGCGCCTTCGGTGAAGTTCAGTGACTCCACGAAGCCACCGACGCGCGGCTGGACCTGGGACGTGTTGACGGGCTGCAGACGACCGGTAAATTCGGTGCTGTCGCTGACTTTGCGACTCAACGCCTGCGCTACGGTGACTTCAGGCGGTGCGCCCGCACCGGGCGTCTGGGCCTGGCTGTTGTCGCCATGCAGCATGACCCATCCACCCAGCAGGGCGACGGCAATCACGGTGGCCAGCATCCATTGTTTTTTCATCTCTCGCTCCCAGAATCTTGTTTGCCGGACGCATGTCGTCCGGCGAGGGTCGAGAGAATACGTGTACTTCGCAGTATAGAAAATCCGTTCTCGGCGCATTACACTCGTGACTGAGAATCACGAATCATGCGGAGATGGTCCCGATGGAAGACTTTTCAGCAATTTCCACGTTTGTACGGGTGGTGGAGGCCAAGAGCTTCGCCGGAGCGGCCGTGCAGCTGGGCATGACTCCGTCAGGTGTCAGCCGCGCGGTGTCACGTCTCGAGGCGCAGTTGGGCGCACGGCTCTTGTTCCGTTCGACTCGTTCCCTGAGGTTGACCGACGATGGGGCCTCGTTCCACGCGCGTTGCAAGGAGATACTGGCCGATTTGACCGAGGCGACCGAGGCGCTGAACTACGCGAACCGCAAGCCCACCGGAAAATTGCGTGTCGGCATTTCGCTGTCGGTCGGTCGCTCGGCGATCATTCCCCGGCTGAGTAATTTCGAGCAGCGGTATCCCGATATCCGTCTGGAGCTGTCGATGAGCGATACGCCGATGGACCTCAACGGCGAAGGTCTCGATTGCGCCATTCGCGTCGGTCAGCTGGAGGATTCCAGCCTGATCGCCCGCAAGATCGGCTATCTGCGCAACGTGGTCTGTGCGTCACCCGACTACTTGCGCCGCCATGGTGCGCCGAAGAGCATCGAGGATCTGAAGGACCATCGCTGCATCAACTACGTCCAGCCCAACGGTCGTCCCCGCCAGTGGCAGTTCGATACGCCGGGTGGCTCCACCGAAGTCGATATCGACGCGCACATGCTGATCAATGACGGTGAATCGGTGCTGCAGGCTGTGGCTGCCGGCTTGGGGATCACCCAGATGCCGCATATTCTCACCGCGTGCATGCTGGAAAAGGGCATGCTGGAACTGGTGATGACCGACACCAAGTCGACCGGCAAGCCGGTGTGGATCGTCTACCCGCAGAAGAAGCATCTGTCAGCCCGCGTGCAAGCCTTTATCGAATGGGTCCGTGAACTGTTCGAGCGCACAAATGAGCCGGGCCAGTGCACGATCGCACCAGCCATGAAGGCCCTGAAGCCGTTGATTGCAGCTAGCGCTGGCGGAAGCCTGCCCGAGTCGGAGACAGAGCCCGAGACCGTCACCGCCTGAGTTGTCGTAGTGGCACGGATGAAGCGACTGACGCGATCGGCATGGAGCGGATTGTCGCCCCACAACCTTGATTTTTCAGGGTGGGGACACGTGATACCGCCCCGCCGACATCGGTTGAATCGGGCGTCGTGATTGTCAGCCTCAGCAGTCTGGCCCGCGCGCGCAAAGAGTCGCTGGCGCGATGCAGATTCGAACGCGGACCTCTACCCGCAAACCAGTGAGGGAGCCGTGTCGTCGGCATCTGTCCGCGCCACTGTATGGTTTAGCTGGCGTAAGGCAACCACACCAGCAGCGCGACACCAAAGGCGATGCGATAGATCGCGAAAGGCGTGAAACGGTGCGTACGGATATAGCCGAGCAGCCACTTGACCGCAATGAACGCGACGATTGCCGATACCACGAATCCCACCGCCAGCGCCGTCCAGTCCTCATGCGCCGCGCCACCGCCCTTGAGCACCTTGAGCAGTTCGTAGCCGGTGGCGGCGTACATGGTCGGGATGCCGACCAGAAACGCGAACTCGGTGGCCGCGGCGCGGTTGCTGGTGCCCGCCAGCATCGCCACGAAGATGGTCGAGGCCGAGCGTGAGGTACCGGGGAAGATCCCAGCGATCATTTGCGCGATGCCGACCAGAATCGCCACCGGCCAGGTGACTTCGGTGCGGTCGGGCTGGCGTTCGGCCATCCGCTCGGCGGCAATCATCCAGAAGCCGCCGATCACCAGCGCCCACGCAATCGGGGTCACCGTCTCCGGCAGCTTGAAGCCCAGTTTCACCGCGATCAGCCCCAGTACCGCGGTAATCCCGAATGCCACGATCAGCTTCAGCAGATAGTCGCGATTGACCGGATCGCGCCATTGCGTGAGCAATTGCCAGATCCGTTCCCAGTAGATCAGCGTCACCGCCAGGATGGCGCCCGCCTGGATGCCGATATTGAACAGTTCCGAGCGTGCACCGAGTCCGAACCGCTCTGCAATCAGCAGATGCCCGGTACTGGAAATGGGCAAAAATTCGGTGATGCCTTCAATGATGCCGAGCAGGATGACGTGGAGCAGATCGGACACAGGTAGGTTCCATGGCGTGAGAAACATGCCGCAGGATTGACCAAGGCACGGCGGCATAGCTTACGGGTTTTCTTGATGGGTTCGCGACGAACAGCACCGACACCAGCCATCCAGCCTCGCATGGCTCGCACCAGAACAGTGCAAAGCCCTGTCCGCATCGGTTGTCGATGGTGCGAATGAATGCCGCCCGCCTTTGGCGCCGTTGCCAAAATGGTGCGCTGCAACGCTCGCTGGTAGTGGCACGGGACTTGCTGACTACCCCCCGGGGTTGGCAAAACGACGGCGTCCGATTTCCGGGATGCCGAACAAATAGACGTCCATGGTTTTACGTCTGCCACAGTTAGGGAGCAAGCTCATGAAACGAACGTGGAAACTCGCAAGCGCTGCCGTTCTACTTTTCATCGTTTCCGGAGCCGTGCCGGCCATCGCCGACGAGGCACCGGCAAGTTCGTGGGCAGGGAGCGTCGCCGTAGTCAACGACTACCTTTTTCGCGGTCTGTCACAGACCAATCGCAAGCCGGCGGTACAGCCGGGAATCGAGTACGACCATGTCAGCGGGTGGTATGCCGGGGCCTGGGCCAGCAACATCAGCTGGCTATCCGATACCTCGCGCAGCGGCGCGCCCTTGTCGAGCAGCCTCGAAGTGGACTTCTATACGGGATTTCGCGGCAGCCTCGCCACCGACTGGAGTTATGACATCGGCCTGTACGAGTACTACTACCCGGGCACTTACCCCGCAGGTTTCACTCGTCCGTATACCACCGAAGGTTACGTCTCGCTGGGCTGGAAAGGTCTGTCACTGAAGTACTCCCACTCGTTCACCAACCTGTTCGGCTTTCCGGACAGCAAGAACAGCGACTACGTCGATCTCTCATGGAACTACGAGTTCAGCCCGAGCTGGACGGTCAACACGCACGTCGGCCATCAGGACGTCGCCAACACGCCCGGCTTTGCCTATGACGACTGGAAGGTGGGAGTAAGCAAGTCGTTCAAGGGTGGCTACACCGCGTCGTTGGGCTACTACGACACCAATGCCGAAAAGAGCAATTACACCAATGCCTACGACCATTTCGTGGGTCGTGCCACCGGCATCCTCACCTTGAGCAAATCGTTCTGAACCCGGCATCGCCGATCGCGATGGGCCGTGATCGCCGTTTTAACCTCTGGAGACATCCATGAAATTGATCAGCTGCATTATCCGGCCGTACAAGCTGGACGAAGTACGCGACGCGCTGACCGCTGCTGGCGTAAGCGGCATCACCGTCAGCGAGGTGCGCGGTTTTGGCCGACAAAAAGGGCATACCGAGCTCTATCGCGGCGCCGAGTACGTGGTCGACTTCCTGCCCAAGTTGAAACTTGAAGTGGTGGTGGAGGACGGCCAGCTCGACGGGGTGCTTGAAGCCGTACAGCAGTCTGCCAAGACCGGCAGCGTGGGTGACGGAAAGATCTTCGTCAGCACGATTGACCAGGTCATCCGCATCCGCACCGGTGAGCTTGACGCCGACGCCCTCTAATCTTTTCCGCGAGGTTCTCATGAAAGACTTTCTGTTGTTCCGTCACCTGCGCAGCCTGCCTGCGTGGATGCCATCGGCGCTGCTGGTGTGCCTGATGTTGCTGGTGCCAGAGGTGCACGCCCAAGCCGCCGCGGCGACTGCTGCGCCGGTGGTGAACAAAGGCGACGTGGCCTGGATGCTCACCTCGACGCTGCTGGTCATCATGATGACCGTGCCGGGCCTGGCGCTTTTCTACGGCGGCCTGGTGCGCTCCAAGAACGTGTTGTCGGTCCTGATGCAGGTGATGACGGTGTTCTCGCTGATTGTCGTGCTGTGGGTGATCTACGGCTACAGCGTTGCCTTCAATGGTGGCAATGCGTTCTTCGGCAATCTGGACAAAATGTTCCTGCATGGGGTGACAAAGGACTCGCTGGCCGCGACTTTCACCCCAGGCGTGGCCTTGCCGGAATACGTGTTCGTGGCGTTTCAGGCGACGTTCGCCGGGATCACCGGTGCGCTGATCGTGGGCTCGTTCGCCGAGCGGATGCGCTTTCGGGCGGTGCTGCTGTTCGCCGCTTTGTGGTTCACCTTTGCCTACCTGCCGATCGCGCACATGGTCTGGTACGGGCCGGACGGCTTCCTGTTCGCCAAGGGCGCACTGGACTTTGCCGGCGGCACCGTGGTGCACATCAATGCCGGTATCGCTGGTCTGGTGGGTGCCTATATGGTGGGGCCGCGCGTCGGCATCGGCAAAGAAAACATGAAGCCGCACAACGTCACCTTCACCATGATCGGCGCGGCCCTGCTTTGGGTTGGCTGGTTCGGCTTCAACGCCGGTTCCAACCTCGAAGCCAACTCTGGAGCGGCACTGGCCTTCATCAACACCCTGCTGGCCACCGCGGCAGCCGTACTGGCCTGGCTGGCGCTGGAAGCGCTGACCAAGGGCAAGTCGTCGATGGTGGGCGGTGCCTCCGGTGCCGTGGCCGGTCTGGTCGGTATCACCCCGGCCTGCGGCACGGTGGGACCGATGGGCGCACTGGCGATTGGTGCCGCCGCCAGCCTCTGCTGCGTCTGGGGCGTCACGGGGCTGAAAAAAATTCTCCGCGCTGACGACACACTGGATGTATTCGGTGTCCATGGCGTGGGCGGTATCGTCGGCGCGTTGCTCACCGGCGTGTTCACCTCGTCGGTCCTGGGCGGCACCGGCGCGGCGGATTTCTCGATCGTGCATCAGGTCGGCATCCAGGCGCTTAGCGTGGCGATCACTCTGGTCTGGAGCGGCGTGGTCTCGGTCATTGCCTACTTCGTGGTCAAGGCGGTCTTCGGCCTGCGTGCGTCGTACGAAGCAGAGCGTGAAGGTCTGGATATCACATCGCATGGTGAAACCGCCTACGATGGATGAGTGAGCGTAGCGCGGCGGATACGTAGCCCCGTAACGGTGCAATGAATAAATTCATTGCACCGTTACGGTTGGTTACGCCTACCCTGATTTCGCCACCGACCCGGCAAGTCGCCGCCATGCAGGGTTTCCCGCCGCTGGCACGGGCTTTGCACATCAAACGGGTCATCATTCCCCCTACCCATCTCGAGGTTGTTTCATGTCCGCCAACAAAGTGCTCGATCTGATCCAGGAACACGACGTCGAATTTGTCGACTTCCGCTTTGCCGACATGCTCGGTGTGCACCACCACGTGACCTTTCCGTCCCATGCAATCGACGAGTCGACGTTCGAGGACGGCAAGATGTTCGATGGCTCTTCGATCAATGGCTGGAAAGGTATCAACGAATCGGACATGGTACTGATGCCCGACGCGGATACCGCCCATCTCGATCCGTTCAGTGCGCACACCACGCTGATCCTGCATTGCGACGTGCTCGAGCCGTCCACGATGCAAGCTTACGGCCGTGACCCGCGCTCAATCGCCAAGCGCGGCGAGGCGTTTCTGAAGTCCACCGGCATCGCCGACACCGCGTACTTCGGTCCGGAGCCCGAGTTCTTCATCTTCGATTCGGTGCGCTGGCAGAACGACATGGGCCGCGTGTTCTACGAGATCGAGTCCGAGGAAGCGCACTGGAGCTCACGCAACAAGTACGACGGCGGCAACAGCGGCCACCGCCCCGGCGTGAAGGGTGGCTATTTCCCGGTCAGCCCGGTCGATTCACTGGGCGACATCCGTGCCGACATGTGCAAGGTGCTGGAGTCGCTCGGCCAGGTGGTCGAGGTGCAGCATCACGAAGTGGCCAATGCCGGCCAGTGCGAGATCGGCGTGCGCTTCAACACCCTGGTGAAGAAGGCCGACGAGCTGATCACCATGAAGTACGTGATCAAGAACGTGGCGCACCAGAACGGCAAGACTGCCACCTTCATGCCCAAGCCAATCGTGGGCGACAACGGCAGCGGCATGCACGTGCATCAGTCGCTGGCCAAAGACGGCGAGAACCTGTTTGCCGGTGATCTCTACGGCGGCCTGTCCCAGACCGCGCTGTGGTACATCGGCGGCATCTTCAAGCACGCCAAGGCGATCAACGCGTTCGCCAACGCCACCACCAACAGCTACAAGCGGCTGGTGCCGGGCTTCGAGGCACCGGTGATGCTGGCCTACTCGGCGCGCAACCGTTCGGCCAGCTGCCGCATCCCGTACGTGGCCAGCCCCAAGGGCCGCCGCATCGAGGTGCGCTTTCCCGATCCGCAGCAGTCCGGCTACCTGACCTTCACCGCGCTGATGATGGCCGGCCTGGACGGCATCCTCAACAAGATCGACCCGGGCGCGCCGGCCGACAAGGATCTGTACGATCTGCCGCCGGAAGAAGAGAAGAACATTCCGCAGGTATGTTCCAGCCTCGACGCGGCGCTGGAAGCGCTGGACAAGGATCGTGATTTCCTCACCGCCGGTGGCGTGTTCTCCGACGACTTCATCGATGCGTACATCGAGCTGAAGATGAAGGAAGTCACCAAGTACCGCGCCAGCACCCACCCGCTGGAATTCCAGATGTACTTCGCCGGCTGATTGGTGCGATAGAAGTTTGTGTCAGTACAACGGGCGCTGCGGCGCCCGTTGTCGTTTTCATCGTCATGCGCGCTTCCAGCGCCAGGAAAAACCGCCGAGCAGGCGTTATCCGGGTCGGTGCGACCTGTGCACCGGGGACATCTGCGTCGACCCAACTCATGGCTACGAGTGTAAATCGACTTTCACAATCTATCCTTCGGAAGGACTTCTGGTCGTGCGAACTCACGGCGAGCAGCCAACAGCCAAGGCACCCTATCCGCGCATTGATCGACCAGGCTCACGATGCTGAGGATGCGGTGATGGTCCAGAAAGCTTCGGCAACGCCGGAGTGTCGAAAAACATTACAGATCCGCTGGCCCGCGCGAATCCCGCATAAACGAAATTGAGCGCTATCAACGATTATCAACAATGGCGCCATTCTTGCTTTTATCAGGCTCAGGCCGACAACAGTGGGCTGATAACTCTGATAAGTAGGGTGGGAATTATGTTCACAAAGCTTGGTTCAAAAGGTGCCGGCCTCGCGCTCGCCGCCGCCGTAGCCGCGATCTCCTTCGTGCCGGCCGCGCAGGCGACCCCCATGACCTACGGCTTCACGGTGACCGTCACCGACGGTCCACTCGCGGGCAATGTGCAGAACGGCAGCTTCTCTTTTGACAGCGGCAGCGTCACGCCCGGCAACACCAACAGCACAAACGGGCTGCTGACCGCGTTCGACTTCACGTTCAACGGCATGGCTTACGATGCCGGTACCGCCAACACCGGCGCCTTGGGGTTCGACGCCGCCGGTAACCTCAATTACTTTTTCATCTCGTCCAGTTGCCCCCTGTGCACTTTCGCACCAGGTACCGAAAACTTTACGGTCACGCCGGGCCAAAATGGCTTTATTTACAGCACTGCATCGTTTGATAGCTACGGCTTTGGCGACGTGACCTACGCGTCCACCGGCGTGCATGTGCCTGAGCCCGGCGCGTTGGGCCTGTTTGGATTCGGACTGTTGCTGCTGGGAGGCGTCGCCGCACGCCGCCGGTTGGCGTCCCGACGATTCGGGTAACCGGCAGTCAACGGAAAGGCGGCGCAGGGTTGCCTTCCTGAGGCTGCTCTGCGCTCTTGTCCCGGAACGCCAGGTTGACCCGGTCAGCCGCTTCGATGAAACGCGCCGAGGCCGTCTCTTTAGGATAACGCTCCGGGCTGTAGCGGCTAACCAGCAAGGCCAGGCGGCCAGTTAGAGCGATCGACTCCGATAAGCGCTGGCTTTGTCGTACGAGTAACCGCTTCGTTCGACACGCGGCCCTCAGTCGGAACATTACCGTACTGGCTCCTGGGTTAAACCCGCCTATCAGGGAAGCCTTGACCGACCCCGGCGCAAGATTGCGCGTCCCATGCATCCGAAACTTTTTTTACGCGTACCTACTTATCGGAGCCTTACCGCGCGGGTCCGCAATCGATGTGTGACCGGCTCCCGCAATCAGCAAAGATCCGCGCGAAGCAGTACCCCCTCGTCAATGGAGAAGCAACCATGAAACTGAAGCTCTTGATCATCGCCATGGGCATTGCGTTGTTGCCCGGACTGGCATTGGCATCCAGCCACCGTGAAGCCCCGTTCATCGCCGGTCAGCCGACGGTAGACGCTACCGATTTCTACATGTTCACCAGTTACGAGGCCGGACGCTCGGGCTACGTAACGATCATCGCCAACTACGATCCGGCGCAGGACGCGGGAAGCGGACCCAACTATTTCGCGCTCAATCAGGACGCCGCCTACGACATCAACATCGACAACAACGGCGATGCAAAACCAGACCTCGTGTTCCGCTTCCAGTTCACGAACCACTACCGCAACCTGAAGGTTCCCGCCGGCACCGACCAGACCGCGGTACCGCTGATCAACATCGCTCCCTTCAGCGCGAACGACTCGAGTGCACTCAACCGCTACGAAACCTACACGGTAACCCAATACAAAGGTGAGCCGAGTTCCAAGAGCCAAGGCCAGATGCTGACAAGCACGTCGGGCGGTTCCACATTCAACAAACCCGTGGACAACATCGGTAACAAATCTATTGCCGATTACGTCAGCTATGCCAATCAATACATGTACAGCGACGTGAAGATTCCCGGCTGCGCGAAGACTGGCCGCGTATTCGTGGGCCAGCGCAAGGATGGATTCGTGGTGAACCTCGGTGAGGTTTTCGATCTGGTGAATCTCAACCCGGTGGGTCCGCGCGACGGCACCCAAAATGCACTGCATAACAAGAACGTGACCTCGATTGCACTTGAGGTGCCGAAGAGCTGCTTGCTCAACGCGTCGGGCGACCCGGTGATCGGCAGTTGGACGACGGCGAGCCTGCGCAGTTCCAGGATGATCAATCCCTCGCCCAAGAGCGAAAACGATGCGGAGATCGGCATCGGCGGCTACACGCAGGTTTCGCGCCTTGCCGCACCGCTGGTAAATGAACTGGTCATCGGCCTGCCCGACAAAAATCGCTTCAACGCGAGCAAGCCTGCCGACGACGGCCAGTTTCTCCACTACGTGACCAATCCGTCACTGCCAGTGTTGTTGAACGCGTTGTTCGGCCCTTCTGCGCAGGCTCCACAAACGCCACGCAATGATCTGGTTGCGGCCTTTCTCACCGGCGTCCCTGGCCTCAATCAACCCGCCAACCTGAAGGCGCCGGGCGAGGAATTACGCCTCAACACATCGACCCCGCCAACTGCGCCGGCCAATCAGAAGGACCTCGGCGTGCTGGCTGGTGACAATGCGGGATTTCCCAACGGTCGTCGGCCTTATGACGACGTCGTGGACATCACGCTTCGGGTTGCCGAAGGCGCGCTTTGCGGCGCGATCGGCAAGTGCGGCACCCAGACCAGCGATCCGAACAAAGGAGCGGCGTACACAGATGGGACTCGGGCGGCGGGCGCCACAGCGGCAACCACGGTGGTCACAGGCGACGAATACGCCAACGACACCTATCTCGACCACTTCCCGTACCTGGCGACGCCACTGCCGGGTTCGCCCAATGGCAAGAACGGCTTGCCGGCCAACTGAATAGAAGAACGGTCAAGCGCCTTACGAGGGAAAAGCGGGGCCGTGACGCATGGTTCGCCATGCATCACGGCCCTTTGTTTATGGATATTGCACTTTCGTCTCGCGCCCGAGCGACCGGCTGCGCTGGAAACCTCGGCTCTGTAGCCGACGGCAAAATCGTTGACGGTGGGTGAGCGAAACCGGCGTCCTTCCGATCCCGCACGGATGCGTGTCATGCGCCTGAAAGGCAGAATACAGGTGACGATTAGCCCGGGTTTGTTCCGCGCTCGCTACCGCGATGCGAGGGCAATCGCGTCCTGGACGGCGTAGCGTCGCTTTCCTGATTACGCTGGCGTTCGTGTTGGTCGCGGACCATGCATGGGTCGCCGATCAGCGCATACCTTATGCTCCCGCTCCCGGGGACACCGTGTTGCAACACGTTTCTGCGTCTTCCGATCTTCGCGTACATCAACTCAATCAGTTACGGGCCGAGCTTGGGCGCCAGCCCAAGGACAAGCGAAAGGTTCTGAGATGGGCCAACGCTTACATAGTTTTGGTTGCGGGACCGACGACGCGCGCTACCAAGGTAGTGTGCTGGCGGTTATCGAGCTGTGCGGCAAACCGCTACCGAGCTGGCGATCTATGGTGTGAAGCTGGATGAGATCGGCGAAGTTGATTCTGTCGCGCATTCCCGGCACGCGCAGGCCTGGCTCACGCTCGCCACCGTAGCTCCAAATCGCAAACGCCATAGTTTGTGGACCCGGCCAAAGTTTGTAAACCGATTACAACCCATGCGCCTGGAAAAGCGTTCCGGGGTCGCCTCAAAAGAAATACATTTTCATTTGCACCAAATAAATGCATTGGCCATGATGGTGCAATGAGCAGCATTGACTGGCGCATGTGTATCGAACAGATGTCGACCGGGCTGGCCCGGATCGACGAGGAGCTGCGGCTTCAGTGGATCAACCCGGCGTTGGCAGAATGCCTGGAACTGGGTTTGCGCAGCGCCGTGGGCTTGCCGCTGGCGGCGCTGTTCGCCGACGCTGATGCGTTGGCGCAGGTCCGCAAGGTCGTGGTCGATCAACGCACTACCCAATGGCGCGACGTGACCCTGGTGGCGACCAGCGGACGGGACGTTGCCGCCGATGTGGTGCTGCAGCCCTTCGGCAGCGGCATGCTGCTGGAAGTCCATGCGCTGGCCGAGCCGATGTCGGCCGGGTCGCCGCTGTCAGCCACTTTGCGCGGTTTTGCGCATGAGGTGAAGAATCCGCTTGCCGGCCTGCGCGGCGCGGCGCAGCTGTTGCAGCGGCGGGTGGAAACCGATGATCTGCGCGCACTGGCCGGGCTGATCATCGACGAGGCGGATCGCCTCGGTGCGCTGGCCAAACGCCTGCTGCATCACGATGGTGCTGCACGGGTCGGTCCGCTCAATATCCACGATCTGCTGGCAAGGCTCGCCGACCTGCTTCGAGCCGAGCCATCGCCGCTGCAGATCCGACACGACTACGATCCCAGCGCACCGGAGCTGCGTGGTGACGCCGACCGCTTGTTGCAGGTCTTGCTTAATCTCGCCCGCAACGCCCATGAAGCTGGCGCCAGCACGCTGACCTTGCGCACGCGCATCGAGCATGGCTTGCGCTTGGGTGATCGCGTGCATCGCATGGCCTTGCGCGTCGACGTCCATGACGACGGCTGCGGCGTGCCTGCCACGCTGCGTGACACGCTGTTCCAGCCGCTGGTGTCTGGGCGTGCCGACGGCACTGGCCTGGGGCTGGCGCTGTCGCGCGAAATCGCCCACGAACACGGCGGCGAGTTGCGATATATAAGCCGTCCCGGCGGGACCACATTCTCGCTTTACCTGCCGCTGGAGACCATGCATGAGCAATGAGCACAAGCCTTTCGTTACAAAGCGCAGGAGCGACTTCAGTGGCGATGCCCTTCGTTGGAATGCGCGAGCAGAAGCATCGCGACTGAAATCGCTCCTACAGTACTGGGGCCGCGCGGGAGAATCTCTATGACCGGTGAAATCTGGATCGTCGACGATGATCGCGGCGTGCGTTTCGTGCTTGCCGAAGCGCTGCGTGACGCGGCGCTGACGGTGCGTGAATTCGGTGATGTTTCCACGGTTCGTGAAGCCTTGAAAAAATCGCGCCCAACGCTGCTGCTCACCGACGTGCGCATGCCAGGCGAGGACGGCCTCAGCCTGCTGTCCGAGTTGCAAGCCGAACGTATCGGTCCGGTCATCGTGATGAGCGCCTACACCGATGTGGCCACTACGGCCGCCGCCTATCGTGCGGGCGCGGTGGACTATCTGGCCAAGCCGTTCGACCTCGATCATGCCGTGGCCTCGGTGCGGCGCGTGCTGGACAGCATCGCCGCGCCGGCGATTGAAGGCAGCGAACCCGCAGTGCTGATCCATCCCCTGCTAGGCGAGAGCGCGCCGATGCGCGAAGTGTTTCGACTCATCGGGCGCGTGGCGGCCAGCGACCTCAACGTGCTGATCACCGGTGAAACCGGCACCGGAAAAGAGCTGGTAGCGCAGGCGCTGCACGACGAAAGCGCACGCCGCGACAAACCCTTCGTGGCACTGAATACCGCAGCGATTCCCAGCGAGTTGCTGGAAAGCGAACTGTTCGGCCACGAAGCCGGCGCCTTCACCGGCGCCACCCGTCGCGTCGCCGGGCGTTTCGAGCAGGCTGAAGGCGGCACGCTGTTTCTCGATGAAATCGGCGACATGCCGCTGGCGCTGCAGACGCGGTTGCTGCGGGTACTGGCCGGTGGTGAGTTCTATCGGGTCGGCGGGCGCGAGCTGATCCGGGGCAACGTGCGCATCATTGCCGCCACCCATCAGGATCTGGCGCAGCGGGTCGCCTCCGGTCAATTCCGCGCCGACCTGATGCATCGTCTGGACGTGGTCCGGATCGAACTGCCCTCATTGCGGGCACGACGTACGGACATACCGTTGCTGGCGCGGCACTTTCTTGCGTCCACCAGCCAGGAATTGAAGTTGCCCCCGAAGCGCTTTACGCCCGCCGCCCTGAAGCTGATCTCGCAACGGGATTTTCCCGGCAACGTGCGCGAGTTGCATAACCTGTGCCGACGGCTGGCAGTGATTGCGCCGGGCTCGGAAATTCTTCCGGCGGATCTGGGCACCACCAGCGCCACCGCTGCCAGCGGGGACTGGACCGACGCCCTGCGTGACTGGGCGTTGGCGGCGCTGGGCGAGGGCGAGGAAAACATCCATGCGCGAGCGCGGGACGCGCTTGACCAAACCTTGCTGCAAGCGGCGCTTCAAGCCAGCGAAGGACACCGCCAGCACGCCGCCCAGGCGCTGGGCGTCGGTCGCAATACGCTGACCCGCAAGCTTGGTGCGTCACGCACCCGCCGCCGCTGAACCGGCGATGTTTTTGTAGGAGCGCACCCTGTGCGCGATGCTCTTGCTCTGATGCCACCGCGAAGAGCATCGCGCACAGGGTGCGCTCCTACATTGGGTGACCGTTCAACCGAGCAGCACGTGCAGCCGGTGAGTCTTTCCGTCATCGACCAGAGCTACGGCTTCCTCCGCCGGTAGCGTCTTGCCATCCAGTTCCACACCGACCACGCCACCGCCGTTCTTCACCGGATTCTTCACGCTGATCTCGTAGCGCGACACACGCTGCTTGCCGTGGTGCCGGTAGGTGAGCTGGAAGCCCGACCATGCCTTGGGTATACACGGTTGAATGCGCAGCATGTCACCGCGCAACTTGAAGCCGAGGATGGCCTCCAGGCCGGCGCGGTACAGCCACGCGGCGGAGCCGGTGTACCACGTCCAGCCGCCGCGGCCGACATGTGGAACGACCGAATACACATCGGCGCTGACCACGTACGGTTCGACCTTGTAGCGCTCGATTGCATCGGCACTGTCGCTGTGGCGGATCGGGTTGAGCAGGTCGAACAGCTCGCTGGCGCGTTCGCCCTCGCCCAGCCCGGCCCACGCGAACACGGACCAGATCGCGCCGTGCGTGTACTGTCCGCCGTTTTCGCGTACCCCCGGCGGATAACCCTTGATGTAGCCCGGATTCTCTTTGCCGTCCTGATCAAAGGGTGGAGTGAACAGACGCGCGATGCCATGGTCATGGTCGACCAGTTTTTGATCGACCGACGCCATCGCCTGCGCCGTGTGTTCCGGATCGCTGGCATGGGCGATGACACTCCATGACTGCGCGATGGTGTCGATCTGGCAGTTCTCGCTCTGTTTGGAGCCCAGTGGCGCGCCGTCGTCGTAGTAACCGCGGCGATACCATTCGCCATCCCACGCGTCTTCCAGCGCATCGCGCAAAGGGGCGATGTAGTCGCGCCAGCGGTCGACGCGGGCGGTATCGCCACGCTGCTCGGCCAGCGGCAGAAAGCTGTCAAGGGTGGCGAGCAGAAACCAGCCCAGCCAGCTGCTTTCGCCGAGCCCCTTTTCGCCAACCTTGTTCATGCCGTCGTTCCAATCGCCGGTACCGATCAGTGGCAACCCGTGTTCGCCGCGGGTCAGGCTGGTATCCAGGGCCAGTGCGCAGTGTTCGTACAGCGACACCGCCTGATCGGATATGGACGGCTGAAAGAAGGCGTCGTTGGCATCATCGGCGATCGCCGGACCGTCCAGAAACGGCAGCATGGTGTCGAGCAATGCCTCGTCGCCGGTGACCTTGATGTAATGCATGGTGACATGGGCCAGCCACACGCGATCGTCGCGTATGCGCGTGCGGATGCCAGCGCCGGTGGGTGGCAGCCACCAATGCTGCACGTCGCCTTCCGCGAACTGGCGGCCGGCGGCGCGCAGCAGGTGCTCACGCGCCAGGTCAGGCCGGCTGACGCACAGCGCCATCACATCCTGCAACTGATCGCGGTAGCCAAACGCGCCGCTGGACTGGTAATACGCCGTGCGCGCCCACACACGGCAGGCCAGCACCTGATAGGGCAGCCAGTCGTTGAGCATGATGTCCATGGCGCGGTCCGGCGTATGCACCTGCACGGTATCGAGCAGGCCGTTCCACTGGTTGGCGATGTCACCGAGCACCGCGTCGAGGTCGACGTCGCGATATGTCTCGATCAGCACCTGAGCTTCCTCCGCGCTGGCGGCATCGCCAAGCAGGAAAACGATGTCCATCTCGGTATTGGGCGGCAGCTCGATCCGCGTCTGCAACGCGGCACAGGGATCGAGCCCGGCACCCAGTCGGCCCGACAAGGCGGCATCGCCGCGCAGCGCTGCCGGCTCACTCACATTGCCGGCGCCGCCCAGAAAATCGTTGCGGTCACCGCTGAGCGAATGTTGCTGCCCACCCAGATCCGCGAACGCCACCCGCTCGCCGTAGTCGGCGCGCCAGCGGTTCTGCGCGAACACGGCACCGGTAGTCGCGTCACGTCGGGTGACCACGCATGGAGCGGGCGTGCTGCCGTTAGGGCCGAGCGCCCACTCGACGTAAGCCGTGATCGACAGACGCCGCGTGCCGGCGGTGCGATTGGTCAGCCGCAATCGCGACAGTTTGATCGCGCCGATGGTCGGCACGCACTGGGTCAGCTCGACGGCAATGTCGTGTGCTTCGTGCGCGAAGCGGCTCCAACCCTTGCCGTGGGTGATGGCGTAGCTAACGTCGGGCACGCGAATCGGCAGCGGGGTAGCGCTCCACAGTGCGCCGCTGTCCTCGTCGCGAAGGTAGAGAACCTCATGCGGGGTGTCGCTTACCGGGTCGTTCGGCCACGGCGTGATCGGGTTCTGCTGGCTGTTGATCGACCACGTGTAGCCGCCGCCTTCGGCAGACACCATGAAACCAAACTCGGCGTTGGCGATTACGTTCACCCATGGTGCCGGCGTATGTTGATCGTCCTCAAGTTCGATCCGATACGCACGCCCGTTGTCGCAGAAGCCACCCAGGCCGTTGGCAAATTCCAGCTTTCCGGCGGCCGACTGGTCGGACTTCGCCGTGGTACTGGCGCGAATGGCTGCTGGGATCTCGTCGCTAAGGTCGCTGGATGCCGGTTTCTGGTCCGAAGTCGCACCCTGGCCGAGCAGCACCTTGGCGGCGGTCATCAGCCCGGCGCGAAACGGTGCATCGATCGCATCGTCGCGCAACGAGAACAGCTCGGCTTTTGGCAGTGAATCGTTGTCTTTCAGCCTGGCCTGCTGCGAATCCACCAGCGGATCGATCACCCCGGCCAGCGCATCGCCAGCACTGTTGAGCAACACCACGTCGACCGCTACGCGCTGTTCGCGCCACCACGCCTGCGCCAGCATCGCCTCTTCAGCGAGCGCCAGATCAGCTTGGCTGCCCAGCGCCACCAGCAGGATCGGACGATCGCCGGAAATGCCACTGGACCACAGGGTCGGTGGACCGCCGGTCCCACTGGTGAGCACGTCAGGTACAGCCCGCTGGCTGGCGTCGTTGCCGAGCAGCCCGGCCAGCCACTGAGCAAAGCGCGCGGCGCTTGTGTCGTCAATGGCGTACTGCCGACGCGTTTCCGTGGCGTACTTCTTCGCGGCAGTAAACAAGGTCTCGGCGGCGCCGGGGTTGTCGATGCGCTTCGACAGGGCCAGTGCCCCGTCGCGGCTATCAGACACCTGCGTCCACAACAGCAGCGTCGCGCTGTCCCCCGCGGCAATCTGCACGAGGAGGCGCTGCGCGAACACCGGATCCAGCACGCAGCCAGTGGTTTTCGACAAGCTGCCGCCAGGTGCCATGGCCGCCGCGGTGCGCAAGGTGCGGGTTCGGCCAATGAAGCGCGCCCGGTCGGTTTCATAGTCGGGCGTCGCTTCCGGCTGGCCCTGCACCCGAAGTGCCTGGGCCGCCCACACGGTGGCTTCGTCGTCGCTGCGTCGGCGCCGGGTGGCCAGCAGCAGGGCTTGTTCCGGATTCCATTCGGTCTGCACGAACATCTTGGAGAAGGCAGGATGGGCGTTGTCGCCGCCGATGGGTCCGAGCACCAGTTCGGCATAACTGGTAAGCGCCAGCTGGCGGGTGCGCTTGCCGCGATTGTGGATGACGAGGCGACGCAGCTCGATGTCGGCATCGGGCGCTACGGCGACATCGAGTTCGCTTCGGATGTCGTCGTGATCGCAACTGAAACTGATGCACCCCGCTTTGAATCCGGCGCTCGCCGCGGACGTCTTTGCGGTGGGGGAACGCCCTGCCGCCGGCCAGCTCTCCCCGCTCTCCTCGTCGCGCAGCAACAGATGAACGCCCCAGCCATCGCTCGTCGCGACTTCGCGCCAGCGCGTCACGGCGAGATTGTTCCATTGGCTGAATCCGGCGCCAGCGGCATCGAGCATCACCGTGTAGCGAGCGTTGGAAAGCAGCTGCATCGATCGCTTGCTGCGTGAGGAGGTGGGCTGCTGAGGCATCGGGAAGGAAAGCTCCTGCGTGCGCCGCGCGCCAGACGTGAGCACGACAAAGGCGCTAGCTTCGACCGGAGCAGGCTAAAGTTGCGTGAAGCGGGAACTTGGTGGCGGCGTGACGTAAAGAACTCGGCGACCGTATACAGGGCTCATGCAGGTTTCGCGCTAGCCTGACGGACCGGCGAAACCCCGTAATGTCGCGTGGCCAATGAACTTGCGTGGCAGCGCGCTTTCCATGTAGCCGTAAGCCGAGGTTGCCTCCGATGGGTCTGTCGCGATCGAACACCGAAGGAAAAAACTGAAAACCCATGTCCACCGTTAGCAATACATCCAACATGAGCGCGTTGTGCGCGCTGGACGATGAGGCCCTGCTGGAGCGTCTGCAGCGTGGCGCCTTCGACTACTTTCCGCAGACGGCAAACCCGGTCAACGGTCTGGTGCCCGACACGTCGCGTGAGAACTCGCCGGTCAGCATCGCGGTGGTCGGCTTTGCGTTGTCGGCCTATCCGATAGGGGTCGAGCGCGGGTGGATGTCACGCACCGAAGCAGTGTCGCTGACCCTCGCCGCGCTGCGCTTTTTTCGAGACAGCGACCAGAGCGGTTCACCCACCGCTACGGGCTACAAGGGTTTCTACTATCACTTTCTCGACATCCACAGCGGCAAGCGGGTGTGGCAGTCGGAGCTGTCGATGATCGACACCGCGCTGCTCATCGCCGGTGTGCTTGCCGCGGCGATGTATTTCAGCGGCGACGATCCGGCTGAGTGCGAATTGCGCGAACTGGCCGACCTGCTCTATCGGCGCGTCGACTGGCTGTGGTCGCAGAATGGCGGGGGCACCATTCGGCAGGGCTGGAAACCGGAAAGCGGATTTCTGCACTACGGCTGGGAGGGCTACAGCGAAGCAATCGTGCTGTATGTGCTGGCGGTGGGTTCGCCGACGCACCCGATCAGTGGCGATTGCTACAAAGCCTGGACGGCCACGTACCAGTGGGAGAATCTCTACGATCACGATTACCTTTACGCAGGGCCGCTTTTCGTTCACCAGTTCTCGCATGCGTGGATCGACCTGCGTGGGATCCGCGACAGCTTCATGCGCGAGAAGGACTTCGATTATTTTCTGAACAGCCGGCACGCGGTGCTTATCCAGCGCCACTACACCCAGCTCAATCCCTACGAGTTCAACGGTTACGACAAGAATTGCTGGGGACTTTCAGCCGGCGACGGCCCCAGCGATGAGCAACCGGATGTATCCAATGAAAATCGAAGGTTGTTTGGCTATGCCGGCCGCGGTGTGCCCTACGGCCCCGATGACGGCACGCTGTCACCGCCGGCCGTGCTGGGTTCTCTGCCATTCGCGCCCGACATCGTGCTCGGAGCCCTGCGCAACATGTTGCTGCGCTACCCACAGATGCTGACCGATGATCGCCTCGCCAGCGGCTTTAACGCCACCGTAGGTTGCGGCGTTCAGCCGTGGGTATCGCAAGGACATTACGGACTCGACCAGGGCATCGTGATGTTGATGATCGAGAACCATCGCAGCCAGTCGCTCTGGCACCTGATGCGTCAATGCCGCTATGTTCGCGACGGGCTTCGGGGCGCGGGTTTCGAGGGCGGCTGGCTGCACGATGACGCGTCGAAGGGAGCAAGCTGATGTCAGGTAATTTCGATGCCGCGGTCGGCGTTCCCGAAGACGACTACCAGGCACATCGCCTTTCCAACCTGCATCCCGAGGGCTGGGTCAATCCGCCGACCGACAAACCGTTCGACCTGGTGGTCATCGGCGCCGGGCCGGCCGGGCTGGCGGCGGCGGAGCTGGCCAACGAGCTCGGCGCGCGGGTCGCGCTGGTCGAACGTCACCTGATTGGCGGCACCTGCTTCAATACCGGTTGCGTGCCTTCCAAGACCCTGATTCGCACCGCACAGGTCTACGCCGACATGCGCAACGCTGCGCGTTATGGCGCGAAGGCACCGGAACACGTGGAGGTGGATTTCGCCGCCGCTATGGACCGGGTTCGAAGGGTGCGCAGCCATCTCAGCGGTGTCGGTTCGGTGCGCGAGCTGACCGCGCGCGGCATCGACGTGTTCTTTGGCACCGTGCATTTCAGCGGGCCTGACTCGCTCACGGTCAACCAGCAACCGCTGCGTTTTAGCAAGGCACTGATCACCACGGGCGCCCGCGCGCATATTCCCGATGTGCCCGGCCTGAAAGAAGCCGGCTTCCTCACCAACGCCAGCGTCTTCAATCTCACCACCTTGCCGCCACGACTGCTGGTGATCGGAGGCGGTTCGCTCGGCTGCGAACTGGCGCAGGCCTTCCGCCGGCTGGGGTCGCGCGTCACCATCGTGCAGGACATGCCGCTGTTCCTTGAACGCGAGGAACGCGATGCCGCGCAGATCCTCTCCGACGCGTTTGCCCGCGATGGCATCGAGGTACGGCTCAATACCCACGCGGTCGAGGTGCGACTGACGAACGGAGAAAAACAAGTTGATCTGATCAGCGACGACTATCACAGCACGGTGACCGTCGACGCCATCCTGACCGGTGTCGGTCGCCGGCCAAATGTGCAGGGACTGGCGCTGGAAAGTGCCGGCGTGCGTTACGACGAAGTGACCGGCATCGTCGTTGACGATCAATTGCGTACCAGCAATCCCCGAATCTATGCTGCCGGCGATGTCTGCCTGGTGCAGCAGTACACCGACATCGCCAGTGCCTCGGCCCGCATCGCGGTACGCAATGCGCTGCTGAAAGGGCGCGAGCGGTTGAGCAAGCTGATTGTGCCCTGGTGCACGTACACCGATCCGGAAATCGCGCACGTCGGCATGTACGTGCGCGAGGCCAACCGGCGCGGCATCCCGGTGAAGACCTTTACCGTACCGATGCACGAAATCGATCGCGCGGTCACCGACGGCGAGCAGGACGGCTTCGTCAAGATCCACATTCGCGATGCCAGCGACACCATTCTGGGCGCCACCATCGTGGCCACCCGCGCGGGTGACATGATCAACGAGATCACCCTGGCGATGGTGGCTGGGATCGGCCTGCGCACCTTGTCAAAAGTCATTCACGCCTATCCCACTCGCGCCGAGGCGATCCGCGAGGCGGCCAATGCCTACAACCAAACGCGAATCACGTCGAGGGTCAGGGCGCGAATCCGGCGCTGGCTACGTCGCTGAGCGCAAGTATCTGCGGTCACGCCGACTTATCAGCCGTCTTCGTAAACTCGGCCTTTGCAAACCTGTATGACTTCACAAGGACACGGTATGGAACTTGGCATGGTCGGACTCGGAAAGATGGGCGCCAACATGGCGCAGCGCCTGATCAAGGGTGGTCACAAAGTCACTGGCTACGATCCGAATGCCGCCGCGCGTCAGGCGCTGAAGCGCAAGAAGGGTGGTGCTGCCGCCTCGCTTGAAGCCCTGGTCGCCGCGCTGCCGACGCCGCGGGTGGTTTGGATCATGGTGCCTTCGGGCAAGATCACAGACGACACCGTCGATGCGCTAAAAGAGTTGCTGGGCAGAGGCGATATCGTGATCGACGGCGGCAACTCCAACTACAAGGACACCCTGCGTCGCGCCGCCAGCTATGACGAAGCCGGACTCAACTACGTCGACTGCGGCACCAGCGGCGGCGTGTGGGGTCTGAAGGAGGGCTACAGCATGATGATCGGCGGCGACAAGAAGGCCGTCGGCAAGTTGAAGCCGATTTTCCAGACGCTGGCGCCAGGCAAGGCCCAAGGCTGGGGCCACGTCGGCCCGGTCGGCTCCGGCCACTTCGTCAAGATGGTCCACAACGGCATCGAGTACGGCATGATGCAGGC